>CAYGTH010000709.1:0-3587 GCA_964352745.1 uncultured Bacteroidia bacterium
GCGGTGATGGCCGTAACGTCTTTGATGATGCCTGCCTCGGTCCACGCTTTGAACTGAAAATAGTTGGCTTCCGAATGGCCCTGATTGCCCATTTGAGTGGCTACCTGATATTTTTGGGCAGCCGCCATCATCAGTTCCACCTCGTTGAAAGTCCTGGCCATCGGCTTTTCGGTATAGACATGTTTGCCCAGGGACATGGCCAGCATGCTAATTGGAAAATGCGAGAAGTCAGGGGTACCGACACTGACCGCTTCGATTTTATTTCCCATTTTGTCAAACATCTGCCGGAAGTCCTGGAATTGCGGCACGTCTGGAAACATGTTGATCAGTTCAAGGGTATGTGGCGCGCCCATATCGACATCGCAGAGGGCCACTACATTGACCATGCCGGTCTTATACAACGATTTGGCGATGCCCCCTCCCCTATTTCCGATTCCACAGAATGCGATGTTTACTTTTTCGGCCGGAGCAATATGCCCGAAGGCTTTGCCAAACACCGTGGAGGGCACGATTGAAAATGAGGCCAGCCCTGCCGCGGCAGCGGTACTCCTTTTAATGAATTTTCTCCTTTCCATTGATAAATTCGATTAGGTTAAGTCCAACGAAGGCTCCCGAATCCGGGAATACTTCAATATAAACATCCCATTTGGAGGAGACAATGGATTTTACCATTCTTAGGAGAAAGAGTTGGCTGCCCTGGATCAGGGGTGAAATAGTCCGGTTACAGGGTTTGGGGTAAGGAAGCTGGAGATTCCGGATTGCCCTCGGAAGCTGCGCAACCTCGAACCTCCGGAATAGCTCAATTGCGTGGAGAGTCAACCAGCGGTTTGTTTTTCTTCGTTACTCTGACTGAGTTCTTTTAAAATTAGCGGTGCTCCAAGACGCTAATTGCACCTACTCATAGCTTACGAATCTTTTCCATGATCAGCTCAAATCGTTGACTTTGTATCCCATAACTCAGGTTGCCAATAATTGCTTCCTGCATGCTCGTGTCGGTCAAAATCAATTGCAGGTTCTCGCGCAAAAAGGCTTTCACCTTTGATGGTGCATCTCCAATCTCTTTGGACAAATTCTTTCGGTTATCAAGGACATATACGATATCTTCAAAATCATGACTGGTCCGCGGGTCCTTTCCCCGACTATGAAAAGCGTCAAATTTCGAGGCTACATAAAAGGGGCAAGATAGGAGTTGAAAAGTCATGCCTCCAATCCTGACATGCTCGACGTAATTCAATCCAGGACCAAACCAACGATTCGCAGGTGCCCATCCGACTTCATGGGTTGCCATCACATCTACCTGTAGTTCTTCATAGTGGAATCGGCATATAACATCATCCGCACTGGATTGATAGAAACCTCGTACCGTCAGGTCTTCACGCAATTGCTCCAATTCGCCAAAAGAGGTGATTTCAAGGAAAATATCTACGTCCTCCGTCGGGCGTACATCTTCGGCAGCAGGATCATCGGCGTAGAGACTGACAACGGCACCTCCTACATATACGACCTGACTGTGTAGATCGCCTAAGGCCATTGCCACCTTCTGAAGTGCTTTTAGATTATGTGACGTATTGTTCATGATTCAGCCGTTTTTCCAATTCCTGCCGGGCAATTTCCTGCTCGCGGGATTTACCGACCCGAAGGGCGTCGGCCAGGGCGAGTAAGGCATGAAGCCGGGGATCTTTCAGGCTCGCTTCGGGTACGCCCGGATGCAAGGCTTCGATGCTGAAACCTCGAGTTTCTCCTTTTGCGTATGGCCAGACATAATTCACTTCACTCCGAATCAGGTCCTGTAAGGGAGCCGCAGCATGTGCCGTGGGTACCCCCCGTGTTTCAAAACCAGGCTTTTGCGGAAATACATAGCGAAATCCATAACTCAGAAAGTCTAGTAATGCGCCGCGCATCAGGGTTCGTTTATCGTCGGCGAGAAGGCCTGCGTAAGCCGATCGTTTGAGGGACTCGCTGACCTCTCCCTGACTGATTCCGACACTCATCGCCAAATCTTTCACGTACCAAGGCTCTCGACCCAGCGCAGCAATCTTTAGTAGCACAACGATGTCCTGCGGTCGCATGCCTTTATGAGATTTCATAGTTAAATATTCCATATTGCGAATCGCGATACGAAATATAGTGATCAGAATTCAGATTTGCAAAAGTAATTGGGGGAGGGGGATTGATACAGAAAGTGATTAGTGCTGATTGTCAATTAGTTATACTGGTTGGAATACAAATGGAGTGCATTTTTTCTGTATTAGACTGTTTTTTACTGAGATAGATTCCTCTTATCCAGGGACTGAATTCCAATTGCCCTTTACTTGTGTATTCCGGAGGGGTGGGGCCACGCGCCCAGGCCTGGCTAACCGTCCCCAAAAGTGCGCAAGAACCAATTTGCTGTGGAATATGCACCTATCTCAACCCATAAATCCGAACCGGTTCCTTTTTTTCTACTTTCATGGGAACGAACAGCCGTATTGATTGCCAGTTCTGTTTCCGGAAAAATTTCAATTCTATAGACCATTCTCTTTCATGATCTTATTCTTGACTTCCTTCCAGCTTCTTCCACGTTCGCCAGCATGTATCCGGGAACTGATCGCCTCGAGACGTTCTTTTTGCTCAGTAGAGGGTTCCCACTCCATCTCTTCCTCTTGTTTCAACGATTCAGCTATCGCCTGAATGACCAAGAGGCGTTCTTGCCTGGATAAACTCAATATGGGTGCTAGATCAATACTCATGTTTACATATACGAAATTCCCTCATTATGGGATGCAAAAGTTTATATTGAAGCACCCATTCACGATGATTTTCGTATATTGTAAGCATGGCTGAATTACTCGAAAAAATATTGCTACTCCCCGAAAACGAGCGTTGGGACCTGGCTCAAGCGATTCTTGACAGCCTAAAACCCCCATCTGACTTGACGGTCCGGCAAGCTCAGTATGCTGAAAAAACCTGGGAAGCCTGGAAAGAAAGTGGCCATCCAGGATATTCTCTTTCGGAAGTAACGGAAATGATTGAGCAAAAACGCGCCGCACGCGACAAAAAGACTTCATGAACATCGCGAGAATATCTCCTGTCGCGAGCGAACAAGTCAGTGAAATCTGGGATTATCTGGAAGAGGTAAAGAACGGACTTGGAGACGAATTCTTTACAGAGTTCGCTACTACCGTTCAGGTAATTGAGCGGCATCCTTCTGCTTTTCAGTTGATCAACCCTGCTATCCGCAGAGCTATCCTGAAGAAATTCAAGTATTCCATTTTTTATCACTATCATCCAGATCCCTTCGCTCTCGATATCATTGAAGTTATTCATCAATCAAGTAATCCTGATGAATGGCCAACAAGATGAGCCATGGTATATTGTTTTTGTGCGAATTAGTACAAGTTTGAAAAACGGCTTTACTTTCCAATACAAAACTTCCCAAAGATATTCCCCAACACTTCCTCCGTCGATATTTCCCCCGTGATCTCACCGATATAGTGCAGGACCGTGCGAATATCGATCGACAGCAAATCCCCGGTCAGGCCATTGGCCAGCCCATCTCGGACTTCTTCGATAGAGGCTTGGGCCTTGCGGAGCGCGTCGAGGTGGCG
>CAYGTH010000710.1:0-3557 GCA_964352745.1 uncultured Bacteroidia bacterium
GTTCCTTGCCTTTCGAGGTAAAAAAACCGGACAAGGTTTAGCTTGAATTCTCGTATATTTGTGCCGGAATAGAACTGGCAATTATGACGATACAAGAAATAGCGGAGACCCTCGTAGAAGAGTTTGAATTTCTGGATGACTGGATGGATAAATACACCCACATCATCGAGATGGCGCGTGAACTGGAACCCTTACCGGAATCCGAAAAAACGGAAGACAACATCGTGAGAGGCTGCCAATCACAAGTATGGCTGGTCGCCGGAAATGAGGAGGGGAAGGTGGTCTTCAAGGCAGACAGTGACGCCGTTATCACCAAGGGGCTGATCGCTATGCTGGTTCGGGTTCTATCCAATCATTCGCCCACAGAAATCCTTAATGCAGATCTTTCTTTTCTCGATGCCATTGGGGTTCGTGAGCATCTGTCTCCCAATCGATCCAATGGATTGAGCGCGATGATGAAGCAAATGAAGTACTACGCGATGGCCCTGAAAGCGCAACAAGAAATGGGCTAATCAGCTCCTAAACAGTCAATAATAGATTTGCACTCATAAATCAGCGCTGCACGGGCATCCGGTTGCAAGGGCTGAAATTCCATACGCTGGGAGAAATACACCATCACAAACGTAAAGATGTGGCGATGCGGATACTGCGGCAAAAATTGCGTCAGGTTCGCTGAGCCTCCTTTGGACCAACTCTGCAACAGTTCATTATTCGCAGTTACTTTTTCCTCAAAGTATTCAGCAGTAATGGAAATAGAAGAAGTGGGAGTTTGTTCCCGAAAATAGGCCCACATCACCCCAAACACCTTCACGATCCCATCTAATTGCCGGGCAGAATACCCACCCCGCTTTTGATAACCGAGTAACAGGGAGAATAAAAACGGCTGTTCGCCTTGCATCTCTGCGGTGAACCCTCCAAATTCTTCCAGTGGCATTTCCTCCACTTTTTTGTGAATATCGTTGATCGATCGAATGATCTCTCGGTCTTTTTCTTCAGTAGCATCGGCACTCATGCCGCAAATATAAGGGAGGATTTTTCGATCTGAAAGAGATTTCCTGCGAGTATATTGACTTCATCCACCTGCTTCATTCCCAATCATCCGTCCGGAAACAAGATGCGGGGAGATGCACTTCATTAAACAAATTAGGTTCGGCTGTATTCTTCCAGGCAAAGCGGACAGCAACCGGTCGTTTTTCAGCGGGAGCGGATACGATGATCGTCTCTCCTTCGATTCGGGCGATGGCCGGATGAAAAACCTTGTCAGGACCCGCTATTTCAAAGTGAGTTAAGGTTCCTCCCTTTGCATACAAGTCTTTTGCATGATCAAAAAACAGTCGAATCTGTTGGTCATCGACTTCATAGCCTTTGTAGAGCGGGCCTGAAACGATGACGTCCGTTAACTGATAATGCTGCTTGAGTGCCAGCATCGCAAACCGCAGGCCTACATCCTGCTTATTTTTGGGATGAATATCAGTTGTATCTCCTATATCACTCGTAACTACCATCCCTGTTTGGGGCAGGGAGAGCGTTTTTCGCTGCTCATCCCGAATCCGCACCCCGGTTTCCCCTCCGTAAGTAAAAGGGGCAATCTGGGCCCAATAAAAGGGGAATTCATAGCCCCATGCCGCTCTCCAGCTGTTGATCATGGTAGAAAACAGGTGCTGATAGGTTATGGCATTGGGCACATTGGATTCTCCCTGGTACCAGATCGCTCCTGCGATTCGGAAACCTGTGAGGGGCGCAATCATCGCATGAAAGGCCCGACCCGGTTCATAGGGGCCCCAAGGGCGTGGGCCAATTTTTGTGGCTGCTTGTGCCAGGACCGGATCTGCTTCAATCTGGCTGGCTGGCATCCATATTTCTGCCGGTGTACCGCCCCAACTGGAATTAATAATTCCAATTGGCACCCCCATTTCTGCATGGAGCTTTCTCCCAAAAAAGTAGCCCACTGCACTGAAATTCTGCATGGTCTCAGGCGAACAAGCAGCCCAGGAGCCGCTGAGGTCCAATTGCGGATACTCGGCAGATCGATGATCTACCGTAAAGAATCGGATATTGGGATAGGTGGCAGCCTCAATCTCAACAGCGGCATTATCTATTCCTGCATTTGCAGTCCATTCCATATTCGATTGCCCAGAACAAATCCAGACTTCTCCGATCAGAATATCCCGAAGGAGGCGAGTATTGTGTCCTTTGATATATATTTCATGCGGTCCTCCTGCTTTATGCGTAGGAATATGCACGGCCCAATCTCCATTGCTGTTAACTACCGTACGAAGGGTGTCGGTTTCCCAACTGGCATATACCTGGATGGGTTCCCGAGCACTCCCCCAGCCCCAGATTTTGACTGTATCCTGCTGCTGAAGGACCATCCCATCCGAGAAAAAGGCGGGTAACGTAAAGGCATGGAGGGCTCCTGCCTCTAAAAAGAGGAAACAGAGGATTCCGAAACAAATCGCGTTCAAACGGGAAATTTTCATGAGAAAGGATTAGGGGATGATGTGTTCTGGTTAAAGGTATTCCGTTTTTGTACAAATCCTCACAAGAAAAAGCCATTTTTTTTACTTCCGCTCCCCAAAAGAATCCCCTCGCTGTAGTAATACTTTCTATTATTTCCATGAGTAAAACATGCCTAAAATACTCATAACAGCACTTTAAGAGACACGAAAAGGGAATCAGACATCCAAAAATATGAACTTTATTTTATTTCATGTCCCAATAGGTTCCTTTACTTTTATGAGGCAGTTCATTCTGGCAATCAATTTTAGCAGACACAATACATGGCTTTCCCTACTCATTTTCCCTCTACCTCCCTTGGCAGCAGCCCGATTGACATGAAGGATTTCATTCAACAAATTTGTCTGGATCTAACAAAACGAAATGGTTATTCTGATTCAGCTATTAACCTAAGAATAGAGCCGATCAAGCTTCCTGCTGAAACAGGAGCTTTTCCCATCGCCATATTGGTCCATGAATTAGTAACCAATGCCCTTCAGCACGCTTTCCCGGCTGTACCGAATCCCAAGCTGTATGTAAGCCTACGTGTTCAAAATAATAAGCACTTGTTTCTGGAAGTACGCGATAATGGACCGGGGCTTGTTCATTCAACCGAGACTGACTCATTTTCCCTTAAAAATCCCAGTAAGATTCAGAATTTTGTCAAGCAGCAGTTCAAAGGAGATCTCATATACGAGTTTAAATCCGGAGCCTGTTTCGCCGTTATGATTCAAAACTTCCCGGACCTTTAATTTCTTTTTTCGGATTCTCTGCCGTATCCACTCAAACAATTGAGGATTACTGCAAAAATGAGGTAAGTCTCTCTCGGGATACTCCAGGCTGTTTTTCTTTCATATCTCCTTCTATGTCTTCTTCCTACTTTTTTAGAAAAAGCAGGGCAAAAAGCGCAGAGCCAATGCAACGCGCAGGCTTCCCCCTTTTTCCCGATGGCTTCTGCATCGCCGACCCGCCTCGGTGGAAAAGAAGAAAGAAGAAAGAAAGAAGAGGAAAGAATTGATTTTCAATCGAAGATCACATCTAAGCGCGCTGGCCCTGCAGAA
>CAYGTH010000711.1:0-3554 GCA_964352745.1 uncultured Bacteroidia bacterium
GTATTTTTCTATGTTTTGCTTGTCCTGCTCGGTGATCGGTTCGTTGGCCATTCGAAGTTATCTATTGGATTCGAAAGATAGGGAATCTCTTTTGATTGGCAAGGTGAATGCTGCGCATTGTCGACCGGCAGGTATTCCAGAGATCATTTAATCCGCGTTTTATCCTGCTGGGCTTTATGATACTCTTCATCGATCAGGAACGGACCTACCTCTGTTTTCGGGTTGTCTTCCTTTAAGTCTCTTTAAAATTTCATACCGGTTCATACCTATAGATTTCAGCTCCTCCGAAGGCAGGATTCTGAGCGCATTTTCAAGAGACATTATGGATCGCGTCAATATAGATTCCGTTTGAGATGTCAATTTACCTTCTCTTCGATAGGCAGCTAATCCTTCCTCAAATAGCTTGTCGGCTTCCTTAAGATGCACCAGGTACGCAGTTTTTTCCTCCCCTGTAGCGAAAAAGATACCTGTCATATAATTAACGGGAACATTCCAGAAATTTCTACTTAATAATTTCTTTAAATGAGCTGATTTGACCCCAATAGAGAAGTGGTCATTCACATCTGTCAGGATTCCCAGCAATTCATGATTCTCATTCAGAATGGCCCCGCCGCTATAGCCTCCAACGATAAAATCAGAAGTTACCTCCAGGAGTCGATCATCCAGGTCATGCTTCAAGCCATCAATCTGATTTCGATGGTTTACCCGCCAATTTTGAACAGAAGGGTGCCCAATCAAAACGATCTCTTCTTTCACCACAGGGTCTTTGTCAGCAAACTTAAAAGAGGATTTTATATTAAATCCAGCGGGGATTCTACATTTGATTATGGCAATATCAACCTCCTCACTTGAATTTACCACCTCGGCTGACGCTTCCTGATTGTTCCTGAAAGTTATGCTTAGCTGGTCCGGGTATTCGGCTATCACATGATAAGCCGTAAGGATAAACAATTCATTTCCCAGATTACCTGTCAGTACTCCTGCACCTTGTCCCCCTGCATTATCGGGACCAGCATGAATCAAGACAACGGGATTAAGTAATCCTACAGCTGTTTTTTCAACATTTTCAGAAATAGAAGGAACCGCAACATAGGGTTTGGACCTGGGTCTGGACGAAGTATCTTCTTGAGCAAACAAAAATCCAGGAATACTCACCAACACCAGGAGTCCAAAGCAGTGAAATTTACGCATGTGACTTATGTTTACATTATTAAGAATCTTATCCGCAAAGCAATGAGGAGGCAATTCGTATATATTCAGCCCCTGCTCATCCAAGGCAGGTTATCATTTATTTTTCGGAAAGCCTTATGATTTCCCCTGAAATACTACCCCACTCCGGGAATCAATTTCAATACGCTCGTGATGCGTTCTCTTAGCGGCCCCGGTAAAAAGAACAATAAGCCGATCAGCAAAAATCCGCCAGCCAACAGGGGCAATCGCTTATTCATCCACAGCCATTCCAGCCGGGAGGGCTTCACGGAAGTTCTTTCTGCTCCGACTTCGATCTCATCAACGACTCCACTCAGTGCAAGTGAAATTCCGGCCTGGTCAATAGAGAATCGCTCCAGGAACAGCTTATTTGTGCTGACCAGATTAAGTTTTTTTTTTTCTCCAAGCAGAATGGGATCAAACCCGGTCTGATTCGCCTCTTGTATTCGGACAGATCCCGAGATCAGGGTTGAAACCAGCTTCTGTTCTTCTGCGCGAATAAACTTAGGTTCAGCAATCTCCAGGTCATAGCCTTCCAGAGAGTCGTTCTCAAGTAATTCCATTTCCAGTGCGACCGTTCCTGATACGCCCGAACTCCTGATTTCCCGTGCGCTTCCTTCCGGGGCAAATACCCGCAATTGAGAGAGGAAGGGAATTTCATCAATTCCAGGCAAGCCTTCTAGGTTTGCCATATCTGCAACAATATCGGCGCTATCGGCATATATCCATTTGACTTGCAAAGGCTTCTCCTGCTCAACTATCATTCTGAAAATTTCAGGATCCTCCACAGGTCGCTCAAGGGTGATAAAGGCATTCGGCTCAATCGACGCGCTTTCCATCTCAGCCCCGGAAATCTCAATACTGACCCCCGACACTCCCGGATAAGGGCTGAGGACGAGATCATTTTTAAGGGAGTAAGTGCCGTCCCACATTCCATCCTGGCTATCATCGTATTTAAGCTGCTCTCCCTCTACGGTTAGCTCCTGATAATCCTGCCAGGCATACCTTTGGGCAGCACCTTGGATGAAATTATTTGGCCCCTGTTGATAGCGAAACTGAAATCGATCGACCTCCAGATCCGCTTCTATCCTTACCGTACTTTTGGGTTGAAGGAGATAGACTGTCAATCCCCCTGCCAACAGTAAATAAATCATGGCAGGAAGCAGACGCATCCATTTACGGCTCTGAATACTCGGCAGATCTAATTCTGCGGAATCTACCAAAATATCTTGCGGCACCGTATCCACCAGCACCAATAATGCATTCCGAATCTGATTATGCTCCACATTTGCATCGCCAGAACTAATAGTGCCTCGATTGATTTGTCGAACAAGTCGTGCGAGACGGCCTGATAGTTGAAGGGCATCCTGACGCTCTTCCCGCTCAGGTTGGATTTTGGGGTTTTGCAGCAAGGTACATGCCTTGTCCAGTTCATCCGAAGCAATTAAATCAAGTATATAGGTATGAGCGTATTGCTTCATTTTGGCGATTTGTGGTAGAAAGAAAATTCGTAATGTACTGGCCTCAGATTGCCTTTTTCTCGTGCGTCAAATTCAAAGGTGTACCACCCTTCCCCTTTGTTTAGCAGCTTGTGCGACAAAAAAACAGGAAAAGCGCGGCCGGCCGATTGCTTGGGGGTTGGCCGGTCGAGGAGTTTGTTTTCCACCTTGTTTTGTTTTCCCTGATACAAAGTCCATGAACCAGATCCCACCGAAACTCCGAGTCTCAGTTGAATGATGTAGTGGCGCAGCGAATCGGGGCGATCACTATGATATACCAGCGCAGGGGCAAATATCTGGTCTGATTCTTTTCCCAGCCGAATTAATATAGCAAGGTCTCGATAGAAGATTTGATATCTTTTCAGGATCTGATCAACCGGCCAATCCTGAAAAACATTCCAGGTTTTTTTGGCAAGTTTTCCTTTGTCTTGCATCCAATAGTACTTGATACGCTTCAACTCTTCTGCATGCAAGGTATAGTCTCTGGATTCCGGACTATAAAACTCTACATTCAGATGTTGCCCTTTCCCAAATTCATACGGTTCCAGATTTCCCACAAAAGACGTCAGTTCAATTCTGGGGTTACTGACCTGATCCTCATAGCTGCCTTCATAGCGATTACCCTTATCATTTTTGGATGAAAAAAAAGTAGACTTAGGCTGACCTATGGATACTCCGACCCACAGGAACAAGCCAAACAGCGCCCAATAGCGGTTCATTTGCATAGCTGATTCGTTACAATAATCTTGCCGGGAACAGATATTCTCTCCCATGCAATATAACGGTTTTCTGAAGCAATATATTTCCTTATTCAAATCGGATCCTCAACATCCCGCAGCTTCTCAG
>CAYGTH010000712.1:0-3541 GCA_964352745.1 uncultured Bacteroidia bacterium
ATCTCGCCCAACCGGGGCATTTCTGAATAAATGCTATCCGCCCAGGTCATGTATGTACTGGGATCCGCCATAGGTCTTATTGAAATCCGGGACATCCGGGTTTCCGCCGTGTCATTTCTATTTTGCAACCAAAACTGTGCGGCTACGGCATCTGCTTTTGCTTGCGCCAGGAAGCGGTGCTGCCGCAGGTCCTTCACCGGATCGATGCTGGAATAGATGTCCGCCAGAAGCATTTTTCCGTCTTTATCCCAGAATACCAATGCCCACATCGCCTGATGCGTAGCAGTCGCTTCGAAGTCCAACTGGTAATATTGGAGTGCCTCGACGGCAAATTTGGGACTCTTGCATACCCGATTTCCCCGCAACAGCAGCAGGTCATTGGGATATGCAGCAATCGTATCAATCGACGCATCGCGCTGAAGGCCGGATACTACCCAGGCAGAAGTTCCCTGGGCGTCGGCAAAGTTTACCGATAAAACCGCCGATCCTCCCATGCCCTTGCGGGAAGAGGTGGGATGGGTACAGGCCATTGCGGTTGCGAGCAACAGGCAGAAAAGGGAAGCGATCAATGGGTTTTTGAGCATGTACGTTAGTATTTGAGCATTCTTAGGTGGTCATCATTACAAGCTACGACGACCCATCGCTCCCCATTTTCGAGGGTAAGTGCGACCATTTTCTTTACGTCATAGGGCAGCATGACTCCACTCTGCGTAGCGGGAACCGGATCAAACCGTATTTCTCCCTGTCCTTTGAGCAACAGGCCTACGCCAGCATCGTTTCGGGGGGTTTCGATTTCCGACACAAACAGATTGCCAGCAAGTAATACATCCTCGTTTCCATCCCCGTCGAAGTCATCAGCCAGTCCGCAATTGATACTGGAGAGTTGTGCCTCATTTGGCAGGGGCTTGACTGCAAATCCCTTTTCGCCCTCGTTTTCAAGCAAGACACTGGCAAAGGTCGCCGTCCGGTATTGCAGCGCCTGGGACAATTGCATTACGTCGAATACAGACCCCAGTTCTGCACCTGCGAACATATCGTAGGAAGGGAATTTATATTTGAGCATGGGAATCTGCTCCGAGGAACAAGACCGGCCTCTCAGGGGATATTTTTTACCAAAGTTGTAATAGCTCAACACAATGTCAAAGGAGCCATTTTCGTCGAAATCGTCATAATACACCTCAAAAGGCTCCTCGGTAGAGGTTTGGTATTTATAATTCAGCCCCAGATTTCCGACGATAAAATCGGTATCGCCATCCTTGTCCGGATCAGACGGAATCAGGCTGTACCACCACCCTTCGGTATTTTCTAAGCCAAGATCAAGGCTTACTTCGCTAAAATGGTGACGGTCATCTTGTTGAAATGCACGAATCGGCATCCATTCGCCTACTACGATCAAATCAAGTAAATCGTCTCCATTCAGATCAACCCATTGGGCATCGCTTACCATACCGATTTTATACAGGTCTCTGATCCACTTTTTTGTCTGATCTACAAATTGCCCGTCTCGGTTTTCCAAAACACGACTGGTAACCGGACTGGGATAGTTCCAGGGCTTATGTCGTCCTCCAACAAATAGGTCCATGTCTCCATCTCCATCGATATCGGCCGGCCGTACACAGCTCCCGCTTTCCAGTATGGAGGGAAGGCCGGATTCAACACGCGCCCATTTTCCCTGGCCTTCATTTCGGTACAGCCTATCCTGGTATTCCTGCGATTGTGGCGCATGCGAATTTCCACCTGATACGACATACAAATCCGGATCACCGTCGCCATCGTAATCAAAAAAGGCTGCATCTACATCCTCGAAATCTTTTTCTGACTCCCAAAGGGATTCGGCAATGGGCGTAAACTTATTTTTTTTCTGCACCAGTAATCGGGCTGGTTGTCCGGCAGCCCCGCCTACATACAGGTCATCCAGGCCGTCGCCATTTATATCAGCGGTAGTCAGTGCCGGTCCAAATTGCGACATCTTATGCGGGAGTAATACCTGTTGGGAATAATCATCAAACTCATTTTCAATGTGCCGGATGTTCATCTCTTCAGCCAGCTCCACTTCCTCAAAAACCGGAGAAGCCTCGCTTTTCCTGTTACTTGGTTTTTTGGTGGCATCGGCATAATCGACTTCCAAAACCTGATTGGGTGTCGGGTTTTCGATGATACTTTGCTTTCCATCCCACCAGGTGATTTCCACACGTGTTATCACCGTCCCCTTTTTCATGCCAAAATGGGCAATCGGTTCCGAGGTGGAATACATCCCGCGCACATTGGTGAATTCATACCATTGGTCGCCGGCATCAGTCTGGAGCCTGACCTTGACGCCAAATGGAGATCTGTGCTTTTTTCGGTCTGCCACCTTTACACGCAGATATTGACTTTCCTGCTGTGTGTTTGTGTGGTTTTCGTAGATATAGGCCCGCTCATTGATGTTACTTACAACCAAATCCAAGTCTCCATCATTGTCCAGATCGGCATAGGCGGCACCGTGCGAGAAAGTCTTTTGGTCCAACCCCCAATCCTGCATGACCTTGGTAAAACTCAGGTCTCCGTTGTTTTTGTAGGCATAATTGACCAGGGGAACGGAGGGGATTATTTTCAAGGCTTCCTCCAGGTCTAATATGTCCCAAATACTTATTACCCCTGCATTCGGGTTATTGGCCGCATAATTAGTTGCGACTTCCTGTATGTGGGCTGAGAATTTCTTATCCGAATCCGTATTGCGGATGTCTCGCAGCAATCCATTGGTTACATATACATCTTTCCAGCCGTCGTTGTCAAAGTCCGCGATAAGATTCGACCAGCTCCAATCTGTATTTGACATACCCGCAAGTTGAGCCATATCACTGAATTGAACGGACTTTTTTTCGGACGGACCTTTTATTAGGCCCTGGTTCAGATGAAGGGTATTAAACATATACTGATAGTGGCCTCCATCCTCCACGACTTTCCAAAATGCATTGGGGTTCATTCCACTCATATTGGACTTGATCCGAAAATTATCTTCTGCCTGCATATCCAGGACCATCACATCCAACCAACCATCATTGTTAATGTCGGCAGCATCTACCCCCATACTGAAATAAGAGATATGCCGATGGGTTTCGTCGATCATATTGACAAATGTGCCGTCTCCCTGGTTAAGAAAGAGCCAGTCCGGTGCTTCAAAGTCATTTGCGACATACAGATCAGTCCAACCATCATTATTGAGGTCTGAGGCTGTTACGCTATTGGGAAATCCGACCTTCATCAAGCCCGTCTCACTTGTAACATCGGTAAATTTCCCCTTGCCGGTATTTCGGAACAAGCGGGCTGTAAACTGAGGATGTTTTTTGTCAATGTCGTACAATTCTGAAAAGTTACCAGGATTGGGGGGTTGAGTCAGGAGATACAGGTCCAGCAATCCATCTTTGTCATAATCAAAGAAAGTGGCGTGGCGTGTTCTCCCATTGTGGGCAATGCCATACTCAGCAGCAGCTTCTCTGAAGCTACCGTCCCCATTATTCAGGTACAGTTCATTTTTTCGGAGGTCCTCCTGATCATCATA
>CAYGTH010000713.1:0-3536 GCA_964352745.1 uncultured Bacteroidia bacterium
CTGAGTGGCGTCGTATAAATATTATGACCGGGAGTAGCGGTCAGGTTGCCTGTATAGGCCACGCCAAAGACCCAGCATTCACCGGGAGGAGCAGCTGTAACATCGACGAGGTCGCCAACAGCTGTAGCCAGGATAATTCCCTGACTGTTGGTGATCACATAGGCATAATTATTAAAGCCAGACGCGCCGATACTATCCATGTTATAAACGCCTCCAAAAGAGGCATCGGGCGTATTACAATAGAGGACAGAGTCCTCCCAGGTGCTGGTCTCGACAAACCCAGCATCACAAAAACAGGCCTGAGCCTGAACTTGCGAAAAGGGAAACATCAGCCAAGCCAGAAGCAAGAAAATCGAAAAGGTAGATACTTTGCTAAGCATAGGGGTGAGATTTAGGTGATTAGAAGCCGATTGAACGGATTATATTTTCACCTGTAAATCACCTCAGATTGTATCACGGAATGATCACAAAAGGATGCTATTTGTATGATTAATCTATCTCAAAACGTGAATGGATTCCCTCACCAATCCTTCAAGCCCACCAATTTCTCACCCAACTCGCTCAATTGCGCGGTGTCATAGCGGGTCTGCTCCCAATTGCGGGGATCGCCGGGGAAGGCATAACCTTCGGGGGCAATGCGGTCCTTCCAGGAATTGATGCGCCACTGGCGGAGGGTTTCATTGTCTTCCTGAGCCGGCATCATGGACACGTACTGCGCAATGCGAACTTTGTCATCCGAATGGTTGGGGCGAATGCCGTGGGGTTCCAGGCTATTGAAGATCAGGAGATCCCCCGCTTCGATGCCTACTTTGACGATTTTATCTTCAAGGCCTGTGATATCTGGCTGAAAACGATTCCGATCCTCCGGCTGCGTCAGTTTCCAGGTATCATAATTCCGAAATAGCCAGGGAATGCACTGAAAACCACCCATATTCTCGTCCGTTTGATCCGCAAGAGCGATGACGCCCTGCACATTTTGGGGCCGGGTTTCCGGGTCATAATCCCAGTGAATAAATCCTTTGTATTCGTGGCCGGGCCGCATGGGGAAATTGAGGTTGGCGCGGTCGATCGTGGCCCACAGTTTCTCCGTCCCCCAAATGTCCACAAAGGCATCATACACGCGCTGAACCTGCCGGTTGTTCCAGAGCAATTGGTGATTATACACCTCGACCATGCCCGTACCGACGAGTTCTTTCATCTGCATTTCTGCGCGGGGCGCGGTGTACCAGGTGTCGGGATTATGGGGGTCTTTTTCTTCAAATTCCCAGAGGAAATTCGCCGTATCTAATGCCTGCTGCCTCGGTATCGCCTGCTTCACCACCACATAGCCATTCTCCCGCCAAAAGGTCCAGTCTGCTTCACTCAACACCCGCAAAGGCTGGCCATTGGAGCGATCATTGAGCTTGAATTTACTGCTCTTGGCTGTAGAGGGGTTTCCCGGGATGTCAGCATGCGCATTGTCGGGAATCATGCTATGCGCCATGGTTGTGTCGGAGTCCTTCATAATCCTTGCGTCAATTAAGTTTCGTACTTAAAGATAGCCCCTTTCGCCCATTCACAAAATCCATACGCGAACAATCCGATCCTCCTAAGGTTCCATTTGTAGGGATTTTGAGGGAAATCGAACTGGTTTTTCCAGTGCCTTATGCGAAATTCCCTTGCTTATTTTCAACAACCCATTTTATCTTATGCGAATTGCTTATTTGATTTACTCACCTGTTTTCCTGCTCTTGTTTTCCTCAGCTTTGTTTGCCCAAACCCCCAGTCCATTCATCCACCTCGACCAGTTTGGCTATTTTCCCATCTCAGAAAAAATAGCTGTCATCAGCAATCCCCAGACCGGCTATAACAGCGGGCAATCCTATACCCCCGGCCCTACGATGGAAGTCCTCGAAGCCGGAAGCGGGAATATGGTTTTTTCTGGTCCCGTCAGCAGCTGGAACAATGGCGCGACCCACGATCAGTCCGGCGATAAAGGCTACTGGTTTGACTTTTCATCTGTCGTGAGTCCAGGGACTTACTATCTATCAGATCCAACAACCGGCCAGACCAGCGGCCCTTTTGAACTCAAAGAAGAAATCTACGCCGACATCATGCAAGCTGCAGGTCGTATGTTTTATTACAATCGCTGCAACATGTCCAAAGCCGCTCCTTATGCAGCGAGCAATTGGGTCGATGGGGATAATTTTCGGAATGCCTTGCAGGATGCCAACTGTCGATTTATTTATGACAAAGGAAACGCCAGCCTGGAAAAAGACCTGACAGGCGGCTGGTTTGATGCCGGAGACTATAATAAATACGTAACCTTTGCGACCGGTGCTGTTGCCAATATGCTATGGGCCTACGAAGAAAATCCGGAAGCCTTTGGCGACAACTGGAACCTCCCCGAATCCGGAAATGGCATCCCCGACCTACTCGACGAGGTCAAATACGAAATGGACTGGCTCTACAAAATGACGAACTCCGATGGGACTGTTCATATTAAAATGGGCAGTCAAAATCACAGTGAAAACATTCAAGCGCCTCCCAGTCTGAACACGGACCCCCGTTTTTATGGCCCGACCTGCACTTCGGCCTCGATCGCTACGATCAATATGTTTGCGCATGCTGCACGTGTGATGAAAAACATTCCGGCATTCAGTGCCGATGCAGCGCTGTTTGAAGCGCGTGCCATCGATTGCTGGAACTATGTAATTCCCAAAATCAACGCCAATCAACTCGAAGAAGGCTGCGACGACGGCAGCATCATAGCCGGAGACGCCGACTGGGATGCCGCACTGCAACTCAAATATACCTTGGCTGGTGCAGTCTATTTATTTGCGCTCACCGGAGATACCCAATACAACAATTATGTAGTTAACCATGCGCCAGGGATGCAGCAAATAACTAATAATGAATGGAACGCCTATGACATGTACTTGCAGGATGCGCTCCTGCTCTATGCCAGTCAGCCCGGTAGCGATGCCATGTTAGCCACCGATATCCGAAGCGGTCTTTCTACCGCAGCTACTAATAATTGGAACAACTACTTTGGGTTTAGCGACCTCGATCTCTATCGTGCTTATATGCCGGATTGGTCTTATCACTGGGGCAGCAGTTCTCCCAAAGCGGCCTATGCAAATCTCAATATGCTGTTGAATCAATACGATCTCAACACGGTAAGTTCGGGAGCGTATACCCGCAAAGCATCAGAGGTTTTGCACTATTTCCACGGCGTCAATCCACAAGGCATCGTCTATTTGAGCAATATGTACGCCTACGGCGCAGAGCGTTCCGCCAATGAAATTTATCATACCTGGTTTGCTGACGGCAGCGACTGGGATCATGCGCTCACCTCCCCCAAAGGCCCGGCACCCGGTTATGTGAGTGGGGGCCCCAATGCCTCCTTTACCATCGGCAGTATCAGCCCGCCTTCCGAACAACCCCTGCAAAAAAGCTACCTCGACTTCAACGATGGCTGGCCCAATAATTCCTGGGAAATCACCGAACCGGCCATCTACTATCAGGCGGCTTATATTCGATTATTGGCCAATTTT
>CAYGTH010000714.1:0-3533 GCA_964352745.1 uncultured Bacteroidia bacterium
ACCTTGGTCTGGGTAAAAAACTCAACGGCGTGCTTGCCTTGTCCGTGAAGATCCGCAAAAAAGCTGTCTTTCCAACCCGAAAAGGGAAATTCTACCATGGGAGCTGCTACGCCAATGTTGATGCCGATATTGCCGGCCATAGCATCATGTCTGAAGCGTCGGGCGCTGGCGCCACTACTGGTAAAGAGGCAAGCCATGTTGCCGTATTTGCCGCTGTTGATGAAATCGAGCGCTTCGTCAACCGAATCGAGGTGGACAAGGCTCATGACCGGGCCAAATATTTCTGTGCGAATCAGATCGCCATTGAGCGGGACATTCTCCAAAATAGTCGGCGCTACAAAATTGCCGTTTTCATAGCCGGAAATGCTGGTTTCTCTTCCGTCTAATACGATTTTGGCCCCTTCTGATACGCCTTGTTCAATCAGGGAATGAATGCGGCCTTTACTTTCTGGACTGATAACCGGCCCCATTTGTACCCCTTGATCCATGCCATAGCCCGTCACCCGGTTACGCGCATTTTCCACGAGACTCTCCGTGATGTCTGTGTGATCCCCCACCGTAACGATAACAGAAGCTGCAAGGCATCGCTGCCCGGCACAGCCATACACGCTATCCGATACGATCTGTGTGGTCATTTCCAGGTCTGCATCCGGCAAAATCAGGATAGGATTTTTTGCACCTCCCTGTGCCTGCACGCGCTTGCCATTGGCAGTGCCCTTGCTATAGATGTATCGTGCCACCTCTGTCGAACCTACAAAGCTGATGGCTTTTACTTCCGGATGTTCGAGGAGGGTATCGACCGTTTCTTTGGCTCCGTGGACGAGGTTGATGACGCCTTCTGGTAAATCGAGTTGAGCAATTAATTCAAATAGCTTTTGCATCGTCATAGGCACCTTTTCAGAGGGCTTGACGATGAAGGTATTTCCACAAGCAATCGCATAGGGTAAAAACCAAAAAGGGATCATTCCCGGAAAATTGAAAGGGAGAATACAGGCACACACTCCGAGCGGCTGCCGGATGACATATTCGTCAATTCCACTGGCAATGTCTTCTGAAAATTCGCCTTGCATCAACGAAGGAATCCCACAAGCCATTTCGACATTCTCGATGGCCCGTCGCATTTCCCCGATAGATTCCTTGTAGGTTTTTCCACATTCAAGTGTGATCGTCTGCGCAAGATCCTCCAGATGGTCTTCCATCAACTGCTTGAGTTTGAACAAGGGCTGTATCCGGTCGTGCGCAGGGGTGTTTCGCCAGGCAGGAAATGCTTTTGCAGCGGCCTGTACAGCCTGCTCGATATCCTGTGCCTGCCCGACCGGCACTTTACAGATCACCTCTTGATTTGCAGGATTTTGTACATCCAGGGAATCTGAATTGCGACTGCCGATCCAGGTTCCTGAGATATAATTGGCTAACATATTCATGAAAATGGGAATTTAATTGAGGGACAATTGGAAAATATATATGAATAATGGATCTCTTGATTTTCAAAAATTTGGCACTAATTTCTTGCCGGTTTTCTCTGCTTGCTGCTCCCGAGGAACATCCTATCGCGCTGCCCCCATTTCCTTCAAAGAAAATGCGCCCACAATCCCAATCTTCGATTGAAGATTTTCCCGTTCTATTGACACCGCTTCGCGGTTTTTTTCTTCCCTCTTCCCTCTTCCTTCTTCTTGCTCCCGAGGAACATCCTATCGCGCTGCCCCCATTTCCTTCAAAGAAAATGTGCCCACAATCCCAATCTTCGATTGAAGATTTCCCCGTTCTATTGACACCGCTTCGCGGTTTTTTTTCTTTCTTCTTCCCTCTTCCTTCTTCCTTCTTCTTGCTCCCTACAGCCCTCCCTTGCTGTCTGCAAAGGCAAGGGCTTCTTCGAGGGTCGGGCTGAAATTGGCGCATCCATGTTGCTGGACGAGGATGGCTCCACAGGCATTGCCCATTCGGCAGGCTTTATAGAGGTCCCAGCCCTGGTTATATCCATAAATGAATCCTGCTGCAAAGGCATCTCCTGCCCCGAGGACGTTGAGTACCTCGACCGGAAATCCCGGAACCCGGGTTTCTATTCCACTTTGGCCAAATACCGAAGCGCCGTCTGATCCCCGCTTAACGACCAGCGTTTCGACGCCGAGAGAGAGGATCGTTTGAATTGCGGAGTCTATGTTTCCGCGAATTTCAGGAGCGGAGATTTGCTGGTGCTTGATCGATACCTGATCCGAATCGCGAAGACTGCTCGCCAGGATTTCTTCTTCTGTACCAATGACTACTTTTACGCGGGGCAATAATCCCCGAACGGTAACCCCATAGGCTCTGGGATCGTACCATTGATCTGTCCGGAAATCCAGATCCAGCATGACTGTTGCGCCCAGCCGAATCGCTTCTTCGGCTGCGAAATAAGAGGCTGTCCGGCTGGGGTCTTTACTCAATGCAGTTCCGGAAAGAATCACCGCTTTACTTTCTGCGATAGGCGCAGCTTTTACGTGGTCGATGTCCAGTTCTATATCCGCACAATTATCCCGGTAATACACCAGCGGAAAACGATCTGGCGGCTCTATTCCCAGAATTACCGCAGAACTCCGCTTGCCCTTCAAGGTCGGGATATAGTCGGTTACAATGCCCTCATCATTCAGGAATTTCTGGATGAATTTCCCCACCTGATCTTCTCCCAAGGCAGTCAGCAAAACCGTCTTGAGGCCAAGTCGATTACAGCCCACGGCAATATTGGTTGCCGATCCGCCTACAAATGCATTGAAGGCACTTATTTCTTCAAAAGGCGCACCGATATCGCTGCTGTACAGGTCAATAGAAGATCGACCATGCTGAGTATGTCGTACATGATGCGGCTTGGGATTTACGATTTCAGAATTACGATTTACGAGGATGTATAAGTCTCTTCTTTCTTTTCTCTTTCTTCTTCCCACTCTCTTATTCGCTATTTTGTTTGACCGTTTGCGGTTCGAGTTGTTTGAGCGTTACCTTTTGAATTTGAAACTTGAACTTGAGTTTGAATTTGAGTTTCTCAAGTCTTCCTTCTCCCCTGACTCCTGACTCCCCTCTTACTCCCCATTCATCTCCGCAGTCACCATTGGCAGCCGGGGGTCTTGTCCTTTCCAGGAATCATAAACCCATTTGTGATCCGGATCATCGGTATTGGCGAGGGATTGATCGCTTCCCGTCAGAAAATTCAGATAAAAGACATTGTAGCCATGCGCTGCTGCGACAGGATGGTAGCCCTTGGGCACCATCACGACATCATTATTCCGGGCTCGGCAAATCTCATCCAGGCTCCGGTCAGATGTATAGACTTGCTGTATGGCATAGCCCTGAGGTTTGTCGATTTTGTAGAAATAGGTTTCTTCCAGGCGTGCTTCCAGCAATTCACCGTCGGGGCCGAATGTCCGCACATCGTGCTTATGCGCCGGAAAGGAACTCCAGTTGCCGGAAGGGGTGTACACCTCGACACACACAAGGCGGTGGCAATCAAATCCAGGTTGGAGGAGAGAATTGATTTGCCGGTTGGCATTGTC
The DNA here is from genome assembly GCA_964352745.1 of uncultured Bacteroidia bacterium. Classification (GTDB taxonomy): domain Bacteria; phylum Bacteroidota; class Bacteroidia; order J057; family J057; genus CAYGTH01. The sequence continues at coordinate 3,525 of CAYGTH010000714.1, forward strand.
GCCCCCGCG
>CAYGTH010000715.1:0-3527 GCA_964352745.1 uncultured Bacteroidia bacterium
CGAAAGACATGTGCCCGATGCCATGCGAAGTTGTCGGGGTGATTTGCTATTTATGATAGCGACATAAAGATTAAAATATTAGCAAATGACCTGGATTTGGAATAACTCCAACTAAATTAGCAGATTATTTATCCACATAGCTTGTCTGATTGGGATTTTGTGCTAATTTTGTTAGTTGGTAAAATCTCTCTCAATATCTATGGCACGACTTACACTTTCAGGCCACGAAACCTTCTCTTGTCGCCATTTCTGGCTCAAAAAAGGCTATGATTTTGTACAAGCAGGAGAATATAAGTTTTCTGACGGAGATGCTGTGATTCAGCTAGGTGTTGGAAAGAATATGGTAGCCTCCATCCGATTTTGGATGAAGGCTTTTGACTTGATGAAAGAAGACGATCAATCTACCGAGTCAACTGAAATTGCAGACTTTATTTTTGGGAAAAATGGAGTAGATCCCTTTCTGGAAAACCCCGCAACAGTGTGGTTGCTCCACTATATGCTAGTGAAAAGTGATTACGCCTCCATTTATTCGATCATTTTTAATGAAGTGAGAGGGCAGCGACCTGAGTTTAATGAGAATTATGTTATTGCTCACTTAAATGGTCGATTGGAAGAGGAAGGACAAGTTGTTAGTCCTTCGACCATTACCAAGGATATTAAGACTTTCTTGAAAAACTATGTTCGGCCCAAGAGTAAGAAAAATATTGAGGAAGAGTGGTCTGGATTGTTACTTGAATTAGATTTAATCCAAGTGCTTCCCTTCAAAGAAAATGGGGCTCAAAAGTATAAAATTGAAAATAAAGAGCGTTCCATAATTCCGGCCTCGCTGATATTATTTGCCATTTTGCGGTATAAGCCAGATGCAAGTTCTTTAACGTTTCAAGAACTGATGAATGGTAAGGGAAGTCCAGGAAGAATTTTTGCTTTGACTGCTGATGGATTGATGAATAAAATCGAAGAAATTACTCAGCAGTATGACTCGATCGTATATTCTTCAGATGGGGGCATTCAACAGATACAAATTTTAGATAAAAGCTTGACTAAGGTTGAAAATCAACTTAGTATTCTGAGTGCGATTTATGAATAATACCTTCACTCCTTCCATTAATATTGTCCGAGACACAGAGAAGTCTTTGGACTATATCGTAACGAGTAATGCGAAGCGAGTATATGAGATTATTTCTCGAAACTATCAATCGGGAAATCGAGCATTTACCATTTTAGGAACATATGGTACAGGTAAGTCTGCATTTTTGTGGGCTTTTGAAAAGCATCTCAAAGAAGAAGTAAACATATTCAAAGCTAGCTTCAATGGAAGTGATAATTACGCCTTTATCAAAATTGTCGCGAGTTATCAATCTGTTACGGAGACAATTGCTCATGCATTAGGCTTAGGAGCTGATACCACGGTCCAGGATGTGCTTGCCCATTTGGATGATCAAAATGCAGGCGATTGCCGTGTGATCGTGATTGATGAATTTGGGAAACTTTTGGAACATGCGGGTAAGCATGATCCAGAGAAGGAGATGTATTTCATTCAGCAATTAGCCGAATATGCAGCCCATCCTGAAAATAAGCTCCTCCTCCTTACTACTTTACATCAAAGCTTTGATGCCTATGCCTTGAGTTTGGAGCAGCGTCAGCGGAATGAGTGGGAAAAGGTAAAGGGACGACTGACTGAAGTGACGTTTAATGAGCCTGTTGAGCAACTCTTATATATTGCTTCTCAGCGTATCGAACAAAAGAAAAAGTCTCCACAACTCGGTGCAAATATCAAGCAATTAACCGAAGCATGTGAGGTGCATTCGATCAGTTCTTTACGATTATTAGATAAGCCCAAAATCGCAGGAAAGCTTTTTCCGTTAGAAATCGCTTCGGCTTCTGTGCTTGCCCAGAGTTTGCAGCGATATGGGCAAAATGAGCGCTCTTTATTTACTTTCCTAGATTCGGATGCACATGATGGATTGGTATATTTTAGGCGAGACAATAAAGGGAATACTTTTTATGCACTTGATCGAGTATATGACTACCTGATTTTTAATTTTTATTCGATCCTCACGTCTTATTATAATCCCGACTATTTTCAGTGGACGACGATCAAAGATGCTGTTGATCGAGTACTCGGGCACGTTCCAGAACAAGTAGAAGAGACGATTAAGTTGGTTAAAACAATTGGGCTGCTCAATATTTTTTCTTCACAAGCAGCAAAGGTTAATCATGATTTTTTGCTGACATATGGAAAACTTGCTTTAGGTATCGAGAATACAGAAGCATTGATACAGGTGCTTGAGGAGAACAAAATCATTCGATATGTCCGATTTAAGGATTCTTTCATCTTGTTTGAAGGAACCGATTTTGATATCGAGAAAGCCTTAAGAGAGGCGGCAACCAAGGTTGATCCGGTAGAACATATAGTACCTCGGTTGAAAAAAGGATTTGATTTGCCTCCGCTTGCTGCAAAGAGCTATTTCTATAAAACAGGTACTCCTCGGTTTTTTAAGTTTGAGTTCAGTTCATCCGCATTGGAGTCGTTTGAAGATCCTCAATATGACGGTTGTGTAAATTTAATTTTCCAGGAATCGACTCCACAAGAAATTCCGGATATTCAAGATGATACCATTTTATATGGCTGGTATCCACACACAGAAGCGCTGAGAAAACTCATTCATGAGATGGATACAGCGAAGTACGTGATGGACCAGATCGTGGATGATGCAGTAGCCAAACGAGAGGTGCGGAATTTACAAGATCACCTCGTTCAGCAATTAAACACTGCGATTTTTGATGTTGTATATCATCAGCCGGATGAGATCGAGTGGTACTTCTTAGGAAAGCGAGTAGCAGGTATTACTTCTACTACCAAATTCAACCAGTTTCTTTCGGAGATATGCGAAGTGTATGCCTATAAGCATACCCCAATTTTTAGGAGTGAACTAGCCAATCGAACTAAGCTACCAAGTGCGATTTCATCAGCTCGAAAGCGGCTGTTGGAGGCGATGAGCAATCATTGGCAAGAGAAAGATTTTGGCTTCCCAAAAGATAAATTCCCTCCTGAAAAGACAATTTATTTGTCTTTACTCAAAGGAAATATACATACGGAACTCGCCGAAGGGAGATATGGATTTTGTGAACCCAAAGACGAGAGCTTTGCAGAGTTATGGGAAGCTGGAGAGATGTTTTTGGATAATACCCGAGAACAAGCTCGATCATTAAACGAGTTAATAGAAATCTGGGGGAGCAAGCCTTTTCGACTGAAAAAAGGTTTTATAGATTTTTGGCTGCCTATTTATCTTTTCATTAAGCGCTCTGAGTTCGCTCTGTACTTAGAGGGGCGGTTTATGCCCGAATTAACAGCGGACAACTTCGATATCATATTCAAGTCTCCCCACAAAATAACCCTCAAGTCTTTTGAGCTAGCAGGAGAGCGATTGAGTATTTTTAATAAGTTTCGGGATATGCTTCAGTTGGGGGCAAAGGATGCCCTAACGCAAGACGGATTTGTGGAAACCATCAAGCCGTATTTGATC
>CAYGTH010000716.1:0-3516 GCA_964352745.1 uncultured Bacteroidia bacterium
GTATTATTAGGCCTCAACAAGCCCATTCACATTCTGCAAATAGGCGCTACGGTCAGGCAAATTGTAGATATGGTAGGGATTGCGGCGATTGATGCACAAGGACAGCAGGAATCCTGATTAAACATCCCGCAGGCTGATCAATCTACCTGCGGGATGTCCTTACACAAACAATAAGACCAGGGTCAGCACAGCTCCGCCAATCGTGAAATAGAGGCCTTTTTTGAAAATAGAAGTTTTAGGCCTGAACATCCAAAAGGAAGAAATCACAAAAAACAGCAGCGATACGCCGAAAAATATATTCAGGAAGAAGAGGGGGCTTTGGGAGTTGGCTTTGTGTAAATGGGTCATTTTATCCAACACAAAAGGCAGCCCTTTGGTCGTATATTGAACTTCGCCACTCGCCTGGTTATAGGTTCCTTGTTTGAAGTGCAATACATCCCCTTCCTCTTTGGTAATCTTCAGGCCTTTTATTCGAATTTTTTTGCCCAATTCCTCTGCCGGAAGATTGGCCTCTACGACCTTTTGCACTTGATTTTCCCGTTTCAGGAAATCCGTATCCCGAAAAACGAGTACAATTCCACTCACGGAATACACGGCCATAATACCCGCTAAAAAGAATCCTAAATACCGATGAACCACTCGCATGAGCAGGCTCGTTTTTACATTACTCATAAATCAAATTGGGTTTGTGTTACAATGAGGCATTCAGCAGATGGACAGATTTAAGTATAGAGTATTTAGATGAAATACAACTGATTATCAATCAGATACAGTCTTTCATCTTTATCCTATAATCTGTCTACTTGCTTGCTCTCTATTTTCTAATATCTACAATCTACTTTCTTATTAAAACCGCTTTTGCCCAGAGAATTCCATGGCTTCGCCTTTCCCGAACCCATAGCTAAACCCAAGCGTTACAAATCTACCTCGCTGGCTCCGATTATATAAATAAAAATTCGGTTGAAAGGTTTCACTTTCCCTGACGCGGGAAGCAAAAACATCCCGAACTGCCAGATTGAGAACAGCTTTTCCCTTGAAAACCTTCTTCCGCAGCCCCAAATCCATATACAAATTGTCAGAATAAGTTCGCTGCACGGTTTTGTATCGCGACTCATATTGTCCCGTAACCTCGAGATCAAGGTTGGCAGGCAGCTTGAGTTTATTGATTATTTTTCCGGACCATTGATCGCCGGAAAAGTCAAAACTGGTTCCAGCCAATTCGCCCAAACGGTTGAAATACAGGTAATTAAAATCGGCACTGATCGTCAGCCAGTCCACCGGCCCATACTTGGTATTAAATTCCAGCCCCGTTGCACTGTTCGTACCAATATTAAGCGGCTTGACAATATTGACGCCATCTTCAAAAGTAGAGATCCGCTCTACTACCTCTGTTGTAAATCGATGGTAGATCCCAAAGTTGAGGGAGATTTTATCCAGCAAATAAATACTGGTAAGCTCATACGAATCGGTGAATTGTGGCTGCAAGTCAGGATTTCCGGTCCGGATACTGAAACTGTTTCTCACATTGAAAAAGGGATTCAGGTCCCACAGTCGAGGCCTGAAAATCCGGCGGCTATATCCTGCCTGCAAAGAAAAGGTCTCGCTGATCTTGTAAGAAGTGTGCGCACTGGGAAACAGGTTGGTGAAATTCTGACTATTCGCCGAATCCGTAGTGGCGAGCAGGGTATTCAAGTCAGTATTCTCTGCACGCAACCCTAGCTTTATGCCCCATTTATCTCCTTCATAAGCACCTGTTCCATATACCCCAAGAACCTTTTGGTCATATTCAAACACATTGGTCAGCGACGGGTTCTTTATCCATTCCCCGTTCACCAAATCATTCACCCCAAAGTCATTACTGACATCCGTGATGACATACTGAGAACCGGTTTCGAGGGTAAATCGCTCGGCAATGGGCCGGGTATAGTCCAGGTTGAAGGTATAGGTCGCTTCTTTAAAATTCGTATTCGTCAGTTGGTTGCCGATGAAATCATCGCCTAACGTAGGCGTATTCACAAATTCGGAGGATTGGTCTTTCCCAAAAAAGTTTCCCAATGCGCTGAACAGCAAGTTATGGTCTTTGTTGTCTTTAAAGTCTTTTTTGTATTGAAGTTCATATCGCCATTTCGGATTGGTCGCCTGGGTAGATTCATTCCGGGCTGAGGATGCAACCTTCGTTTCCTGCGCATCCAAAAAGTCAAAAGTCGTGAGGGAGGGCTGATCTTCTACTTCATAGGCAAAATGGCCGGACAGCGTCACCACATTGAGCGGATTGATGTAATAATCGGTACCGAGAATGAGGTTGTAAAAAGTCTCGTTTCGATATTCTGTGCCGATGCTGGAAATGGAAGTCTTATTCACCAAATCCCGATTGAGGTTCTCGATATCGCTTGGCAGTTCCCGGTACCCTACTCCTACCTGGCTAAACAGGTTGAATTTTTCCGTACGACGGTTGAGGCTGAGGCCCACACTGTGATTATGCGGAACGCCCGTATTCAGGGTAACGGAGCCATTTACGCCTTTTCGCTCCTCTTTTTTGAGCACGATGTTGATGATTCCGGAAGTACCCTCTGCTTCGTATTTGGCAGAAGGATTCGTAATCACCTCTACCCGGTCGATCATATCTGCGGTGATGGTTCCCAGCGCATTTCCTCCTTCACTGGCCAGTACAGAAGGTTTTCCATTGATCAGGATTTGAACCCCTTCACTGCCCCGCAAGCTGATTGCCCCTTCAATGCTGACATTGACTGAGGGAACATTATTTAGCACTTCTAAGGCACTGGCTCCCGTACTGCTTAAGTCTGTGCCCACATTAAACACCCGCTTGTCGAGTTTAAATTCCGTTTGCGATTTCTCTCCGGCAATTACGACTTCATCCAGGGTTTTTGTCTCTTCCGTCATGGCGATTTTTCCCAAATCTGCGACGCTCGATTCAACCGGAACCTCCTCGATAGTTTCCGTAACAAATCCCAGAAAGCTGATGACTACTGAAAACGCCGACGCATCCGTCTGAATGCTAAAACGTCCTTCCGAATTCGTCGTGCTGCCCGCAATTGCCTCCTTGGTTTCCGGATGTACCAACATCACAGTTGCAAATTCAATGGGGGTATTCTGCTGTCCCTCGACCACTTGCCCCTTTATTTCAATCGCAGAGGTTTGTGCAAGCAGAAACTGAGGAATACTTATGCAGCCAACAATTAGCAACATCCTGATCAGCCGGTTTATCATTTTTTTATTTGTTAGGGTAAACATACATTCCAACATCACAATCGGGGAATAGGTTTTGTCAGGATCAAATATCCGCCAAAAGCGACTCAGGAAGTTGATGAACCCTGTGCATTTGACCCAAAACGATACCCGCTTATTCCCCCCATTGAGGAAATATCCTTATGTGCGGCAAAATTAGTCATGACCTTGAAGGAATTCTGAAATTTTGGGTAAGGAGGTGAAAACATCCTATCGCGCAGCCCCCATTTCCTTCAAAGGAAATGAGCGCGCTGGCCTAATCTTCGATTT
>CAYGTH010000717.1:0-3507 GCA_964352745.1 uncultured Bacteroidia bacterium
ATTATCAGGTACACGGACTAATTTTGTTGACTCCAATCAATTTCTCACAATGGCAAAAATTATTTATACCAAAACGGACGAAGCGCCGCTCCTCGCAACCTATTCGCTGCTCCCCATCATACAAGCTTTTGCCGCCTCTTCTGGCGTAGAAATAGAAACCCGCGACATTTCACTCGCTGGTCGTGTGATCTCAAAATTTCCGGAATACCTCACAGCCGATCAACGTATCGATGATCACCTGGCAGAGTTAGGCGAATTGGCGAAAACGCCTGAAGCCAATATCATCAAACTCCCGAATATCAGTGCTTCCGTGCCGCAGCTCAAAGCTGTCATTGTGGAACTTCAATCTCAGGGATATGCACTTCCCGATTATCCTGAGGAAGCAACAACAGACGAAGAACGCAAAATCAAGGCTGCATACGACAGCGTAAAAGGAAGTGCAGTAAATCCCGTCCTACGCGAAGGGAATTCTGATCGCCGCGCGCCTAAAGCTGTTAAAGCCTATGCCCGCAAAAATCCGCATTCGATGGGTGCATGGACTGCCGATTCCAAGACACATGTCGCTTCTATGAGTGGAGGCGATTTTTTCTCCAATGAACAATCCGTAACGCTCCCCGCAGCAACTACTGCCCGCATCGAGTTTGTGGACGGATCAGGAGCGGTAACGGTTCTGAAAGATAAGCTTTCGCTGCTCGCGGGTGAAGTCATTGACGGAACGTACATGAGCAAAAAGGCGCTGCTCAGCTTTCTCGAAGCGCAGATTGCAGATGCCAAAGCCAAAGGAGTATTGTTCTCCCTGCACATGAAGGCTACGATGATGAAGGTATCTGACCCGATCATTTTTGGACATGGCGTAAAGGTATTTTTCAAAGACGTATTTGAAAAGCATGCCGCCATCCTGGATGAATTGGGAGTAGATGTCAATAATGGATTTGGGGATTTGCTTGCCAAAATTGCAACTCTTCCTGCTGACCAGAAAGCTGCAATTGAAGCAGACATTCAGGCTTGTTACGACAATGGCCCATCCCTGGCAATGGTAGATTCTGACAAAGGAATTACCAACCTGCATGTACCCAGTGATGTGATCATTGATGCTTCCATGCCAGCTATGATCCGTACTTCCGGTTGCATGTGGAATGCAGCAGGCAAAACACAAGATACCAAAGCGGTCATTCCGGACAACAGTTATGCCGGTGTTTACAAGGAAACAATAGAATTCTGTAAAAAGCACGGTGCTTTTGATCCGACTACGATGGGAACTGTCCCGAATGTAGGCCTGATGGCACAAAAAGCCGAGGAATATGGATCGCACGATAAGACTTTTGAAATGGCTGCCAGCGGAACCGTACGCGTAGTAGATACTGCTGGGACCGTGCTGATGAAGCATACAGTGGAAGCGGGTGATATCTGGCGCATGTGTCAGGTAAAAGATGCTCCGATTCAGGATTGGGTAAAGCTGGCGGTAAGCCGTGCGCGTGCTACTGGTTCTCCTGCCGTATTCTGGCTGGATGAAAACCGTGCCCACGATGCGCAACTTATCACAAAAGTGAAGCATTACCTGAAAGACCACGATACAGCAGGACTGGAAATACACATCAAATCCCCGGTTGAAGCGACGACATTCAGCCTCGCCCGGATTAAGGACGGAAAAGATACCATTTCTGTAACGGGGAATGTACTTCGCGATTACCTAACCGATCTGTTCCCGATTTTAGAATTGGGAACCAGTGCAAAAATGCTGTCCATCGTGCCGCTGATGGCAGGAGGGGGACTGTTTGAAACAGGGGCAGGAGGTTCTGCACCTAAGCACGTTCAGCAGTTTGAAAAAGAAGGGCACCTGCGTTGGGATTCTTTGGGAGAATATCTGGCCCTGGCCGTCTCCTTTGAGCACCTGGGTAGCAGTAGCAATAATCCACGCGCCAAACTCCTCGGTGATGCTCTGGACGAAGCAACAGAGAAATTCCTCGAAAATCGCAAGTCTCCTTCCCGTAAGGTGAATGAACTCGATAACCGCGGCAGTAGCTATTACCTGGCGATGTACTGGGCGCAAGAATTGGCCGCTCAGGATACCGATGCTGAAATGAAGGCCTTATTCGCCCCGATGGCAGCAGCCCTCGCCAGCAATGAGGATGCGATCGTCGCAGAGCTTAATGGGGCACAAGGCACTCCAATGGATGTCGGCGGTTACTATCACCCCAATGATGAATTGGCGGCGAAGGCTATGCGCCCGAGTGCTACCCTCAATGCGATCATCGATGGAATGATGAAGTAGGAGATTCCTGCCGAATAGAGTTAAGCCCTTGTAGATTGGAAAATCTGTGAGGGCTTTCTGTTTGTGGAAGTTGTTCCGGAGATAGAGAGAGGAACTCTCAGTCTCCCCAACGGTACGTCATCCCGGAGCTGATGGCTTGCGCAGCTTGACATCAGAATCCGGGAACTTCTATTGCGATATGGATGGGCTTTAGTGGTATGAGATTCCGGATAGTATTTCAAAGCTGCGCAATGAACTCCTTCCGGAATGACAGAATGTTTTTTATGGAATTGTGAGGGGGACTCTCAATCGCTCCAAGTACCACGTCATCCCGGAGCTGATGGCTTGCGCAGCTTGACATCAGAATCCGGGATCTTTTACTGCAATAGGGATGGGCTTTAGTGGTAGGAGATTCCGGATAGTATTTCAAAGCTGCGCAATGAAATACTTCCGGAATGACAGAACATTTTTTATGGAAATGGAAGGGAGAAAAGGGAGAATCCCTATTCACTCAAGGTAACACGTCATCCCGGAGCTGATGGCTTGCGTAGCTTGACATCAGAATCCGGGATCTTCTACTTTCCCTTCCCGACTTCATAGAGTAAGCTGCTTAAACAATTCTTGGGAATATCAGTATTTTTTAGATTTTCATGAAATATACTATCTAGTAAACAAATGAAAGAGTTATCTCCTATATCCGAGATGAGCCTTCAAAGGCCAGCCTACGTTTACATCCTTACTAACCATAGTAAAACATCTTTATACATTGGCGTAACAGCTCAGTTAAGGCAGCGGATTACAGATCAAAAAAATGGAGTTGGAAGTTCATTTGCTGCGCTATATAACCTCAATGACCTGGTTTATGTAGAAGATTTTGATTCTATCCAATTAGCAATTAGCCGAGAGAAGGCCTTGAAAAAATGGCGAAGAGCATGGAAAAATGCTCTGATAGATCGTTTTAATCCAGATTGGATAGATTTATCATGGGATGTGATTTATTCAGGAATTTGAGTGAATTTCTTGTGGTTGCTCTGACTATTATCTCATAGAAATCCCGAAGCCAAGGGAGTTATTGTTTTGGTAGGAGATTCCGGATAGCATTTCAAAGCTGCGCAATGAACTCCTTCCGGAATGACAGAATGTTTTTTATGGAATTGTGAGGGGGACTCTCAATCGCTCCAAGTACCACGTCATCCCGGAGCTGATGGCTTGCGCAGCTTGACATCAGAATCCGGGATCTTTTACTGCAATAGGGA
>CAYGTH010000718.1:0-3505 GCA_964352745.1 uncultured Bacteroidia bacterium
CCGACTGAATTGCCGTCCAGGAGATAATTGACGGTAACGGTGGTCAGGGGTACATTGCCGTAGTTGATCAGGGTGATGGTCGGGGCAATATCGCCTCCGCAAATGGTGCCGCTCGGCCCTGAAATATTCGTTACGCCTGCATCGTCAAACAAAAAGGGGCCGCAGGCAGTCGAGGCACCCAGTTGAGCGCGTGGTCCTGCCATTACGCCTTGCATGACTGTCTTCTGGTCGAGGGTAAACAGGCTGAAGCAGGCATCATCGCTATAGTCCATGTAGTTCATGAACATATCTCCATTCGGATCGGTGCAACTAACAGCCGGGAAGGTCTGACACCCAAAATTAGGTCCGTCCTGCATAGGCGTGTCATTGATATTGTCATCATTGCTGCATCCACCACCGCCCCATGGGTGATCGAGTCCCAGGAAGTGGCCCACTTCGTGTGTAGCAGTTCGTCCGAGATCGAAATTAGGATCGAGGTTGCCGATTCGTCCGAAATATTCTGTTCCGACTACTACGCCATCTTCGGCAGGTCCGGCAGTACCGGGAGGGGTTGCAAAACCCAGGAGGCCGCCACCGAGGGAACATACCCAAATATTCAGGTATTGGGTATTAGGCCAGGGATCGATGCCGCCGGTGGCAGTCGCTTTCATGTCATCCCCTGAAAAAGTTGTCGTGGTGGTAGAAGTTCGGGTGATCCCGGTTGTAGGAAGCCCATCCGGATCGAGCGTCGCCAGGCAAAATTCGATTTCAGAATCTGCTGCGAAAGGTTTGAAAACAGTAGGGGTATTAACGGTATCGGCATTCAACTTTCTGAAATCCTCGGTCAGGACATCTATTTGGGAGATAACCTGTGCGTCTGGAATATCCCCGGCGGGTGTGTCATAAATGACGTGGACGACTACGGGAATCCGGTACACGGTTCGCTGTGCCCCTGCAGCCTGAGCAGCCTGGGCGATTTCCCGTCGCACTTCTTCCATTCGTTGGTCAAAGGTTAGATCCTGCGCCCGTTTTTGTTCGATCCATTGATCGTATCCACAGGTGCGTTGGCCCATCACATAAAAGGGAGAAATAGACAGGATAAAGATGAGGAGGGAAAAGGTAACAATTCGGCAATAAGTCATAGCATTTGGATTGAGAAGCTCCCAATATACGCTTTTTTCGAGAAGTGGAAGGACTGGATATGGAGAGATTTCCCTGTTTTTTTATAAGAATTATGGTAACTACTTAGCCCCGCAAGGGCTATTGGCGGATTCCGGTCCGCCAATCCTATTCGCCAAAGCGAAGCCAATGATTAGCTGGATTGGAATCCGGCTATAGCGGGCTGCTAAGCAGTTACGAATTATGATCTCTTTATTTATTTTTAGGTAATATGAAATATTTTACATGCATTGGTCTAAAAAATACTTTGGAATACTTCTAAATAATAGTTACTTGCATGCAAATATTAGGCAGGAAAGAAGGATAGATGAAAACAATACTTACCTATGTATGCTGGGCACTGCTCAATGGGATCGCACTCTCAGGCTTGTATGGACAAACGGGAAGTTTGGCGGGAGTTCTGACGGATGAGGCGGGAGGCCTCGCCTTTGCTCGGGTACTATTGCCCGAACTAAATCGGGGCACAATTGCAGATAGTACAGGAAGGTATCAATTGACGGAGATTCCGGCAGGTGAGCATAGTTTGAAGATATCTGTATTGGGATACGCGGGGATACGGGAGACGGTGACGATTGCGCCCGGAAAAACAACGGACTTCTCGGTTCGGTTGGAGCGGGTGATGAGTGAAATGGATGAAGTGGTCATTACAGGTACCAAAAAAGAAACTTTTGTAAAGGATTCTCCCATCAAAGTGGAGGTTATTACCTCGCGCTTTCTTCAGCTAAATCCGACCAGCAATGTAATCGAGGCGATGGCGACTGTAAATGGAGTCCAGGAACAGATCAATTGTGGTGTATGCGGAACCAATGATATTCATATCAATGGCATGGAAGGGCCCTATACCCTGGTGATGATTGATGGAATGCCCATCGTCAGTGCCTTGGGGAGTGTATATGGATTTAATGGAATTCCTACTGATCTGGTGGATCGTATTGAGATTGTGAAAGGCCCGGCCTCTTCCTTATATGGTACCGAAGCCGTTGGCGGTGTGGTGAATATCATTACCAAAAGCCCGGATCAAAGTAGTGGCATTAGCCTGAATTCCTTTTATACTTCGCATCGGGAAGCAAATGTGGACCTGTCCGGGACCTTGCGCCTCGGCAAGCGGGTCTCTACGCTCTTTAGCGGGAATGTGTATCGGAACCAATACCGATTGGATGCCAATGAAGATGGCTTTACAGACATGCCTCTGACAAGTCGCCTTTCTTTATTTAACAAATGGGAAGTAAAGCGTAAGGACGATCGGATGTTTAACCTGGCCGCGCGCTTTTATACCGAAGATCGATTTGGAGGGGTGATGGAGTGGCAGGCAAAAGATAGAGGGAGTTCACTTGTGTATGGCGAAAGCATCCAGACTCAGCGGGTAGAATTGATTGGTAATTATCAGCTTCCGATTTCGGCAGAACACATTCGCCTGGAATATTCTTTCAATTATCATTATCAGGACAGCTATTATGGGGATACGCCTTATGAAGCAGATCAGTCCATCTTGTTTGCCAATATGATTTGGGATAAGTCAACGGAGAAGCATGATTTGTTGGTTGGAACGACGATGCGGATTCAGCAGTATGATGACAATACGCCCGCTACGCCTACTGGAGATGTGGATTGGATTCCCGGATTGTTTGTGCAGGATGAAATGAAAGTGGGGAGTGTTGCGACAGTATTGGGAGGCATGCGGCTCGACCATCATGCAGATCATGGTTATGTGTTCACGCCGAGAGTAGCGCTGAAATACAAACCTTCGGATTGGACGACGCTACGAATCAACTCCGGAAAAGGCTTTCGCGTAGTGAACCTCTTTACCGAAGACCATGCAGCCCTTACAGGCGCGCGCAATGTCATTATTGAAGAAACCCTCCGGCCCGAACAATCTTATAATGTGAATGTGAACCTGAATCATGTATTCCTGATGGGGAATAAAGGGACGGGGACAGTAGATCTGGATGCCTTCTACACTTATTTTCAAAACAAGATCATCCCGGATTATGATGCGGATCCCAATCTGATTGTGTACCGGAATTTACAGGAGCATGCGATTGTAAAGGGAATGGCACTCGCGATAGATCAGCGATTTGTAAATGCCATCAATATCAAATTAGGGCTTACGTATCAGGATGTATATCAGCGCTTACCAGATGCGCAGGGAGAGATGCAAAAAGTTCAGCAGGAATTTGCACCCAGATGGTCGGGGGTATTCGCAGCATCGTATGAATTCAAAAAGCCTGATCTGGCGGTACATCTGACCGGAAATGTGGTTGGAGCACAGCACCTTCCAACTTACGAAGCTCCTTTTGAGCGGCCTGAGAAATCTCCCGCTTATAGTTTGATGATTATCCAATTGTCC
>CAYGTH010000719.1:0-3492 GCA_964352745.1 uncultured Bacteroidia bacterium
CAGCCATTCTGGCTACAGGTTCTTCCCCGCCCAAATTCCCCTTCTCCCGACCTCACAGCATCCCGACCTCCCGAAATCGACTTCTCCCACCCTCCCATTTGAAGTCTTTCCCACAAGAATGTATCTTTCGTCATGGACACAGGCGCAACCTTTGGGGAAATTCTCCCATTGCTACAACTCATTTTTGTATTCACCGTTCCTGCCTTGCTACTCTCTCTGGCGGATCGCATATCGATCATCGGTTGGTTGAGCCCTGCGTTTTTTTGCTACGTAGCCGGCATCTGTATGACCCTCGTCCCCGGCTTCGCACTGGCAGAGGGCCTCGCCAATCCACTGATTTCAGCCACAGTAGTCCTCGCCATTCCGATGATGCTCTTCTCAACCCATATACAGGCCTGGCTGCGCCTGGCTCCCGTTATGACCCTCTCAATGGGCCTGTGGACCTTGTCGATCGCCCTAAGCGCCAGCCTGGGCATCTATCTATTTAAGGGACACTTACCCGAAGTCTGGAATCTGGGGGGAATGTCGGCAGGGGTATATATCGGCGGCACGGCCAACATGGCTGCCATTCAGGTAGCGCAGGACGTGGAGAGCGCAGTTTTTGTGGAAATGAACCTCACTGATATGATCCTCAGTGCGATCTTACTGCTGGTTCTGCTTACCGTCGCCAGAAAGCTGCTGGGTTTGTTTCTCCCTACCTATCAACCACTGGCACTAACAGATACGAATAAAACTGAGGATATCCCTCTGCTCATATTCACGGATTGGAAAGCAGGGATACGGGCCGTTGCACTGGGCCTGGGCGTAAGCGTACTGGTACTCGCACTTTCAGCGGGTCTGAGTTGGCTCATACGCGGAAAAATAGCCGATGGCTGGATGATTGTATTTATCACGCTGGGCGGACTGGGCGCTTCTTTGATTCCCAGAATTCGGAATTTACCCCTGACTTATGAAAGCGGAGAATATATCTTTTTGGTCTTTTGTGTTGCCATTGGTTCACAGGTTGACCTACATACTTTTTTGCAGAACAGCCACCCGATTATGGGACTGATGGCTTGCACGCTGTATGGTGGGATATTCCTCCATATTTTGCTCGCGCGTATATTCAGGATCGATGCAGATACCGTAGTGATTACCATTACAGCAGGTACGTTCGGGCCGCCCTTCATTGGGCCTATTGCCAATTCGCTTCAAAACCGGGAAATCGTCGCTTCCGGAATGACCATAGGCGTAGCGGGATTGGCGCTGGGTAACTTTGTGGGCTTGCTGCTTGCCTGGGTGTGGGGGCCGTGAGGAAAGAAGGGGTCAGGAGGCAGGAGAGAGGGGTCAGAAAGAAGAGAGAAGAAGAAAGAAAGAAAGAAAGAAGACGGAAGACAGAAGACCGGACAAGCTTCGCTTTCAGGTAAGAGCAGAAAAAAAGAAAACCCGCCGAAATTCGGCAGGTTTGTACTTCTTTGTGCGGATGAGAGGACTCGAACCTCCACAGGATTTCTCCCACTAGAACCTGAATCTAGCGCGTCTACCAATTCCGCCACATCCGCTCAATCAATATCGGAGGGCAAATATAGAATATTTTTTTAACTGAACCAGTATTTTTTTCGCCTGTGTATATTTTGCTAATTCATCCAGAGAAATGAAAATAAGCAACGCCTGCTACTCCCTTGCGTTTATGCTGCTAAACTCACTTTTCGCACACAGCCTCCGCTATATGGGAAAATTACTCCTGCTTTCTATGTTGCTATTCTGCAGCGTCACATTCTCCTATTCACAAAAAGCACTTGCACTTGAAAACCCCTATCGGGCAAAACGAATTTTCTTCTACCCGGGAGATTACCTCGTTTTTAAGACGCAGGATGGCAATGCAAAATACGAGGGCCATATCGAAGCCGTTTGGGATTCAGTGATCGTCCTCGTAAAAATTATTCAAATGAGTAATGAGGGAGATGCGACTAACAATGTAATTCGGGATTATGTCCCTATCAGCGAGATCAAATACCTCTATGGCGGCCAATCCCGATCGTACTGGCAATATTTTCGCAAAATGGTTGGGGCTACCGGTACGATTGCCGGTGCATACCTATTGGGAACAGCCACCTTTAACCATTATTATCTGGATGCTCCGATGGATGAGACTTCGGTAATCATTGCTTCGACCCTCCTGGGAACCGGCATATTATTCAATCTGATTGGAAAAGATCGTCGGAAACTCGGAAAAAGATGGAGACTCCGGTCTATGGAAGTATGGTAAATCAGGGCTTACCAAAAATCTTGCGGTAGATCGGCTTCCGCCACGCAAATTGAAGATACAGCGCAGGGTACAAGAGCCAGGTAATCAGAAAAAATGGCCCCTTGTATCGAATGTCATCAATGATCACGCTGTGGTCTCCCTGTGCTTTTACGACATGGTGGTGTTCCCAGCTCCCCAGGAAAAAGGGTAACTGAGTCCCTTCATCCACAAAAAAAGCTTCCTCCTCAGACGTATGGTCTGCAGTGATCTTACTCACCCAATCCTGCTTGATAAAGCCGAGCAACTTCAGCCGAATGTGTACGATATCTCCTTTTTGAGAACCATCAAAGCGAATGAGTTCCACCGGCGTGCCAGGAGGAGCCAGGGTCTCAAAGAGGCTTCTGTCAAAGGCTTTAATGATTTCTGGCGGCTTGCCTGCTACGGCGGTTTTAAGGTAGATGCGCAAAATGGGAGAATTCGGTTAGCTCAATATCGGCGTACTAACCCCAAATAGCAAAGATTTGTTTCGTAGCCTTATGATTCCAGGCCTTCGTAGCATGTAAAAAATGTGTAATTTTGCCCTATGTATGCACAATTAATCAAAGACAAATTTCCTCAGGACGAGCGTGCAGGCTTGTACAAAGCTCCTCATTTGCCTGCTGTCAAGTTAGGGAAAATACTCCGGAAAGATACCCGGATTGCCAGTCCTACCGATGTATTGGCTCTGCATATTCATGATGGCATTTTTGGGAGCAGTACGGTTATTCTGACTGCCGATACCTGCTATTATGATAAAGGGAGTTTTTTACTCGAAGATGTCAAAGAGTTTCAGGCCAAGGGGGATGACTGCACCGTATTTGTCAATCAGAAGGCCCAGCTGATTCCTCATACATTCTCAGTTAAAAATGAGCAGGTCGCCCAAACCCTCCAACGTATTTTTCAGGATATCGCATATCTCGATCCCAAAGCCGACAAGATGGTAGAAAATACCTATGAAGGCTTTAGCACTACAGAACTCGACTGGCTCAATATGCGCGATGAGGTGATGAAAACCATCGATATGCTCTATGCGCGCTACAATGATGGCAAACTCAACATGCTGGAATACGAAGAGAAGAAATCAGAACTCCTGAGCCGTTTATGAAATACATCGATACGCATTCCCACCTGTACACCAGCAAGTTTGACTGGGATCGTGCAGCCACTACTGAACGGGCACAGGAGGTGCTTGACGCCGTTTTTCTGCCCAATATAGATACTGACAC
>CAYGTH010000720.1:0-3488 GCA_964352745.1 uncultured Bacteroidia bacterium
ATCTATGGATTTGGTGGAGGTGCCTATTATCATATGCGGGTCAATCCTGCGGCTTTGCCAGATCCTCGTGAGACCTACCAGAAGGGGGGGAGTGAATCTCAACCGGCTTCTAGTGGCTTACGATATGTACCTGACTTTAACACACATTTGGGGTTCAAGGTAGCAGCCGTTCTGGGTAGTCATCCCAATCCGGAAGCCGTTAACCTCGAAGCAGAAGTAAGTGCTGAATTTAACCGGCACGGGGGCTTAAACCGGATCAATGTGCATGGGGATTTATATGTGATGAGTGAGTTGAAGGGCAAAAAACCTCAAAAAATGATTTGGGGAAATGCAGATGTAACCTACCGAAAAGTCCAGCGTGGTGCCCGGGTAGATGGAAATCTCAATCTTTACCTGGATGCTAAAGAGCTAGAAGGAAGTGGCCCTAATAAATTGATGGTTCATGCTGCTTTCCATGCGGGACCGGACAGCTGGTACCTGCATGCGGGAGATTATACCCATCGTGGCGGGATACGAGTGAAGAAGCCATTTCCCGTCAAAATCAGTAGCTATTTGATGGTAGGGCATGGAATTCCACCATATCTCCCAAATCCGCCGGGATTTATTGGCGACCTGTTTGGGAATCAGAATACAAAGGATGGTGATAACAAAGTGTCTTTTGATCAGACAGGCATCCCCAATTCAAGAGCTGGGGGTATGCGGGACTTTGAAACGGGAATAGGTTTTGCCTTTGGAATTGATTTTCAGACTCAGATAGGCATCGATGTGGATTTACTCACTGCAAAACTGAAAGTAGGGATTGGGGGGGATATAAAGGTGGCGAGGTATTCGATGTGCCCCGGACTTAACGGTTGGCAGGGGGCAGGGCAGGCATATGCCGGCTTACAGGGTACCCTCAGAATTGTCCGAATCCCTATCCTGGATCTGAGAGCAGGGGTACTGATTGCTGGTGGAGGGCCTAATCCGATTGGCTTCAGAGGCAAAGCGAAGCTGAAATATAAGGTAGGATCGGGGATCCTTTCAAAGAAAGGGAGTATCAAATTTCCGGTTAGCATAGGGAAGCGATGTGCTTGGTAATACCCAGGGGAATGGGCTAATGTCCATTCCCCTCCATTTTCATGTAAAAATATTTATATTATGAAATATCTATCAATCTACTACTTCATTTTCTTGGTTGGCATCACTTGTCTTTCACTGGCCCAACAACCCAGTACGTCGGACCGGGAATCCGATCCTGATATTGCAAGTTGGGGGGTCAACCGAGGAAGCTATGCCCATCTTCGGTGGGTAGCCACCTATCCGGATATGTGGGACATCGTCAGAGAGAACGGTCTCATGTTGGAACGAGCTCATTATGATCAAAATAATGAACTCGGAAATCAAAAATTTTCAAGCCTGGGGCTTCAAAAAATGTTACCTGAGTCGTCCTGGCCCATTCAATCAAAAAAGGATTCTTCCCTGTTGAATGCAGCCTATCAATTGGTTTTCAAAGAAATGCCAGGAGATATAGCGGGTGAGGAATCTGAACGTGAAATTCGTGAAACGCGTTGGACCCTCTTACATATGTTAGCTGATGTCTCTAGTGAAGTGGCCCAAGCCTTAGGTATTGCCTATCTGGATACGGACTTTGATCGCGATCAGTCTTATGTGTATCGATTGTTTTGTCCGGGATATCCAGATATCGATACAGCCTATACGGTCATCTCTCCCCATGATATTCAACTGTTGATGGCACCTGAATTGGATTCTGTGTTAAGTGGAGAGGATAATATCTCCATTTTGTGGGAAGATAATAGCGATTTTGTTGCTTATCATATTGAACGGGCGACAGATTCAATCGGCCCATTCAGACAATTGAATGTGGCTCCTTTCATGAATTTAGAGGATGAGAGCTTTCAGGATACTACTGGATTTCTCAGTTATTTCGATGACAAGGTCGTATCCAACCAACCGTATTGGTATCGAATTAAAGGAATTACTTCCTTTGGTGAAATAAGTCCTGCATCTAATCAGGTATTGGCTGTTGTTAAGGATATTACGCCGCCGCCGGCTCCTGTAAATGTTAAGGTTTCGTATGAATCCCAGGAACTCGTGAATATTTCCTGGGAGTATGATTTCCCACAAGAAAAAGGTTTGGAATTTTTTATCCTGACAGGTGATCGGAGAGATTCATTACCAGCCTATACGAAGATGAATGAGATTGGGCTAAGTGCTTTTGAAAGGTCATACCAAGGTGCTATTACTAATGGAAAAGGGAGTTATTTTATGGTAACTGCAGTAGATTCTCTGGGAAATGCCGCCGCCGCTTTACCGGTTTTTTCAGCAGCAGCAGATAGTATAGCCCCCAATCCTCCTGCAGGGCTATTGGGGAGTTGTGATTCGCTGGGTAATGTGCTATTAACCTGGAAACCGAACGCTGAAAAAGACTTGAAAGGATATCGTGTGTTTTGGGCGAATGACTCCAATCATGTTTTTACGCAGTTATCAGACACAGTATTTCATCCGCACACATACGCCGACAGCGTAGGCCTAAACTCTCTTTCTGAACAGGTTTATTATAAGGTGGTAGCCGTTGATTGGAACCAGAACCATTCAGATTTTTCGGCTACATTGATGGTGAAACTTCCGGACACAATCCCCCCTTCAGCTCCTATATTCAGTGACTATAATGTTAGAAAAGAAGGAATCGAGGTCGCCTATTTCCTCTCTAAGGATCTGGATATCGCCTATCACTGCTTGTTGAGGTCCTCTGGAGAAATGAATCAATGGGATACGCTGGCAGTCTATCTGCCAACTGAAAAAGACGCCAGAAAAGGACATTTTCTCGATGTAACCGCCGAACCGTCTATTACCTACTATTATCGACTGGTTGCGGTAGATGATGATGGCCATTCAACCGATTGTCCACAAGTGTTAGGCTTACAACGATTGGCTATTCCTAAAACCCCTTCGGCTTTAGAAGTGAAAGTAAAACTGAAAAAGGATCGGATCGGTCTTGAATGGAAGCTTCCGGACACCGAGGTGGCTCATGTCTTAATATTCAAGAAGGAAAGGGATTCAGGTTTTGTTACCTATCGACGCCTGGGTGGGGAAGAAATCGCTTTTTTGGATGAAAATGCGCAACCCAGCAACCGTTATCAATATGGTATTGTATTGGAGTTCCCTTCGGGCCGACGTTCCCGGATGGTGAAAAGTGAGATGATTTCACTATGATGGATGAGTCTGGGGCCTTTTTTAGGAATCGAAGGACCCAGGCATTCCCTTTCGCCCCACAGCTCTCCTCATTCCCTCACCCCCCAGCAAAAAAGAAGATGCAAAACTGGCCGGTTCCGCTCGGGCCTGCGCGCTTTAGATGGCGCAAGGGTATACAAGCGGCCCGCACTTACCGGCCCTGCATGCCCAGCCGCCCTTGCGCCATCAGCCCCACCGTCCGCTGACTTGCATTCTTTTTTGCTTTGGGGGTTCGTTCTTTCTTCAGGAGCTGTGGG
>CAYGTH010000721.1:0-3480 GCA_964352745.1 uncultured Bacteroidia bacterium
GAGTACCATTCTATCCACGGCATACGAGATATCTACTCCTGTTTTCACAAAAGAGAGGGCTTCATGGAGGATTTCACCAATATCGACTTTTTCCCGCTGAGCCATCATATCCACATGGGGATAGCGGTCAAAGGTAAACCGGATTCGCATTCGCTTATCCCAATCGGATTCGCTCACAGATTGGGCGATCAAGGGCACTGTTTCGGCATCTGTCTGTTTCCCTGATTCTTCTTTAGGAGGAATAGCTGTCCCACATTCAAACCGCCGGGGAGATTCCAGCAAACGACCGGTCAGGGTTTCGGGGGGAATAACCAAATTCAGTAAAGTCGCCAGGTTATTAATCGTAGCAGGCTTTGCCCTGGGCAAGTCTTTTGTAAAGGCATAGAGTCGTAATTCCGGACGGGTAAATGCCACGTACAGCAGGTTCAGGTTATCCAAAGCTGACATCAGTTTCTCTTCCTCATAAGCAGCACTGAAATAGGTTTGCTCCAGCGCCTTTCCTAGTTTGACAGGGAGGAAATCCAGCTTGGAGAATGGGGCCTGATCAGAACTGAGCCACAACACATCCCTGCTGCCCGGTGTCATTTCCCAATCTGCGTAGGGGACAATCACCACAGGAAACTCCAGTCCCTTAGACTTGTGAATCGTCATAATCTGCACTGCATCTACTTCTGGTGCTGAAGCGATCGGTCGGCGACTTTTCATTTCTTCCCACCATTCCAGAAAGCCGGAGATACTGGCATCCTGCGAACTGCTATACTCCAGCACTGTATCCAAAAATCCCTGGACGTAGGCATTGGGCGCTAATAATTTGGGAAACAAGCGAATCAGTTGCTCGACGCATTCATATACCGGCAACTGGCGAAGCTGCTGCTTTTGGGGCTCAAATGTTGCTGAGAATACTTCTTCCAGGCTACTTTTGAATAAGTCGTGGTCTGCTGTTTTATTGCCGGCCAGCAAATGGTGATAATATACCAGGGAAGCCCGGGAAACTGCATCGTATTCATGGTTCAGGTGCTCCAAAACGGCTTGCAGAAACAGCACCCAGGGATGATTGGCGATGAGCAGAGATTCATTGGATACGACCTTGATTGCCTGCTGCTGGAGATACTCTGCGATCTCGACCCCTTCTCCGTTTTTGCGAACGAGCAACATGATTTGATTGCCCTGAAACCCTTCTGCCTTCAGCTCTTGAATCAGCTCTGAAGTTCTGGCCAGAGCCAGATCTTTCCAGCGAGGCACCTCTTCGGGATCTCGCCAGGATCGGTCAGGGAAAAATGCTACCGAAACCAGACCGGGTAAATCCTGCTTTTGTACTTCCTGGCCCACATCCTGATAAGCTGCTGTAAATCGCGCCGCATGTTCCGGAGAAAAATTTGCAGCCATGCAGACCTTTGCCGAATCGAAGAGGACATTATTGAACTCGACAATATCTTTGGAAGACCTCCAGTTTTGCCGCAATTCCTCCTCTGCTACTTCCTGCCCGAATTTAGCATACACTTGCTCGCCTACCTCCCGGAGGATCAGGTCCATATTTCCGTTTCTCCAGCGATAAATCGACTGCTTAGCATCTCCAACGATCATTCCCCCCGTTCCATTCCCCAGCGCATCTCCCAACAGGGGGCGTAAGTTTTGCCACTGCATATCAGAAGTATCCTGAAATTCATCCAGCAAATAATACTGATACCGACTGCCTACCTTTTCATAGATAAAAGGTGCGTCCTTGTCTTTTACGAAGGGATGAAGCAGGAAATTCGTATCGGAAATGATCAGTTGATTGCGCTCGCGGCGATAGGCATCAAGCTTGATTCTCAGGTCATTCAATACGCCAAAACTATGCAGGGTTCTCAGCACCTGAATCGCAGTTTGATACGCTGGCCCCTGTGCATCATAATGGTCCAGCGCACGATCCAGCAATACATCCAGTCCCGCTTCAAATGCCTGCTCAACACGGAAGGCATCTGCGGATTTTGGATTATACCAACCGAGTTGGTCTTTATACGCCTTGCGGACGTAACTATTGGGCTCATATTTCCCTTTGAGAATCTGGTTAAAATAGTTACCCGGCCCACGACCCTTTTGCTTAAAATCATCAGGGGTCATTCCATAATCTCCCAGGATTTGCACGCCCTCCTCGGCAAGTTGTACCAATTTGGACTCAAATCCTTTTCGGATTGCCTGCAATTCCTTCACCACTTCCAGGATCACTCCAATACGATCTTCTGCATCTGAATGACTCACCGCCAATCGCTGAAATTTCTCTTTGAAAATTTCGCGGCCCAGAGCCTTCACTTCATTGTCCAGTTTCCAGCCCTTCTCCTCCTCCATCTGTCTTTTTAGAAAGCCTATGAATAGCTGAGTGAGCTTTTCATTTTCGCCTACTTCCAAAAACATCTCATCGACCACCCGCTGCAACACCACTTCCTGTTGCATCTCCACATCATACCCCAAAGGGATTCCCAACTCCCGGGCAAATGCCCGTACGATTCGCTGAAAGAAACTCTCTATTGTGCTGACTGAGAAATTAGAATAATCATTCAGAATCAGGCGCAGTACTTTCCCTGCCTGATCTGCTACTGAATAGCGAAGTCCTCGTTCCTTCAACTCAGCCTGCAATTCATCATACAATTGCTGATCAGGTCCAAGGTCCGGATACGGCGTGATTTCAAGGCGACTCAGGGTACCAATGATCCGGCTTTTCATTTCACCGGTGGCCTTATTCGTAAAAGTTACCGCCAGGATATGTTTATAGTCCCAGGGATTAGCTAAAACAATCCTGAGATACTCCTTGACGAGGGTATAGGTCTTGCCCGATCCGGCAGAAGATTTATAAATGGTGAGGCCTTGCATGCAATAAGTCTATATCGCAACAAGTTAGAAGCATTCGGTGTTTACGCCAAATACATATCGCCGGATTACTTCGATTTTTTCGGCAACTTCCGAACCTTGAAAGCCCTTGATGTCTGCTGCATTGACCCGCGTGGCATAGGCAATCAGGTATTTTTGAGACAAAGGAATATAAGACCAGTGCCATTTTTCTTCCTCATATCCCTCTTTTCGGGCCGGGCCCTTTTCGGTATAAGGCTGGCAAAACCCGAAAGAAGCAGCATGCTCTGTGAGCCATTCATATTCTTTGAGTCCTTTTCCCGAAGAAAAATAAGCATTTGAAAATGCATTCAAATCCACATCGGTCCCCCAATGATGGCGCGAAGTTCCAGGCATGGAGCTCCATCTCAGAATCGCTGATGCACGTGCTTCCGGGTCTGGGGTCGTCTTCGAAAGATTTTTCCCATTAACCAGTCGCTGCCCGGTCCATTTCCCTTCCCAGATTGCTTTTTGCCGATCAAAATTACGAGTGGCGGAGAGAATCGTCAGGCTAACTCCTGCTTTCGCTGCCGCCTTTCTCATATCCAAGAAAGCTTCGAGGCAGTCAGATTGTAGCCAGGCTCCACTCGCATTTCCTCCAGCATAATCTCCCTG
>CAYGTH010000722.1:0-3474 GCA_964352745.1 uncultured Bacteroidia bacterium
AAGCGCTATGTCCAGAAAATCGAATTGTATTAATCGTTGATCCTTATTCAATTTATATACACAACACGAGACGCTGGAATTTTGAGGAAATAACAACAAGACGCACGTCATTCCGTGGCTTTTTTGTTGCGCAGCTTCAAAAAAGAACCCGGAATCTTCTGCTACTCTCCAATTCTAAAGAGAAGAAGTGGAAGATCCCGGATTCTGTTGACAAGCTACGCAAGTCAACAGCTCCGGGATGACGTCTTTGACGGGTTGTTAGGATATGAAATTCGGAATGCCTCCTATTTCATTCCTTTTGGTATCCTTCGGGAATTTCAAGGATGCCTTTCGGGATTTCAGCCAATTCAAGCAGGCTTTCAGCCAGTTTACGATAACTCCCGCCTCCTCGTAAGTGTTTGATCATGACCTTAAGTTCAATCCCTTCCCACCGAAAGGTTTCCCATAGTTGATCGCCACGCTGACGTTGATATACAGCACATTCCTTTCCCAGTACAGTTGCATCCGGCTGGCGAATCAGTCCCTTAGCCACTAATCCCATAGAGTCAGCGCCATATACGCTCAAGTCTAAATCGGCTGGCATCTCTGCCTGCTGATAAATCCGCTTGTCAAGGTGGTCAATGATCAGGGCGGTTCCGTTGCGCCAAATCAGCGTTTTATGCTCCCGCATCGGGCCTGTTGTCTTGTCACTGACCAATACCCGAACGGCCCCCCAATCCTGAATGTAGAGGGTTTCCTTTCCTTTGATAAAACCCGCATAGGAAAAGGTGTTCTGGGCGGATTCATAGGCAAAGGAAGCAGTGTCGGGTGGGGTTTGGGCAGTGAGGACACCTGAAAACAGCGTGCTGATAAGCAGGAAATATCGAAATATGTGCATGAGAATATACATCAGAGGTAGAGGGAGAAAGATAACATAAAAATTCCTGCGTAAATAAGTCTGGTTTTTTCTGATAAAATTTTTAGTTACTTTTGACTAGAATATTTTTTAAAATAGACTCGTGATTCAATTTTCGACATCGTGAACAAGAAAGAAAAAATTATTCAGGAGGCAACTGCTCTTTTTAATCGGGCGGGCTATGCTGCCACCAGCCTGTATGAACTCGCGAATGAAATGGGGATGAGTCGGGGTAATTTAACGTATCACTTTAAAGATAAAGATGTGCTGCTGGAAGCAATAGCAGCTCAAATGTGGGCTAAGATAGAAGCAGCGCGCAACAAATCCCGGGAACTGCCCTCTTTCAAGAATCTCCACAATGAAGTGCAGCTCTATTATCGGTTTCAAAAAGAGTATGCCTTCATTTTTCTGGATACGCAGGTACTCAGCCATCCTACGATTAAGCGTCGGTTTCAGGAGATGACCCGGCAGACGATTGCGGATAATAAGGCGGCAATTGCTTTCTCGATCAAATTGGGAAACATGAAGCCCGAGCCGGTTCCGGGGATGTATCATAACATTGCCTTTATCACCTGGATGTTGTCTTTCTACTGGTTGTCGCAGCAGATTATTCGGGGCGAGAAAACGGGAGAGGATGGCGAAAAAATGATCTGGAGCATGCTGTTGCCACATTTTACGGATAAAGGAATAGAATCCTTCAAGGCCTTTTTTGGCGAATCATTTTATGAAAACCTGGGCGAGCCTTTTGATATAGATCTCAATGCGCTCATCTCATTCTAGGCTATAAGAAGTATTCGGAGCTTAGTAATGAGTAGAAAGATGTGTAAACACCGAATCTTGTCTTCCGTCTAATCTCTGTCCTCTGTCCTCTGTCCTCTGTCCTCTTTCACCTTTTTTCTTCCCCTCCAATTATGCCCGTATTGACCTCACATATTCATCCCAACAGTCAGCAGTATCAGGCGAATTATGCTGAAATGCTGAAACTCGTAGCGCAGTTGTCCGAGCATCTGGAAGAGAGCCGCTTTCAGGGGAAAGAAAGACATATTGAGCGGGCTCGAAATCGCGGTAAACTACTTGCCCGCGAGCGCTTGGAACTGGTTCTGGATAAAGACAGCCCCTTCTTAGAACTCCTTCCACTGGCAGGTATGCTCAACAAGGGCGGTTTTGGAACAGGCGGAACCAATGTCTCCGGCATCGGATTGGTAGCGGGAAAGCTCTGCATGATCAATTCCAATGTCGGTACCCGAAAGGGCGGCTCCGTCGATTATGCCACCACTTTCAAGGCGCTGCGACTCGGCGAAATTGCGCGTGAAAACCGGTTGCCCACGATTAACCTCGTCGAAAGTGGAGGCGCAAACCTGCCGGATCAGGCCAAGATTTTTAATTATGGCGGGGAATCTTTTCGGGAAATTACCCGCAGATCCAAAATGGGGATTCCCACGATTTCAGTTGTTTTTGGGAATGCTACGGCGGGTGGTGCTTATGTGCCGGGCATGTCAGATTTTGCCATCTTCCAAAAGCAAGCCGCTAAGGTATTCCTCGCAGGGCCTCCGCTGGTCAAAATGGCGACCAATGAAGAGGCAACCGATGAAGAACTGGGCGGAGCAGAAATGCACAGCCGCGTTTCGGGCGTGTCGGACTATCTGGCCGAGGACGAATATGATGCCATCCGGATTGCGCGAGACCTCATGCAGTGGATAGCCGTTCCCACACCGCACCTCATTCCTGAAGGGCCCATTCTGGAACCGCACTTTCCTGCGGACGAAATCCTGGGGGTTGTGCCTGCTGATGTTAAAACGCCATTTGATGTTCGGGAATTGATCGCCCGGATTACAGATGCATCCGAGTTCTCCGAATTCAAACCCGAATACGGCAATACCCTCGTTACCGGTTGGGCCAATATTCATGGCTATCCGGTAGGCATCATCGCGAATAATGGAGTCATCTTCTCCGAATCCGCCATCAAAGGCGCGCAGTTCATCCAACTTTGCAACAAAAACAACATTCCCCTTCTATTCATCCAAACCACGACGGGTGATATGGTCGGGAAATCCTACGAAGAAGGAGGTATCATCAAAAATGGCGCAAAACTCATCAATGCGGTTTCCAATAGCGAAGTGCCGCACCTCACGCTCATGGTGGGCTCTTCCTTTGGAGCAGGAAATTATGGTATGAGCGGCCGTTCATTTGATCCCCGTTTTCTATTTGCCTACCCCAATTCCAAAATCGGTGTCATGGGTTCCGAACAAATGGCCGGCGTCATGGAAATCGTACAGCGTGCCTCCGCCAAGTCCCTGGGTAAAGATTTTGACGAAAATCAGGCCGCCATGCTCAAGCAAATGTTCATCGCCGACGCAGAAAAAAAATCCTCCGTCTGGCACTCCACTTCCGAGCTCTGGGACGACGGCGTCCTCGATCCCCGCGAAACCCGCAGCTACCTCGGCTTTTCCCTTGCTATTGTCTATAACCAACCCATCAAAGGCGCCGAAGGATATGGGGTTTGGAGGATGTAGGGGGAAGAGTAAAGAGAGAAGAGAGAAGATGGGAAAGAAAAGACTACACTCGTTCAAAATGAAACC
>CAYGTH010000723.1:0-3473 GCA_964352745.1 uncultured Bacteroidia bacterium
GAGCGTTACTTCATCAATTTTCTTGATGAGCGTCAAGCCCCCTGGTGGGTCTGTTGCATTATTTGTCTGATCAAGAGCCTTTTTCTCCACAACACCGGAATAGTCGCCAACCGAGACGATCCAACATGACCCACCTCCATTTGCAAAAAACATCTGCATGGAATGGTACATTTTAAATATTGAATATTGTGGCAAATTTGTTGTTGCGTCCAGGGGAATCACAGCCGAGGTAGGGATGCCTTCTGCGCTCACGTTTAGTACAACATCCTGAACAGGTGGGCCCCCAAAGTGCTCCACATATTCAAGCATACTGGAAATACGATATGGCACTCGCAATAGGCCATTGTCGGCACTACCGGGCTTCTTATCTGCCGTTTCAGTATATCCAATAAATGCAGGGATAGCAGTTGCCACCTGTGCAACAGAGGGAGGGAATATGGAGATTTCCTTTATATATACACCGGGAGTTTTATAATCCATGACTTGCTGATTGTTAGGTAATAATAATTATTGGGAACATCCCTTGAGTTACGATTAGGACTCCTGCATTTTATGAGAGAATTTCAGGATGATAAATTCGGCTGGACGAACCACAGCCATCCCGATTTCAACGTTCATTCGACCTTCCAGAATGTCTTGTGAATTCATGGTATCTGGTAGTCCCACTCTCACAAAAAAAGCATCTTCGGGCTTGGCTCCGGCGAGGGCACCATTTCTCCATTGGATAGTCAGGAAATTTTCGATCATACCCCGGACCTTAGCCCAGGTATTGGCATCATTAGGTTCAAAAACAAATTGTTCTGTCGCCTTTTTGATAGATTCTTCGGCCATATTAAAAAAGCGACGGACCGATATATATCGCCATTCGTTGTCATTGCCTGCAAGGGTTCGCGCGCCCCACACCAAAACCCCGCGCCCTACAAAATCACGAATCACATTGACAGATTTTCCAGAAGGGTGTACATTCAAACTTGCCTGTGCTTCATCATTTACAATGACTGTAGGGCGAATCACATCTCTAACCCCAACATTAGCAGGTGCTTTCCAGACACCCCGACTGCTATCCACTGCAGCATAGATACCTGCCATTGCAGCTCCAGGTGGCATCACAACGTTAAATTCTGCAATCTCATTTTTTATCTGGTGATACAATGCATTATTCAAGTGAAACAGGGAGGTGTCTTCATTCCCATCATTTCGTAATTGAACCTCTATTTCAGGACCGGTGGCCGGAGGTGTATCGCCTGTGGTCGTTGTATAATTAGCTATCGCCATAGTCGATTCATCATAAGCATAATCGATTGTGGTTTCCAACCAGGGATAATAAGCTGCTCCGTATTTTAAATTATTCCCCCCAATGCCATTGCGGAAATCATTATCAATTACGGTAGATCCCGGAGCACCGCTATCCTGGTCTCCATCAAAAATATCGATGATGGTAAAGCGATCTTGCAATTCATTACATTGATTTAGTGCTTGAACATACAGGTCGTAATATGAACTTTTTACTGCATCTAAATCATTTCCTGTCAATGCTACTGCGTCGGGAAAAAGGATTAAGGTAGGCTCGTCTTCTTTCTTTAAAGGACCCAGTCCCAGTTTTAGCAGATCAGCATCAATGGATCCCGGTCCGCTCGCTGGATATTGGGCGACTGATATGATATAACAAGGGCCTCCGCCATTGTCAAAATACATTCTTAGCGCATAATACATCCTGAAAACCAACGTAGGTTCTGTAGGGCCTACATCGATCGCGTTTATAGGGAGTTCTGGCGGCGTGGCTGTGAGATCCGCATCATTCTTTAAGGTAACGCCAGTGAAGGTTTCCATAAAGGGTCCTCCGAAAATCATCTCATAATCTACGAGTGACCGGATTCGGGTCGGCACATTCGTCAAATTTCTGCCATTAAGTTCCGCCCGTTGGGTGTAGCCAATAAAAGCAGGGATAGCGGTTTCGACCTGGGCCACAGAGGGTGGAAACTTAGCGATTTCCTCGATATACACGCCAGGGGTGTTGTAGGGTCCCATAATTGTTTGAGGTTATGTTTAAACGAATATTTCTGAATAAATTTGAGTATCAATTGGATCGGGCTTAACCAGGTTTATCTCAGGATTGGGAAGCAGTTCAGTTGTGTCAAACTTTCGCACATCCTCAAAATCTCTTATCAAAGGCTTAGGTTGAGCCGTTCGGAATTTTCGAGTTTCTCCAGTAGATCCATCACGTTCCAATTCTCCCAGGTCCGCATCAGCAACTACCTGATCCCGGTTGAAAATGAATCGCCAATAAGTTGATCTGTTCTTAAATCGGATTGTATATATGGGAGCTTGGATTTCCTGGTCTGGACCTGCAACCCAATCATATTCAGAAGCGGGAGCTAACGGATTATATGTCAATTCAATGATTCCAAATACCTGCTTATTATAGGTTTCCTGATCCAGATAAATCAGCCCATCATAGGCAGTAGGAATTGGTGTACCTGCATGGTTTTCCAATTGAAATCGATACCGTCCTGAGGACACATTACGCAAATCAACTGGAAATGCTGAAAGGAAAGGATCTCCCTCTACCGTCTGAGAAAAAATCAACTCCGTACTATCGGGTGCGAAGAGCTTTAAGACTGCTTTTGGCGTAACTGAGGAGGTGATATCTATGCTAAAGACAGTGGGCAACATCCGAATCCGATCTTCAGCAGTGACATATTGATGACTAAGCAGTGTTTCTTCCCAATTAGCAGGATCAGGAGGAAGACCTGCAGTGTCTCCCTTTGCGACGTATAACACATTGTTTAGGATAAGCGCATCTCCTTCATTAAAGGGAGTAACCGGAACAGGGCTACCTGCCGGTACTACTTCTTGCCAATCGCTCACATTCAATGCTCCCGGAGCGGTTTTACGCAAAGCCTCAAATAGCTGAGTAGGTACCAGGGGGTCATCGACATAGATATCTCCCGGCTCATAGGATTTTGCAGGATCATAAGCCTCGACGGGGCGACTGAGATAAAGCGCCGACCCCTTTTTATTCTCCACCTTATTACTAAAATAGTAGGGCTGGTGACGGTTTTCTGAAAGGCGTAAGTTTGTATAATTAAAAAAGAATGGGTTTACTACTTGAATCGTGAACGTTAGCTTAATTTCTTCCTCCAGGGGAATCGCAGGGCGAAACAGTCCTACAGAAGCTGTGGTGCTATCCACCTCAGCTCCGATAAAGAAGCCAGTATTAGCGGATCGAAATATCCACTTTCGGTTAGTCAGTAGTTTTTTTGTCTCAGGAGTAGGGACGATCGTCAAATCTTTACGAATGTCAAAACGAGAAAGCAAGTCTGCTTGTTTCTTTTCAAGGTGAGCTTCAAAGAATTTGCCTTTGGGCTGATTCAGGTAATAACTATGGAGGATATCCACAGAAAATAATCGTTTATATTGTAGGGTAAAGCCCATATCTTAATTCGAACATTCGCTGATTTCCTCAATTGAAG
>CAYGTH010000724.1:0-3462 GCA_964352745.1 uncultured Bacteroidia bacterium
ATGCATGGAACCGCCGGGAATTAATTCATCCCAAGATGGATCAGGACAGCTTGCGCATGGGCATGGCTGGTGCCCAAACGGGAAAAGAATACCTGACCGACGACCTGACACAGCAAGCCTTACAATTTCTGGATCAGCAGGCAAATAATTCCGACCAACCTTTTTTACTCTACTTCTGTCATTTTGCCTTGCACGGCCCCATTCAGGCTAAACAGGCGGACATAGATTATTTCGAGCATAAAGCTACCAAAGGCTGGAACGGACATAAAAATGCCACCTATGCTGCCATGCTAAAAAGTCTGGATGAATCGGTTGGAGCCCTCATGCAAAAACTGAAAGATACTGGAATGGATGAAAACACTTATTTGG
Organism: uncultured Bacteroidia bacterium; assembly: GCA_964352745.1. Lineage (GTDB taxonomy): Bacteria > Bacteroidota > Bacteroidia > J057 > J057 > CAYGTH01. Next base: position 370 of record CAYGTH010000724.1, read on the forward strand.
TATTCATGTCTGATAATGGTGGCGTCGATTGGTTGATCTCCGACAAAGACAATCCGCCTCCAACTTCCAATGCGCCCTTGAAAGGCGGAAAGGCTACCCTGTTTGAAGGGGGCGTCCGGGTGCCGCTTGTTTTTTGGAATAAAACCCAAATTAAGGGGGGGCAATGGAGTAATATTCCTGTGAATTGTACCGACCTATTCCCTACCCTGCTGGATCTGGCTGGTCGCAGTTCTGAATTACCAACAACAATTGATGGCCAAAGCCTGGTGCCTTTATTTGAAGACCTTACCAACGCAAAAGGCTTGTACACACAAGATACGATCTACTGGCACTATCCCTTTAATGTGATTGTCAACAATCCGGATGATGGTTTTCCTTTGACGCCGCATTCAGCGATCCGGGCGGGGGATTATAAGCTCATTTTTGATTGGCATGGCCGACTGAAACTGTACAATATTCCAACAGATCAATCCGAAACACACAACCTCGCTGCCGAAGAGCCGGAAAAGACACAAGCCTTATTTGCGGCTCTCATGCTATGGTTGGATCATAATGTGGAAGACAAATATTTACCGATTCCCAATCCGAACTACGATCCGACGCAGGAGGTGCGGGATGAGCCATTTGTGAATTTGTACAAGGCATATTGGGACAAAAAGGAACAGCAGGACTAAATCTCAGCCATAATATCCTATATTTCCTGCCTGAAGCAATCACATTATGACACGTAACCGGAAATCTATTCCCTTATTCTGGCTGATTTTACTCTCCATATTGACAGCCACAAGTCCTCATTCTTCTGTTGGGCAGCCCCCTTTTCAGCAGTCTCATCTCATACACATCAGCGGCTTTGCCGGAGAGGTAATTGACAAATGCATCGACCAGAGAATTTTGGGGCAAGATGCGGATCATTTGATCGAACCCTTCACTTTCAAAAATGAAACCTGGTGCTGGCAAAGTGAGTTTTGGGGGAAATGGATGCTTTCAGCAGTAGCGGCATACACCTATACGCAAGATGAAAAAATGAGCCCATCTTCTATTTATCAGTCGTTCATTCTCCTTTAGTCCTTAATATCAGTGGAAATAAGGGACCGTTCCAGTCTCATCAAGCGGATAATTCCATTCCTTAATATAGGCTAATCCCGGCAGAAAGGCATCCTGGGTAGCCGCCAGTTTTTTAGTCAGCAATGCATCCAAAGCTTCCCTTATGGGCTTAGTCTGCGGATCATTGATCAGGTTATTCAACTGATAGGGGTCCTTATCATTATCGAACAATAACCAGGGGCCGGTTAAATCACGTGTGTAGGTATATCGGGTAGTGCGAAGACCTCTGTATTCACGCGCGCCATGTTTTACCTTATTCCACTGACCAAAAGGTTGAACACAGGTAATCAGGGCAACAGTATCTCTTATTGTCTCTTTACCGAGTATCATATTGCTATAGCTGATTCCTTCTACCGTAGCAGGTATGGGAAGCGCGCATAACCCCAAAAGCGTAGGCATAATATCTTCGGAGTTCATCATTGCGGAATTGGTACCGGGCTGACCGCCGTAGGGTTTGGGAACGTGATACAGCATAGGCACTCTGATCGATTCATCATAGGCTTGCTGTTTTTTGTAAGCACCGTGAGAGCCCAACAGATCCCCATGATCGGAGGTAAATAAGATAATGGTATTGTCTTCCAGGTCATATTGCTTCAGGGAAGCACGAATTTTCCCAACCATATCATCCAGCGCAGTAGCATGCGCATAATATCCGGACAGGTCTTTTCGTACTTTTCCGGCCATTTCATCAGGCACATTGGGATGCAAGACCATGGATGCAGAATCATATTGACTTCGATAGTCTTCAGGCGCGGTGTGATAAGGTGCATGTGGGGTTCCCCAGGATAGCACCAATAAAAACGGAGAATCTTTTTCGGTACTTTTCTGAAGATAGTTGATGGCATCATCTGTTTGAGAGAAAGCATCATAGCCTTCCCATATTTGCTGATCCGGATTGTCCTGATCGTAAAACACAGAATGGTTATAATTATGGGTGCATTCATTCCCTTTCCAGTATTGAAATCCCTGACGCCTGTTCCCCGGCGGGATATATTGGAGGCGGCCATGGCCATCCAAATGCCATTTCCCAATATACCCGGTGTTATACCCTGCATTGGCAAATACTTTTCCTAATGAAACCGCATTTGTATCCAATTGTACATCGTTCATGAATACCCCATGTGTCAAGGGCCTTTGCCCGGTCATCAGGGATGCGCGAAAGGGACAGCAAACCGGCATTCCGGAAACAGCATTTTGGAAATTTGCACTTTCAGTTGCCAGTCGATCCAGATTAGGCGTTTTCACATTTACATCCCCTCCATATCCGGTAGCCTGTGCGCGCCACTGATCCGCCAGCAAGATGATTACATTGGGGCGGTCTTGTTGAGTATCCGCTTGTTTCCTTGCACAGGATAACAGGCATAAGAGGATACAACTTGCCAGCATTATTTTATTCATCTGTTTGTTGATTGTATTTACCATTTGAGACTCAGCCATTTGCCTGACAACTGACTATTCACCTCAAATTGTAAGTGTGAATCCTGGATCGAGTATTTGATCTTTCTCTCTCTATCATCCACTAGTTTAATCTTTTTTTCCTTAATTTCTTGTGAAAGAGGAATAGATATTTTTGATCTGCCCTCCACATAAATCTTCCATTCCCTATTCCCATCCAACGCAGGAGCAAAAGCAATCTTCTGCACGGGAGCATCAGCAAAGGTAAAAATCTTCCCATCAATCGTAATCTCCTTACAGGCCTGCCCTTCGAAGGCGATGAGTTCCTGCTGTTCATTCATTCGAAATGCCATCGTCAGTCTTCCTGAAAAATGGACTTCATGTCCATTCACTTTGAAGCCGGTCAATTGAATATCTGCCGGAGGCAAGGGGTTTTTCGCTAACTCCAGGCTGTCCCGTTGGCGGTCGCGGGAAAAACCGCCATGCCAGGTTTCCTTATGTGTTCGATAATGGCGGGCCAAAACCGTTGCAACGTTCGGAAAGATAGTAGCCAGATAATCGGTCGTTCGGCAAATGTGATCGCGATTGTCATTG
>CAYGTH010000725.1:0-3450 GCA_964352745.1 uncultured Bacteroidia bacterium
GACGGAAGCTGTTGCCGCCTGGAGCTGAAGAATCGACGATCAAAACGTATCGAGCATCATCTGATTTGTTCGGACTGGACTCGCCCTCAGTTTGCTGATCTGAGCAAACAGGCAAGTGAGCAAGATGAACTGCTTAATGTCAGAAGGTATAGGGCATTCCGTGAAGAAGATCCCCTGAAGTATTTTCAGTCCGTCCATCATTCAAAACTATACTGGACGGGACAAGCCTATTATGGAATTCAGCCCTGGCACTCCGGCCACAGATGGATCAAGTATGCCAACCAGATTCCGATCTGGATGGACTCGAACATCGCCAATTCACAGAATATCAAATATCACATCGAATACCCGCTCTCATATTTTGATTATCTCAAAACTACGTTTGAGTCTCCATCTGATCGGCTGAAAGAAAAAGAGCGGGTATTTAATACGATTGATGACCTCCTCTCGGGAGCAGAGAATGCCCAAAAAACGCTCTTTACTTCCTATCAGCTCGATGCGATGACCAACAACCAGTTTGGGGGATGGAAAATCACGTCGATTGTAAATGATCTGAAAGATGATGCCTTTGTCGAGACTTTCAAATCGAGTAATGATGCGATGACCTCAGCTCAGGGCGTGGCTCCTGTTTTAGCAGATCTGCAAAGAGAAGGGAAATTCAACTCTGGATCCGAGCAGCGAATTGCTGCACAGATACATGAAGTCCTCAAAACTCAAGAAGTAAGGGAGATCATGGTTGAGCCGCTCAACATTGTGAGAGATGTAAACGGCTGGGATGAGGATATTCAGTTTGGATTTATGCGTCGAAACATTGTCACCCTTGCCGAAGATGCTTCTGGCATGGAGGACGAAAAACTCCTGGAATAAAATGGCAGTATTTAACAGCACAGAAGAACTCAAGGCATTCGTGCCTATGATTCACAAGCATTTCTCCTGGGACAACGACCTGAAACCCATGAGTGAACTGGCGGCAGATGTATATGTCAAGCAGCTGATGGGAGGAGAATACCAACTTCTTGAAACAGCGTTTGGCGATAGTTCGCTGAGCACAGAGCAAGCGGCTTTGCTGCCTTATGTACAGAAGGCAGTGGCCTGGTACACCTACATGGATATTCATGATTCACACCGGATCAGCATGAGCAACCAGGGGGCACAGCAAGCAAGCAGTTCAGATGGTACCAGCCAACCCGCCAGTCATTACGCCATATCGGATTCCAAATTCTTTGCGGCGAAGCGGGCGGATCTGTACGCGGATGAGCTCCTCGAATTCTTGGAGTTGAACGTTAACGACTATCCGACCTGGAAGGCTAGTTCTGCCTACACACAAATGTATTCGAGCCTCTTGTGGAATACAGATCAACTGAATCAATATGTTGATGCCGGAAACTCCCGTCGGTTGTTTGTCCGGATGCGCTCCGATATCCTGTATATACAGGACCGGGATATAAAACCTTTGCTAGGGGACACCCTCTACACATCCCTGGTTTCGGAGGTTCAAGCGCAACATACCACTGCGATCAGTACGGAGAGCCTGGCACTGATCAAATTGGTACGTCCCTATCTGGCTCGGCAGGCGTTGATCGAAGCAATACCCGCGCTGCGGGTTCAGGTGGAGAATGGGGGAATACATTTCCTTACCTACGATGGCCCCGCAACAAAGACAAGAGAAACAGCAACAAACGAAGGTGTAAGAGCCTTTAGCCTGAAGCTGAAAGAACAGGCGGAAGGGGATTTCTCTGCCCTGGCAAAATTCCTTGATGACAATTCCGATACTTATCCGGATTACACCCCCTGGGACTATACCCTCACAGATGGAGAGCCTTCTTATCGCCCCCCGATTTCTGGTGGTAATGGCTATGTAAGCCTTTAGCTTTTTAGATCCAATCTCCGGTTGGCCGCCTGCCCTGGGCGGCCTTTTTTTGTGCCTAAAAAACCGCAAGGGGTCACCATCCTACCCCCTATAGGGGGTCTAAAAAAAAGCGGGATAGCGGGATAGATGTATAAAACAGACACTAAGTAACTGATTTACAGCCTATTAACCATCCCGGTTTTACATCCCAAAAAGCGGGATAAAGGCGGGATAGAATGCCCCAAAAGCGGGATAGAAAAAAAAAGCGGGATAGAATGAGTCTATCCCGATTTTCGAAGATACTTAACCAATTGATATACAGGAAGTTACAAGTCTATCCCGCTATCCCGCTTTTTAGGCCCCTGAAAAAGGGTACCCCCTTTTTGTGTGACCCCTTGCGTTAAATTTTTCATCAAAACTGATGAAAATGGGCTACTTTTTGTATATTATGCTAAGGAATTGGAACGTTTATAATATTTTTAGCAATTCGAATCACATATTATTAGCACGATGGTACTGGATATTGGGGTTACTCCCTATATTTTTAAGTACTTGCTCATTGAATATGGCCCTGGACCTTACCGAATAAAGGATCGAAATCGAAAAGATTTGCGGTATGCCTTCGAATATTGGAAGATGAAGGCAAGATGTTTCCCCCCTTCAGAGGATTCTACCGGATCCTTATACCTGATAAAAGTTGACATTGGAGATAGTGAACCCACTCGCATATTTTTGGACAAGGGAAACATCCCTCAAAAGGGTACATTTTTCCAAATGGAATTCTGGAATGCAACGATGATGTATATAGCAGGGCAGATGGACCTCAATAATGAGTTTCCGGAATTAGAGGTATCAAAATGGGCAGCTCTCCAAAACTTCTTTAAGCGATATGGAATAACTGAAGATATGTATTCTATAGAATCGGCTTACAGGAGGCTTTATCAGTATGAGCAATACCGCTTAGTGAGTGTGAACTAAGGCCTTTTCGTCCTATTGGCACAACTCTCGATATGGCAATTTTGGCCATGAGCTTGTCGCTACTCCTGGATATTCCCTGCATACTAGAAAAGTCACTTGGCAGCATCAAGCGACTTTGGGTAGCACGTGCATCCTCGATAGCGACTGAATCCAATTGCTGTAGCGGCAATACCGTGGATTTGCCTACACTGCAAAACGACATAGACTGGGTAGAGCATTACTTCCTTCCCGATCAGGCGCAATTTCAAATGCGCCAGCGATCGACTCCAAATGGAATTCATTTCGAATTAGAAGTGTCTATCCGGATCCCCCGGATCAGAAACTTTGTGGCTCATGAGATTCGCAAACTCAAAGGCGCTCACCTGGTACTCATAGTTGAGGACTGGAATGGCTACATCCGGCAATTAGGAACTGTAGCATCGCCCATGCGACTACTGGTAACTGCCCGCACAGGATTAAGCAGGGCTGCAGCCAATGGATATGCTTTCACCTTTGCGGGAGTTTCCATGTTTGAGCCCTGTTATTTGAATGCTTCCCCCGACGAAATACCAGCTGGGAATGGGGATTTCGACTCACTCGATTTCGACCCTCGTGATTTTTACACAGAATTAGGATAAGCGATA
>CAYGTH010000726.1:0-3443 GCA_964352745.1 uncultured Bacteroidia bacterium
TCTGAAATATCAAACATCGCCCGGTATAAGCGAGGTCTGATAATTAATCATGGATGGGGCTCATGGACATCCTCGGTAGGGTTGAACAATTGAATTGGCGAAAGTCGAACTTAGACCCTGTTTGGGGCGCCAGTTTCTAAGGGAATTAGCGTCCCAAACAGGGTCTAATCCAAGCTCGAGGTGTTTTTGTCTCCGGCAGGGATAATTGAATATTAATACAGTCCATTGGAACGACTAACTAAGATCCAGGTCAAAAATTATTGGTGCATTCACAATCCCACCATCAGTTTCGATATTTGATCCATTTATGAAAGTAATCCGATCATCTTCTACTATTCCATAACTGGCATGAACATGTCCGAAAACATGAACAATCGGATTCAAGAAGAAAAGCTTTTTACTCAATTCTTCACAGCCTACTGATTTACCGGAACTTGCTTGATCCAATATGCCATAAGGAGGGGTGTGAGTAATCAGAATATGTACATCCCAGGGAATCAAATCCCAATGTCTGTTCATTCCTTCGTCCCGCCTTTTTCCAAATGCCCATCCCTCCAAACCAGGTTGAACAGGAGAACCCCAAATATTTATCCCTTCGATTTCTACCCCACTATCGTTAAGGTAAGTGATTCCTTCAGGAATCCAGTCTTCGAACTTATCGGGGTCGTTTGCAGCAATAAAATCATGATTCCCGCCTATGAATATTTTGTGATTAAAATCCTGTTGGTCTAGCCATTCTAAAAAATCTCTTGCGTCATTTTCATCGTCATATCCGCAAAAATCGCCGGCATGAATAATAGCGTCGCCATCTGGCAATTCCAGGTCTCGATGCAAACCATGCGTGTCTGATATCACAACAAATTTCATAAAATAGCTGTTTCAGAGTGCTCAAATTGAGGGATATAGCACAAATGTGTAATGGCGAGGTACAGATCAGTCTTAGGTTTTTTGCCTGGCCAGTTTAGCTTTCTTTTTCTCGTTTTGCTTCCACACACGATATACCTGCAAGAGGACAACTGGTGTAAAATGAACCAGGGCAGGCCCAAAATTATAGTGCAAAAATATCCAATGAGCAACCACCATAATTGCTGCAAGATAGACCCAGCGTTGAAGCTTTTTCCAGTTCTTTCCCATTCGGCGAACCGACAGGTCATTGCTTGTGATCAATAGCGGGATAAAGACAAAAGTCGCGATCCAACCCGTTATGATTCCCAGTTCCCAAAACTCGCCCATTATCTTCGGAAAATCAAGATAAAAGAGATAATACACCGTATGGTAAAGCCCGTAGAGTCCTGCTGCGACGCCAAAATAGCGGCGATTCCGTAACAGCCATTTGGAAAAACCCTTACCGGGAAACATCAAAGTGAGCGGAGTTGCGATCAGAGAAATGATCAGAAAACGAGCGGCAAATTCTCCCGATGCATGCATAAACCCTTCATAGGGTAGTTTCCCATTGAGTAAACCCACTGTCATTCCGATACTGGGAATACTCAATAGGATCCACAAAACATATTTATGGGTGAGGGCGGATTTAATTGTTGAAAAATTCATATAGAAAGATAAGACCCAAAGTTAGAGGGCGTCCAGGTATTTGACCCCAAATATATTCGATTTATTCCTACCCGCGAAACCGCCCCTCCTCCCCCAATTCTCTTTCAATCCGCAATAACTCATTCCATTTGACCATGCGCTCAGAGCGGGTAAAGGAGCCGACTTTGAGCTGGCCGGCGTTGGTTGCTACGGCGAGATGGGAGATAAAAGCGTCCTCTGTCTCACCGGATCGGGCAGATACGACCGGTCGCCAACCCGCTTCCTGGGTTTGCCGAATAGCTGCAAGCGCTTCCGTAAGGGTCCCGATCTGATTGACTTTGATCAGGACACTGTTGGCGAGTTGTTGATCGATTCCGTGTTGAATCCGCTGGTGATTCGTTACAAACAAATCGTCGCCGATGATCTGCATTTTTGCGCCCCATTGCTGCGTAAAATTCGCCCAGGATTCATGATCATCTTCGTCAAAAGGGTCTTCTATGGAGCAAATGGGATATTTTTCGCATAATTCGGAGAGATACTCCGCAAAACCTGCTGGAGAGAACTCCCTGTTTTCAAGCTGGAGATGATAACGCCCATTCCGATAGAACTCAGAAGCAGCGATGTCCAACGAAATGGCCATATCAACTCCGGGTTCATAGCCTGCTTGCTCTATCGCCTGCACCAACACAGTCAGTACTTCCTCATTGGTATCAAATACCGGCCAGTATCCCCCTTCATCTGCAACCCCGGCAATTTTCCCCTCGGAGGCAAGGATTTTGCCCGTTTCGCGATATACGTCAAAGGTCATTTGATAGCATGCAAGCAGGCTATTGGCAGATAAACAGGTAACCATAAAATCCTGAATATCAACCCGTCCTGCACTGTGAGCACCTCCGCCAATGATCTGAATTTCCGGCAGCGGAATCAGGTTTCCGGTTCCTCCGGACAAATAGTGATAAAGCGGGACCTCGTGAGCATTCGCAGCAGCACGGGCACAAGCCATCGAGACCGCAAGGATCGCATTTGCGCCTAACCGGGACTTATTGGGCGTACCATCGCATTCGATCATCAATTGATCGATCCGACTTTGGTCATTGACATCCTGCCCCAGGAGACAGACCCTGATTTCAGTATTTACATGGCTGATCGCCTGAAAAACAGACTTCCCCCCAAAAGCAGTCGGATTCCCATCCCGTAATTCTAGCGCTTCATATTTTCCGGTAGAGGCTCCCGAAGGAACGATCGCCCGACCGGATTTTCCATTCGTCAAAGTAACCACTGCCTCTATCGTCGGATAGCCGCGTGAGTCGAATACGGTGTATGCCTGTATGTCCTGAATCTTCATGTCCATGCCTGTTTCCAATTTGCGTGAAGATAAGTGAAATCTCCCGCATGCGGGCCCATCAGGTGCCGGTGAACAAATGCTCTGATGTCCTCCTTTTGGCGTTCATTCAGGTATTCAACCGGTGATTTGCCATCGACCCGCGCGAGCATCAGCATCAGTAACAGGCGGCTCGTCCGAACTGACAGTGCCTCCCGGTCTGCTAATATTCCCTTGCTGAAATACCTGCGCCAGGCAATCAGAGGAAGGTCAGGCAAGCTTGAATTCGGATGAAAATACAGCAGATTTTTCAGGAAAAGGTGATTCAGGAAAAATGCGAGATCAAATGCGGGATCGCCGTACCAGGCAACTTCATGATCCAGCAAAACAAGCCGATCCGGGCTCACGAGCATGTTTTTAGGACTAAAATCGCCATGGACCAGGGCTTCTCTATGATTGAGTAATCGCTCCGCTTCTGCTTCAAATAGGCCTTGCAAGGCAGGATGTCGCTGTCCGGTCGTCAATAAATAGGGTTCGATCCTGAGTTGTAGAAAATTATGACCGGTATCAAAAGTCTTTGCCAGTTCCGAAC
>CAYGTH010000727.1:0-3442 GCA_964352745.1 uncultured Bacteroidia bacterium
TGAATAGGGTCGTTTTGCTCAAATAGCAATACTGGATATAAATCGCAGTTTTCCCATCCTTGTTGAGCTTGTTGCGTTTGATGATCAGTTTGGTAGTTGCCATATTTTCCTTGTCTTAACAGCTCGCCCCAACTCGACCTTAAACTGGGTTCAGTTTCCCAGGATGTTAGTTGAAAAACGGATAGAATTTATCCGCTAATCGGACCATGTTTTATAGGTCAGCCGGGTTGAAAAAATCATATCCCTATCGGGAATATTACCGTGCCTTTGATATCATTCATCCGCAATGCTGAGCAATATCATTTCTTCGGGGGGCAATTCTGAATAGGTTGTCTTCAAGACCAACCTCGTAACCCGACTTGTCATGAAAAGAGTATTAAATCATGTTGCGACCCTCCATGCTGTCATATTGTTGCTCGTTCTGAGCCTCTCTTCTTTACAGAGCCAGACCTACGAATGGGCCAAAGGGATGGGAGGGACAGATTTGGACCTGGGCTATTCCCTGGCACTGGATGCTGATGGGAACGTGTATACCATAGGCTATTTCAGAGAAACGGTAGATTTTGATCCTGGCCCGGGAACCGCTTTACTAACCAGTGCGGGGTCTTCGGATATTTTCGTCCAAAAACTTGATTCCCTGGGCAATTTTTGCTGGGTTCAACAAATGGGGGGAGATTCATGGGATGTGGGGTACTCACTGGCGCTGGATGGTAGTGGGAATATCTACACCACGGGATTTTTCCAAGGTACGGCAGATTTTGACCCGGGCCCAGGGGGGGCATTATTAACCAGTGCGGGACAACTGGATATCTTTATCCAAAAGATGGACAGTGCAGGGAATTTTTTATGGGCCAAACGAATGGGAGGAACGGATCGGGATGAAGGACGATCTCTGGCTCTGGATGCTGCTGGGAATGTGTATACCACCGGATATTTCCGGGAGACGGTAGATTTTGATCCTGGCCCAGGGGTCATAAACTTAATTCCTGAAGGGTATTGGGATATTTTTGTTCAAAAACTGGATAGCTCGGGAAACTTCCGATGGGCCAAAGCGATGGGAGGCCCGAATTCAGAATTAGCCACTTCCTTGGCTCTGGATGCGGATGCAAATGTCTATACCACGGGGCGTTTTCAGGGGGTGGCAGATTTTGACCCCGGCTTGGGAACTGCTTTGTTGACAGGTGCCGGGTCTTTGGATGTTTTTATCCAGAAAATGGACAGCTCCGGGAGTTTTCTGTGGGCCAAAGGAATGGGAGGAACGGGGTTGGACTTAGGCTCATCTCTGGCCGTAGATACTGCTGGGAATGCTTATATCACAGGATGGTTCGAAGGCACAGCAGATTTTGATCCGGGACCGGGTACCGCTCTGCTCACCAGTGCAGGATTTATGGATATTTTCGTCCAAAAGCTGGATAACGCAGGGAATTTAAGCTGGGCCAAAAGGATGGGGGGAGTTAGTTTAGACCAGGGGTACGGCATCACATTAGATGGGAGCGGTAACCTCTATACAATAGGAAAATTTTACGGTACGGTAGATTTTGATCCCGGACCGGGAACTGTTTCTCTAACCAGTGTCGGATCAGAGGATATTTTTATTCAAAAACTCAATTCGGCAGGGAATTTTCTGTGGGCCAAAGGAATGGGAGGAACCAGTTCTGATGAAGGGTACGGATTGGTCTTGGATGCTACGGGGAATATACACACTACAGGATGGTTCAGCGCAATGGCGGATTTTGACCCCGGAGTTGATACGGCAACTCTTATCTCGGCTGGGGGGCGAGATATATTTGTTTGTAAAATAAGCCCGTGCGAACTCATTACTACAAGTATTGTGGCTGATACGGCTTGCAATAGCTATAGCCTCAACAATCAGACTTATACCGCTAGCGGTACCTATACCCAAACGGTAGTAAATACGGTCGGGTGTGACAGTATCATTACCCTCCATCTAACCCTGCTAAAGACCGACAGCACCCTGGCCGATACGGCGGATTGTAATGGGTATACCCTCAACGGTCAAACCTATACCACTAGCGGTATGTATACCCAGGTTCTGACTAATGCAGCCGGCTGTGATAGTGTGATTACCCTGGACCTGAGCATTGGGACACCGATGACTACCTTCGCCGATACGGCTTGTCATAGCTATACGCTCAATCAAGAAACGTACGCGAGCAGTGGGGTTTATACCCAAACCCTGACTACGCCAGCTGGCTGTGACAGTGTCATTACCCTGTATCTGCTCATTCAACCCATCGATACATCGGTCGTTCAAACCGATACCTCGCTAACGGCAAATGAATCCGGATTTTACCTTGCGTACCAGTGGATTGATTGTGAAAACGGAAGGGTAGCGATTCCTGAGGAGACGAATCAGACCTTCACACCAGCTGTCAGCGGAAGCTATGCCGTCGTGCTGAGCTACAGGTGGTGTACGGACACCAGTGCCTGTCATTTGGTTTCCGTCGTCGGCATTGATCCGGAACAGGTGCTGGGCATGAAGGCCTATCCTAACCCTGCCACGGATTTCCTGACGATTGAAACCGAAGAAGTCCTGCCCGAAGCCACCGTGACGCTGTTTCACCTGACCGGGCAGAAGCTACTCCAATTCTCTGTTTCCCAATTGCAGACCCTGAACCTGGACATGAGTCAATTCAAAACGGGCCTCTATTTTTTGAAGGTAACTTCCCGGGGCAGGATCGCAGTGATGAAAGTGATGAAGGTGTAGCGGTTCCTGACATCAGGCTTTCGCATGGTAAAAGGTAATCCTATTCGCGATCATACCCCCTGATCGACATGCGCAAAAGTTCCTCCGTAACGAAAAGCTCAAGCGTACATGTTGACAGCGCAGGTACATTCAATCGATCATGTAGCCGAAATTTCAGGTAGGAGTCTGGCAACTGCATGCGCCACACCCGCGCCATCCACATTGCCCGTCAGATTGCCCGTCAGATTGCCTTTAACCAGCGCTCCGAACTCGTCATCCATGGTCGAAATGGTCAGATTCGGGAGAAGGACAGTCATGGCTTTGATGCCTTTCCGCCTAAAGGCTGATAAAACTGGCCCTCCGCACAGCTTGGAAGTGTTGGGTCTGCCTTCTCCGCAAGGCTACGAAGTCAGCCCTGCACACCTCCTCGATTTCCCGCAGGCTGTGACAGCCTGCAACAACAGCGCGCCGGTGTCCTGAGCCGCAAGCCAGGCTGCTCACCCGCACCCAAAAACCTTCGGCAATATATCTTGCTTACAAACGCAGCCCCCCAATCAGCTTTCGCCCAGGCACAAGCACCCCCATCCCCCTTGTCCGCGGCACTTCCACCTCCTGCAGCACCAGCTTCGCCGGACGATCATCTGCGTATGGCTCATGCGCTGCAGTAAATTCCAATCCCGTCAGTTTTTCGACCAGCCTCACATTCACCTGAAAAGTATCGCCCTGCTCAAATTG
>CAYGTH010000728.1:0-3418 GCA_964352745.1 uncultured Bacteroidia bacterium
GAAAAGGGTTTGAGCGTTTTTTCCCTCAACCTCTTTTCCATTTTCTACTTAATCGGTAATTGTCCTTGTGGCTCATTCGATACGCAATCCCAACCACCAGCAAGGAAACAAGCAGGCCGTACAAGCCGATTGCAAAACTTGTCAGCGGCACCAGGAACATAAGGATGATCGCGGTTAGCCGCATTTTTTCACTCCCTGTATGATAGCAATTGATGGCACTTCGTATCAGGAAGAGGGTTAATAGCAAATTTATAGCTGCCAGCAGGGGTAGAAAAACCATGGATTTTGAGGTTGGGAGGTGAGGAGCAGCAAGTGGAGTGTATAGCTCCACTTGCTGATTTGGTTTTCATGATCAATCTCTACATAGCTCGAATTCAAAGCATGATTCTTCAATAAATGAATGAGAAATTTCAAAACATATATTTTGAAATTTAAGAGAATACCCCCCCCCGATTGCCCCTCTTGTACGAAGAATTATTTGTCTTGAAATGCATGTAGGTTGATTTTCTTGACAAGGACCAATATTCCCAAAACAGAGAGGACCTATAGGCAATACCTCTACTGAAGGGGTACCATCAGGAAGGTATGGTACTTGGTTCCCATTTTCATCGACCACATATATATGACCTATTTTCATATTTTCGAATGTCACATTTTCATAACAATTACAGATAGTAATACATAGTACTTCAAAATCATTTGTCTCAATGCAATCACAATCACTATCTCCCCAAGAAACAGTAATACAAGGTTTAGATTGTGGCCAATCTATGGTTTTACATCCACCACATGCATTACAAATGGCTTCATTTAATAGATTCGTATATTGTTGTACAGAAGTAGATCGGTCAATAAATGCTTGTCCCCCTGTATTCTGGGAGATATCTAAATAGTTTTGTTCGTCAAATGGAATTGTTCCACTTGATGTAGCATTTTCTATATAATGCGTAAAAACTGTTACATCATTAGTTATGGCTGCATCAATTGCAAGTTCTGTTTGAGCATTAACTTCTACAGCAGGAGGTGCATCTCCTCTGTGGATAGGTTCATCACTTATATAAAATATAGATCTACAGGCATCTGGACGCCAATCAAAACAGTTACATAAGTCGATAATAGTTCTAGCTCCTTCTTCTCGGTCTTCAGCTGGTGCATTATAAAGGGAAGGGTTTGAAAAATCAAGTGATAAATCATTACAATCTGGAAAAGTCCCACTAGGATCAGGTGTAACAAAGGAATTACATACACCAAACCTCTTTAAATAACACCTGCTAGTAATTTCAAAATTACTATTACCAAAAGTACCAGCGATTCCTAACCATGTCAGCCTTAAATCTGTTGGGCAAACTATATTTTGTAACGCGTTTTCGGCGGCAATACTTATGTTCCTTCCCACTGAATTCATTGAACCACTTGTATCTATCAATATTATCAAATCTACTTTTTGTGGCCTTCCTTGATTAGTAGCGCACGAGCAATTTTTATCGTCCTTGCAATTATCAAAGGAGTTGAACTTACTAGCACAGATCCTGGAGAGATGCTTATTAATTAAAATTGTTTTTTTCTCGCAATCAATCTCGCTTTCTAAGCTTTCTAAGAATTGGTTATCAGATACTGAATTGTTTATTGGCAAAGGAGTGATATTATTTATTTTGATTTCTTCACCCTCCGAATTTAGATAAATTGAAATAGGAGGAAGATTATTCAACTTAGAATGGAAACCTGTGAACTTTAAAACATTTTCGCCATTGGCTAAAATTCTATCTTCTGTTAACCCTATGGTAACATTGTCCCAGCCTGTTTTTATTTTTAGTATTTCAATAGCTCTTTTCTTAAGATCATTTCTTTTCTGTGATTTTTTCATGATTTTTTATTAGATGAAGTGATTTTATTTTTCATATATCCATTTCTGGATTCCGTGGCCCGATGTAATTCAAAACCTCTGCGCTAATTCTTAACAACTTATTTCTTCTTCAGTCCTTGATTTCTTAGAGCACTAAACAACCAGCCATTTGCATAGTATCTAGCACGTTGGAATACACACATATTCAACCAATGACATAACAGGGGGAAATGCTAGGTCAGGTGAATCGAAAATGAAACCGTATGTTTTGAGTGAGTTTAAATTGGTTGAGGACTGTATTTTCTATCCCTAACGATAGCTGAAACAGGTTCTGTCAATTCATGAAATTTACAAAACATAAGCAATTGGGAAAGGGATTGTAGAGCGAAGAGATTTTGGAGATCTTTTTCATTTGAATAATGACTAATTTTGTTGTTGTTAATTATATTGTGTCAAAAACCGTCAGACATAACCCTCTTTTTGCATTTTTTTTGGAAATCCTACTTTTTCAATAGATTAGGGGTATAATTGGGTCGTAACTCACACTACTTATTATGAAGCGTTTGCTGGATATGATGAGAAAGGGAGGGGAAACACAGAATCTTGCCATTCAAAAACTATGGCAGAAAGCCGAGTATAAAAGTTGGCAGGTTGTACGGAAAGGGAAAGGAAATGAAGCAGATCGAAAAGACACGAGACAGGAAGCGACTATGCTGCTATATTTGGCCCTAAGTAAGGGGAAATTTCGAGGGGAGACAGATGCTGAGCTTATCGCTTTTTACAACCAGACATTTCTCTTTGTTTGGCTCGATAAGGTGCGAAAGCGCAAGCAGATGCCCCCGGCAGAGTTGGAAGGGTATATCGCCTCAATAGACCCGACAGTTGAAGAAACCTTAATCCAGTTGGAGCAGGAAACGCATATCAACAAGGAGTTGGAAGACTGCCTCAAAAAGCTGGATGAGAAAGGAGCCAACATCATTACATGGAGATATTTTGAAATTCCTCCTGTTTCCTGGGACGAGATTGCCCGGCGATTGGGATACAAAACGACACAGGCAGCACAAAACAAAGGAGGAAAAGGAATGAAACAACTTCGATTATGTATGGAAAACTGATTTACGATTAGGCGAGTAGCTGTCCAGGAAAACGAAAAACTATGGCTTGGAAAAAAACAGATGACGAAATCATCGCCTACTTGTCTGATGAATTGACGCCTTCAGAAAAAGCAGCCTTCGAACAAAGGCTCCAAACGGATACTGCTCTTTCTGAAGCGATGGAGAGACATCTTGCCTTTGAAGATAAACTGCGCGATTATGGTGTTTACAGAGAAAAAACCGAAGAGATCAGCCAACTCAATCAGCAATTTACACAAACCCAAGTTCGCCAAAAGTTTTTCCGCTATGCTTCCCTTGCCGCTGCCGTGCTGGCTTTCTTGATCGTGGTTATTTTGGTTACTCAGGGAAATAAAGCATACTGTCCCCAAGAATTATATGCGGAAGTCTTTGAGGTGCGAGTCGCGCCGGATATTGCAGGTCAGGGCAAGGATGCGGAGCAGGTATTGCGTATTGCCCACAG
>CAYGTH010000729.1:0-3409 GCA_964352745.1 uncultured Bacteroidia bacterium
ACAAAAGCGTATCAATTGCATTGACTTTGCCGTGATCCATTTGGCAAATGAGGTATGTATCGCGGTGTATTAATTGAAGGCTTTCCATATCAGTTTTTCTTAATTTTCTATGTACTGGCTTCGCCAGATTATTCGTTCTGTTTGATCGTTTGAGGTTCGATTGTTTGAGGAGTTGAGAAACTCTCTTCTGACACCTCCCCCCTGACTCCTGCCTCCTCTATCCCCTCTCTGTCTCCTTCTGCACCAAATATTGCTGGAGCCAATAAGGCACAAGGCCTCTGATTGCGTAGAGCAACCGCATTTTCACGCCGCTTACCACGAAGGATTTATTTCCCTGAAATCCCTTCCACACATCGGCTGCGACTTCCTCTGCTGTAGTAAAAGCCAGACCCGAAAAGGTCTTAACCCCTTCCATATTTGCAGATGCTTTGAAGGCTGTATCCGCGATCGCTGCAGGACAAATACAGAGGATGCGCACCTTCGATTTCATGAGTTTCATCTCTTCCTGCAAACCCCGCGAAAAGTGCGTAATAAATGCCTTGGTCGAAGCATATGTCGTCATACGCGGAACGGGCTGAAAAGAAGAATTGGAACTGATATTAATAATGGTTCCCGCATCACGTGCCTGCATATCTGCCAAAAAAATCCGGGTCAGCCGATAAACATTCAGGACATTCAACTCGATCATAGTCATCTCTTTTGCTTCGGGAATTTCTGCTACGTATCCATAGGTTCCAATTCCGGCATTATTGATCAGGACATCTATTCTCCAGCCTTTCTCCTGGGTCCACTCCCAAACCGTCTGAGCAGCAGCTGGCTGACACAAATCAAGCGCAAGGGTGTGTATCTCCACTGCATTAATCGAAGCTTCTAATCGTGTTTGTGCTTCCTTCAACTCTGCTTCCGGTTTTGCTACCCAAAGCAATCGAAAACCATTCCGCGCAAAATGCCGGGACATTTCGTAACCGATACCACTAGAACCGCCGGTGATGAGTACTGTTTTCATATATCTGAATAAGTGTTCAGAGTCATTTTGGGTTCAAAAAGGACTTTAGGACATTGGGCAGGCCCATTTTGTCATAGGCCAAATGCTGCGCGCCATCGACATAGAGGCTGATTCCGGTAATGTAAGAAGCGAGGGGACTCGCCAGAAAACAGACCGCGTTGGCCACATCTTCCACTTCTCCAAATCGCTTCAAAGGGATCGCCTTTTTGGCCTCGGCAAACATATCCTGTATCGGCTGGGGGTAGCTTCCCAGGCCGGAAGATTCGATGATTCCCGGTGCCACACAGTTGATGCGAATGTTGTCCTCACTCCACTCTACCGCCAGGGTTTTGGTGAGATTCTCTACACCTGCCCGCGCCGCGCCTGTATGTGCCATGCCCGGAAATCCCCGATGAATCTCCGCAATTATATTGACAATTGTACCGCCTTTCTGGGGCTGAAAGAAAGCCGTAAACATCTCCCGGATCATGTAAAATGTTCCGTTGAGGTTGTTGTTGATAACCGCATTCCAGCCCTTGTCATTGATCATTTCAGCCAGTGCCGGGAATTGTCCTCCGGCATTGTTGACCAGAATATCGAGGCGGCCATATTTTTCCTGGATAAACTTCGCCAGGGCCTGTATCTGCTCCGTCTGTCGGATATCGCAGGCCATATAATCGCAGGTGCCAAATTCGCTGAGTTCTTCCGCTGCTTTTTTCAGCGGTGCTTCCTTGCGAGAGGCAATGATCACTGTAGCTCCGGATTGCAGCATTTGCTTAGCGATGGCGTAGCCAATCCCGCTGCGGCCGCCGGTTACCAGGGCTATTTGGTGTTGAAAAAGAGTGTTACTAAACATTTTTCGCTTATAATTTGATTGAACGCAAAGGGGCAAAGAAGCAAAGGATTAGCATGAAAACCTGCTCATATAAGACCCACTTTGCGCCTTCGTGTCTTTGCGTTTAGTTTCGTATGGGTATCTTCAACATCTCTCTCGTTTCTTCAATCGTGGCTATTTCTCTTCCCATCATATTCGCCAATTTGACGCCCCACTCGACACACTCGCCATTGGATTTGGCCATCTCATTATTGGGGAGGTAGAAATTATCTTCCAGGCCCACCCGAAAATTACCGCCCATGGTACAGGCCACTGCGGCGAGTTGCCATTGCTTGCGGCTGATGCCGATCACCTGCCAGAACGCACCTTCCGGCACTTGCTTGATTTGGTGAATAAGATTCTCGGTACTTGCCGGAATCCCTCCCAGCACTCCCATCACCAGGCTATAGCAGGCATTGTCCGGAATGATGCCCATGTCTCTCAGGGGTTCTGCATTGCGAATATGGCCAGTATCAAAGCACTCCATTTCCGGCACGGTTCCCGCTGCATTCATCGTCTCGACGCAGTACTGCATCGTATCGAATGAGTTTTCAAAAACGCCATTCCAATAAAACTTTTTCTGACGCTTGGAATAGATGGCGTAGTTCATTGAGCCCATGTTGAAAGCCGCCATGTCTGGTTGGAGGGCGGGAATGTGATTCATCCGCTCTTCTTTACTGATGCCAATCGCTCCGGTTGAATAATTGATAATCACATCGGGGCAGCGCTTCCGGACTTCCTCATGGATCTGCTCAAATACTTCGAGCCGCCAGGAAGGCATTCCATTGTCTTCGCGGGCATGTATGTGCACGATACTCGCCCCGGCATCCACGGCGCGCTTTGCTTCTTCGCCTAGTTCGGTGGGGGTATAGGGAATATGTGGGCAGTGGCTGCGGTTGGTGGCGGCACCTGTAAGTGCGGCGGATAGGATGAGTTTATTCATATCGATATTTTGATTGAACGCAGAGACGGGGAGTCGCAGAGTCTATTTTTTGCGTTTATAAATTATTTACCTTTCGTCTAATTCCCTTGGTCATGACCGGTACATTAAAATTGAGTAATAGCCCTATTTTCTTATCTGAAAGCTTTAAGTAGGTTACCAGTTGGACTTCATGAACAGGTAATATGAGGTCAACACACTTCAATTCAATAACTACTTCATTTTCTACAAGCATATCCATATAAAAATCTTTCGGTAGTTGCTCCCCCTTATAAATGATGGGTACCTGGACCTGTCTACGAACAGCCAGTCCTCTTTTCCGCAATTCGGCTTCCAGGCAATATTCATACACGGACTCCAGTAATCCAGGTCCAAGCTCTTTATGTACCTCTATAGCTGCGCCAATTATACTTTTTGTAATGTGATTGAACCGTGTTTCTGACATTTTCTACTCTAATTTTCACTATTTGCATTTAGTTATTGAACACCTTTTTCAATTCTAGCTTTCTCTGCGCCTCTCCGCCTCTGCGTTCTACTTTTTCTCCCGTGCCTCTGTGTTCAATAAACGGTCACTCCCCCCTCCATACCGGCGCACGGCGCTCCCGAAAAG
>CAYGTH010000730.1:0-3405 GCA_964352745.1 uncultured Bacteroidia bacterium
TTTAGATGGAAATGCTATCAATTGAATATGGTTCCGGATACCTGGAAGTGCCAGGTCCTGATCAGACGGAGATACGTGGGATGAAAACGCCACCGCCACCTTTACATGGAGAAAGGGCGATCCCGGAATCTTTAAGGGACCCCATTCAGGCAGATTCCCTGGTGCTGATCGCCCGGCAAAAATTGACTGAAAATCCAGCTGCGAAAGCCGTAATCGTAGTATCGGATCATACCCGGCCGGTTCCGTATCGGGGACCTGAAGGGTTTATGGTCCATATTATTCAGGCCTTAACAGAAGCCGGATTTGTCCAGGATCAGATTACCGTGTTGATCGGAGCGGGCTCTCACCGGAATATGGAAGATCGCGAAATAGAAGCGATGATGGGCTTGCAGGAATCGGGCTTTGGAGAGGTGGCAGTTGTCAATCATGAGTATGAAATCGACGCGCAGTTGGTGCATCTCGGTGAAACCCGGCAGGGCTCACGTGTGATGATCAATAAGCAATATTACGAAGCGGATCTGAAGATTGTAACAGGCCTGGTAGAGAGTCACTTTATGGCAGGCGCATCTGGTGGCCGAAAAGGGATTTGCCCAGGAATTGTCGGCGAAGAAACCCTGACCATTTTTCATGGAGGGAAATTCCTGAATTCTGCCAAAGCTGCTGACCTGATTCTGAATGGAAACCCGCTCCACGATGAAGCATTAGAAGTCGCGGAAATGGCAGGCTGTGATTTTTTGGTGAATGCAACAATTGATGCAGATAAACGCCTGAATGGCGTATTTGCCGGGAATCTCATCGCGGCCCATCAATTAGCCGTTGCCAGCATCCGGAATTATGTGACCGTACCCCTTGAAAAGCGATATGACATAGTGGTCATTCCAGCCGGATTTGTTGGGGTCAATCACTACCAGGCGGGGAAAGCTGCCGTTGAGGCAAGTCGTGCTGTGAAAGCAGGGGGGCAGGTGATCGTTGTGGCACACCATACAGACCCCGACAAGATCGGTGGTTCAGGCTATAAGCAGGCATTGAAACTGCTCAGTGAAGTCGGTCATTCCGAATTTCTCGAAAAAATCCTCGATCCCGAATGGAAACTGATTCAAGAGCAATGGCAAGTCCAGATGTGGTGTAAGGTGCTGACCTTGCTCGGTAACCCCGATCATCTTTCGTATTGCTGCCTGGATATCCCCCGGGAATTCTACCAAACGCTACCGGGTTTTGCAGGGATTTCCTTACTGGAAGATCGGGAAATAGAAATGCTTGGAACCATACGTGCGATGGAAACCATGGTAAGCCGCTGCCTCGCGCGTGCGATCGAATCTGCTGATTCCCCCGACCCGTCCATCCTGTTTCTCAAAGACGGCCCATATGGCATTCCGATGCTAGGGTAGGGTACAATGCCAAAAGGCCGGTACCTCCCTATGAGAGCGTACCGGCCTTTTGGATGTATTTAGCTTAAGACTCTAACAATTTTACTTCTACTGCATTCGGTCCTTTGTGCGTCTGCTCAATGATAAAAGCTACTTTATCATTTTCTTTAATGGAATCGATATGAGCGTTTACGTGAGTGAAAATACTCTCTTGTGAAACTGCATCTCTGATAAAACCAAATCCTTTGGATTCGTTGAAGAAGGTTACTACCCCTGTACGATTGACATCAGGTACTTCTTCTGGCTCCCGCTTGGGAACACCGATTTCAATATGTTCGGCTTTGATTTTTTTCTTTTTTGTTGGATCTGGAGGTGTGGTCGAAAAATTACCAAACTCATCCACATACATCAACATACTGTCAAGGTCACTACCTCCCGCATTTGCCTTCCGCTCTACTTTCTTGAGTGCCTTGTCTTCTCGTTTTTTTCTTCTTTGTTTCTCTTTTTCTCTTTTTCCAAAAGTCTGTTTTGATTTTGCCATATAGATAACTGCGAATTAAATGAATATTACAAACGACGCTGATCTGCTGGTCAGATTTCCCAAAATAATTGACTCAATTTGTATGAGAAGCATAAATATAAGCTTTTTATTTGGGATCGACCAGATACCGCTTGTTTGGGTTGAATAAATAGCCAAAATTAGGCCATGAAAAAATAGGGGGGTATTCCCTCCTTTATATAGTACAAAATGGCCTTCAGGGGTCAAATTCAGACAATGTCAATCTCCTATATCTATTTACTATGACTGATCTAACCTTTTCCCGTCGCCGGTTTCTTCACACGGTGGGCGCAGCTTCTCTGGGCACTTTGGCCACACCTGCGTTTCCGTATATTCGTTCCCAAAATCAAGCCAAAAAGCTGGGGGTAGCTCTCGTTGGACTGGGATACTATAGTACGGATGTATTGGCACCAGCGTTACAACTAACCGAAAGATGTGAACTTCGGGGGATCGTAACGGGGAGTCCGGAAAAAGTTCCTGTGTGGCAGGAGAAGTATGGAATCGTAGACAAAAATGTCTATGACTATTCCAATATGGACCAAATTGCCAATAATGATGACATTGATGTGATATACATTGTCCTGCCCCCTTCCATGCATGAGGAATATGTGATCCGTGCTGCCAAAACCGGTAAGCACGTCTGGTGTGAAAAACCGATGGCCATGACCGAGGCAGAATGTCAGGCGATGATTGATGCCTGTGAATCGAATAAAGTAAAACTCAGTATTGGCTACCGCATGCACCATGAGGCCAATACGCAGATTATGAAGAAGCTTGCGCGAGAAAAACCCTTTGGAAAAATTCAAAAATTACGGGTAGAGGCCGCTTATTACGACAATCGCTCTCACCATTGGAAGCAACATAAAGCCATGGGCGGTGGTGCCATGTATGATATGGGCGTTTATCCCCTGAATGCTGCCCGGTACACAACCGGCGAGGAACCAATCGCAGTGACAGCGCGTCATGAAACCAATCGCCCCGGCATCTACTCCGAAGTGGATGAGACTACCTATTTTACCCTCGAATTTCCCAGTGGTGCCGTCGCTGAGTGTACCACCAGTTTTGGGATGAGAATGAACCATCTTTTTGCTGCCTGTGAAAAAGGATGGTATGAATTGAAGCCCTTTTCCGGCTATCGGAATGTAACAGGATCGGCTAGCGATGGGCGCATTTTTGCACCAAGTCCCGCCAATCAGCAAGCCCGGCAGATGGATGATGATGCATGGGCCATCCTTGAAGATCAACCTGTATGGGTTCCCGGAATGGAAGGTCTGCTCGATATTCGGGTAGTGGAAGCGATTTATCGATCTGCCGCTGCTAAAGAGCGGGTTGTGATCTAAGCAGGGATATTGGGAGAAGGAGAGCAGGGGATTTCGGGAAAGGAGCGTCCGCAGACCGGGGTCTGCGAACAACGGAGGAAGAGGAGTCAGGGGGTAGGAGCCGGGAGTCAGAATGAAGAAATGATTTTCAATCGAAGAT
>CAYGTH010000731.1:0-3369 GCA_964352745.1 uncultured Bacteroidia bacterium
TCCGCCATTATTCTGGCCACTTAACAATAAGTCCGCATCACCATCGAGGTCGTAATCAGCCCAGGCAATTGCGGGAAAACGAACCCCCAGTGTATCAAAAATGAGGTTAAAACTCCCGTTGTTGTTCCGATACACCCGAGCGATATAGTCATTCGTACCTCTTTCCCCACTTACCATCAAATCCAGATCACCATCACTGTCTGCATCTATCCAGCTCACCTTACCATTATTGAGGCCTTCAGGAGCAGGCGAAATAACCAAAGGAGAAGTATTGACGAGTGTTGGAGGCTCGTACAAAAAGCTTTGTTCCGCAGCAAAGGCAGACCCTTCAAAATCCTGATCAATGGCTTGTACACTCCAATAATAAGTACCTCCGGCCAGTTCCCGGACATGGAAACTCGTCGCAGTAAACCCACGGCCCAGTTTCGCTACCCTGCGATAACCATTGGAGAGGTCAGACATGGGGGAAAGCACATCTATTGCGCCAGGTGTGGTGCCGATATATACATTATAGGAGAACCCATTTCCATTTGCAGGTGCATTCCAACTCAAAATGACGGTATCGCCAGAAACAGTTGATTGAAGTGCTGTCGGAATACCGGGCACTATATTGCTTACCGTATCTACATTTTCATATAATCGCAGTACGCGAGTTGCCGGAGAGCTGAGGGACCGACCCGCAGCAGCCAGATCCAGCTTATTATCATTATTAAAATCTCCAAAGGCGATGCTTCCACCTCCATCGAGATCAGTGAATGGGAGTGCAACTACGTCATCCTGTGCAAAGGCGCCGTTACTGGTATTCCGATAGGCTTCTGCCACCCGAATCACCCCACTTTGGCCTACCAGGACGATATCCAGGTCGCCATCATCGTCAAAATCAGCAAATTGGGCATCCCCTTGCTTGACGTTTACCAACGGTGCAGCAGCACCTGAAACGGCAGTGAAAGTGCCAGTCCCGACATTGCGGTAGATCCTGCTTAATTCCCCTACCGCAGGGGTGGTAACTTCTCCCGTCATGAGGATATCCAGATTCCCATCGTTGTCATAATCGCCCCAATCCAGACTCGGAAACCGCAAGCCGGGAAATGCAATACCTGTATTGACAAATCCACCATTTGCATCATTGCGATAGAGGCGGGTTAATGGAGCTCCTCCTCCGGCAGGATTCTGGCCGGCAATCAGGATATCAGGATAGGAGTCCTGATTATAATCGCCCCAGGCCGCTGTGCTGAAGATCAATTCGGGTAAACTTGCCCCGATATCCGTAAAGCCATTGACCGGATCATATTCAAAGATCGCTCCTACAGGCCCTACGGCAACTGTCCCTTGCCCGGTTAGCAATACATCGAGGTAGCCGTCCTGGTTGTAGTCGCCCCACAAGGCTTTTCCATCCATGATAGGCGTAAGTCCTGCGTTGATGTCCTGAAAACTGGCCCCTGCCAGGTTTCTATATACTTTGGTAAATGGCTCGGTATTGAGTTCTCCTGCTACCAGGATATCCAGCCATCCATCATTGTCATAGTCTCCCCAGGCTACACTGCCTTTGGCAACTCCGGGAATGCCTGCGGCCATATCGGTAAAGGAACCTCCATCATTGCGATATACAATCGTTTGGTGGGTAGAAGCATTGACTTCTCCACACACGATCAAATCCAAATCGCCATCATTGTCATAATCGCCCCAATCCATATCACTCTCCTGAATTCCTACGGGTAAGGAAGGAAATTGCTCTGTCGTAACATCGACAAAAGTTGGCGGCGTATACATAAAGGTACCTCCACTTACAAAACCGGAGCCTTCAAAATCGGCATCTACCGCCTGAACGCCCCAATGGTAAGTACCTCCTACCAGGTCTTTAACCGGGAAATCAGTGGTCATCTGTCCCGCATTTCCCATCTGAATCACTTTACGATAACCAGAACCCGTTATAGACAGCGGTGACATCTGATCCGTTACAGTGGCAGAGGATCCGATTCGGATATTATAGGATAAGCCATCGACGAGTGCGGCCGGGTATCCAGCAGGTGGATTCCAGCTCAGCAACATCTCAAATCCAGAAAGCGTAGCAGTTGGATTGGTCGGCAGGCCCGGAGGGCCTACAGGTGTTGTCGCGTCATTATTATAGAGTAACAGAAATTCTGCGGCAACAGGCGTTGTAGAAGTTCGTCCTGTCAGGAGAATGTCCAATTTACTATCCTTGTTATAGTCTCCAAAGATTGCACTTCCGCCATCCACTGCTGTGAGAGGAGCCTGTGCCGTTACATCTTCGGCAAATACATTCGTTCCAGGTAGATATTCATACAGACGGGAAACCCGGTCTTCTGCGCCAGCTCCATCTTTTCCGGTGATCATGATGTCCTGATATCCGTCATTGTTGTAATCGCCCCAGGCCGCACTACCGGAATATACGCCCACCAGCGGCGCTGAAATATCAATAAAGGTGTTACTCCCCTGATTCCTGAATACTTTGGAAACGGGAACGCCCGCTGTTGTGCGGCCTGTAATCAGCACATCGGGATCCCCATCATTGTCATAATCGCCCCAGGCTACGCTGCTGTTTTCGAGTGCGGGTAATCCTGCGGCTATGTCCGTAAATCCTCCTACCCCGTCATTTTCGTAAATACCCGAAAATGCTCCTGAACTCGTTTCTCCACTTATCAGGATATCCGGATCGCCGTCCTGGTCATAATCTGCCCAGGCTACTGCCCCGTTACGGACATTTGTTATGCCTGTGGTGACAAGCGTGAAGGAAGTTCCTTCATTGTTTTGATAGAGGAGCGTTTGAGGCTGGCTGCTATTATTTTCTCCTGTGAGTAAGAGGTCGGAAAAGCCGTCATTGTTAAAATCGCCCCAGGCCGCTGCACTTTTGCTTAACGGGGTAAAACTACTGATCGGCGAAATGATAAAGTCGAATGCACCCGGCCCCTGGTTACGGAACAATTCAGACTTTCTGCCGGTAGCGGAAAGACCTGAAATAAAGACATCCAGTTCCTGATCATTGTCAAAATCCACCCACGAAACAGAACCATCCCGAATATTTGTGAGCTGATTGGTTGCATTAATATCGGTTACATAACTTCCGTTGTCATTTTCATACAGGGTAGTACTGAATGCACTGGCAGTACTCCTACCTGATGCGAGAATATCGAGGTCTCCATCCTTGTCAAAGTCGCCCCAAATCACATCACTCTCACCAAGACCGACAGGGATTCCCAGTGGGAATTCCACGGCGGTTGTATCTATAAAGGTAGGTGCGTCATAGACAAAACACTGCTCCGTCGCGAAAAGAGAACCTTCAAAATCCTGATCGACTGCCTGTACACTCCAGCAATAAGTGCCCGGAGTCAGGCCGGTCAGGGTGTAATT
>CAYGTH010000732.1:0-3355 GCA_964352745.1 uncultured Bacteroidia bacterium
CATGAACTCCAGCAACAACTTAGAGCCGCTTAGCGACAAAATGAAATACACCCGAAAAAGAGGAAATCGGAAAAAACAACTATTTTTGTTTAGAACAACTAAACAGCCATAATATGAGTGGACAAATAGACAGATATATCAATCCATTGACAGATTTTGGCTTCAAAAAACTATTTGGGACAGAACCCAATAAGATGTTGTTAATTGACTTGCTTAACCAAATCCTTCCCGATAAAAAAATACAGGATTTATCTTATTCATCAGGAGAAAAACAAGGCCTGACGGAGCTAGATAGAAAAGCCGTATTTGACCTGTACTGCATTGGAGATAAAGGGGAACGATTTATTGTCGAAATGCAAAAAGCGAAGCAAAATTTCTTCAAAGACAGAAGTGTCTTTTATGCTTCTTTTCCAATTCAAGAACAAGGTAAAAAGAACCAATGGGATTATAAGCTGGACGCAGTCTATTCGGTAGGAATACTAGACTTTGTATTCGACGATCACAAAAATGAAAAAGAACTGCTGCACATTGTTGAATTAAAAAACCAAAGATGTGAAGTGTTCTATGATAAATTGAAATTTGTTTATCTGGAGCTTCCGAAATTCAAAAAGAAAGAAGAAGAATTAGAAACTCATTTTGATAAATGGATGTACGTTTTTACCCACCTTTCCCAATTGCAAGACCGCCCCAAAAAATTACAAGATCGGATTTTTGCTAAATTATTTGAAGCTGCCGAAATCGCAAAATTCACGACTAAAGAAAGAGAAGCCTACGAAGAGAGCTTGAAGTATTACCGGGATATAAAGAATGTAGTGGATACCTCAAGAGAAGAAGGGCTGAAAGAAGGGATAGCAAAGGGAGTAGAAAAAAGAAATTTTGAAATTGCGAAAGAACTTAAAAAGAATGGAGTTCCTATTTCAACGATCATGCAATCGACGGGACTCTCAAAAAAAGAAATCGATAATTTATAGGAGGCAAATAATCTGAGGACTGTAGCAGTATTCTCCCCTTCTTCCTTATCCAAACAAAGACGAATTATGAAAATTGGTATGAACCTGCTGTTGTGGACAACGGCAATCAATGAAGAACTATTTCCCATTTTAGATAAAATCAAAGCGGCAGGATACGACGGGGTAGAAGTCCCGATTGGAGATGAAGGTGACGAGAATTATCGAAAAATAGGGCAACGTCTGAAAGAGCTGGGTATGGGCTGCACGTCTGTAACCTCTGTATTTGAAGATGGCAACCCCGCCAGTCCGGATCCAAAAATTCGAGCCAAAGCAGTGGATCAGCTCAAATGGAGAATTGATATGGGCGCGGAACTCGGTTCTGAAGTAATCGGAGGCCCATTTCACTCCGCATTTGCGTATTTCTCTGGAGAACCCCCTCGCGAAGACGAACGGAAATGGAGCGCCGAAACCCTGCGACAAGCAGCGGAATATGCAGCAGGCACAGGCGTCATTCTGACTCCGGAAGCCCTGAATCGGTTTGAATGTTATCTCTACAACACCCTTGCTGACATCACTACCTTGATTGAGGCAGTAGACCATCCTAACCTTAGAATGATCTACGATACCCATCATGCCCACATTGAGGAAAAAAGCCAGGCAGGTGCCATTGAGACCTATGCGTCGCTTATTGCTCATGTGCATATTTCGGAGAATGATCGCGGTACGCCCGGCAGCGGGCAGGTGGCCTGGGAAGAAGTCTTTGAAGGCTTACAGGGGATCAATTACGACGGCTGGCTGACTATCGAGGCCTTTAGTAGAAATAATCCAGAATTTGCTTCCAATATCAATGTCTGGCGAAATTATGAGCCAAGCCTGGAAGAGATTTATGAAAAGGGCTACGATTTTATAAAAACCATGTGGGAGAAATACGCATAAGCAATGAACACACCTAAATTTTCAATTGGTAGTTGGGCTTTCTCGTTTGGGCCTTTTGAAAAGGCTCCCTGGAGCTTTGATGAATTTTTGAACTTCACAGCGAAGGCCGGATATGATGGCATAGAAATCAATGGGTTCCATCCGCATCCGCATCCGGATGTGTATGATACCGCTTCCAAATGCGCAGAACTCAAGCAGCAAATCAACGGCTTGGGCCTGGGGATTTCGGGATATGCGCCTGATTTTATGGCAGTCCCGCCCGCAGAAGTAGCTCAGGCAGATTATCTCGCATCAGTGGAAAAATGTCTCCGGTTTTGTAACCACATGGAGATCGATGTGCTTCGGGTAGATACGGTAAGTCCGCCCAATGTGTTGGATGCGGATACTTATCAGCGTCGGTTTGCCCACCTGGCGGATTCCTGGCGAGCAGCTGCCGAGGCATGTAAGCAGGCAGGGGTTCGGTTGGTTTGGGAATTTGAACCCGGATTCTGGCTGAATAAACCCTCAGAGGTCAAGGCCATTATTGAAGCAGTGAACCACAGCCATTTCAAGGCATTGTTTGACACCAGCCATGCCTACATGGGAGCGGTAATCGGTGCACGTCAAACGGGCGAACAAGAAATCCTCCCCGGTGGCATCATCGAATATGCGAAGATGCTGGACGGCTTGATTGGCCATTTTCACCTCATTGACAGCGACGGGAGCCTGCACGATGACGAAACCAGCACACATTCTCCTTTTGGAGATGGACATATTGATTTTTATGCCTTTTTGAAGGAAATGGAAGGGATGGTCAGCCAATTTGACTGGTGGTGCTTTGACTTCTGCTTTTGTCCAACCACAGAGGCCGATGCTCCCAAAGCGATTCCTTATATCAAGAACATAATAAATAGCTTGACAGCGTAAACGAGTGAGCATTGAAAGGAGGATAAAATGGGGCAAGTATCATTTCTAAACGAAGGGTAATAGCTAACATCTTTATACTAATTATCTACCTATGCAAATCGCTAGTTGGCCGAAAATGATTCCAAGATCGTCAGCCTGAGTCCCGATCGAATCGGGAAAGGCCTGGCGATCGTTCCAAGCGGCAAATTTCGCCTAATTACTTCCGTTTTGTTATGCTTCGTACCTCGACTCCGCTCGGCATGACGCGCTCAGCATGACAAAATAGACTACTTTTTCAACTAGCGATTCGCATTACCTACTTATTTACAACAACTCTCATGAACCCAAAGGAAGGCTACGTCAACTCGAACGGAACAAACATTTACTACCAGGAAAGAGGGGAGGGGGAACCCCTTGTTCTTCTGATGGGATTCGGTGCGGATGGGAATGTCTGGGAAAAACACGCTGCTGTGTACGAACAGCATTTTCGCTGCATTATTTTGGATA
This sequence comes from uncultured Bacteroidia bacterium, assembly GCA_964352745.1. Classification (GTDB taxonomy): domain Bacteria; phylum Bacteroidota; class Bacteroidia; order J057; family J057; genus CAYGTH01. The sequence continues at coordinate 3,279 of CAYGTH010000732.1, forward strand.
ACCGCGGAGTAGGCTTGTCAGATGCGCCCGAAGGCCCTTATACCACTGCTATGATGGCCGATGATACGGTTGCAGTA
>CAYGTH010000733.1:0-3340 GCA_964352745.1 uncultured Bacteroidia bacterium
GAAAGGTGATTTCCTGAAGTGCAGTCCTGTTCCTGTCCATTAAATCTTCCTCTCCAGTACCAGAAGAGAGGTATTCCCAGGCCACATGCGGAATTCTCTTTTTGGCCTTCCTGGCTAAATCTATAATGGCAGGATATTGATTAGAAAGTCTTTGTTGGAGTTTTTCGTATGACATGATTCTCAATTTTCGCTTACGCAAGGCCAACAGACAAATAGACTACCTGCGGTTCAGCTATGCGCGCCAAACTTAGAAAAAGCGTACAACGAATAAAAATAAATGAAGCCCGAAATGATAACAAGATGAATCTAATCCTCCTCCACCATCCAATTATTTTCCAAATGCGTGATTACTTTTTTTTCGTAGGCTTCCCTATCCTCTACTTGGACTCCATTTTCTTTCAAGCTCATATCAATAATGTCTGGCACCACCTTGTCCCGCCACTCCGGGTTGAAGGCCAGTTTGACAGCGTCCAAATTAAAGGTAAGCATCCTTTCTGTCTCCTTATCCCGAATTGCAATCCATCCCGTTTTCATGATGCCTGAAAGGGGTTTTAGATGCTTTCTCAGATCAAAGTCAAACCCTATTTTATACTTCCCAAATTGGAACGCCAGCCCAACTGATGTAAATGCCCGAACATAGAACAATTCGGCCATCGAATCCATCGAATCTTCAAAAAACAAATGGTAAACTTTTTTATTACTCGAAGGCTCAACCGCTATGAATGGCATAAAGCCTTGTTCTTCACTGAATTTCACTTGACCGATGTCCTGAATCTTTGCGGTTGAAGACTTCCTGAAAAATAACATATTCCCTGTTTATCAATTGAGCTGCAAAAGTCGGAATTTTTCCGTAATAAATTCTATTTCCCTTGCCAATTCTCGGATATTTGGCATATTGCGCAGGTATATACACAAACCATGATCCCACCTTCTATTCAACAGCAAGTACGAGCCCTCATTGCGAAGGGCAACATCGAGCAGGCCATCAATGTGCTACTAACCGCGACAGCGGGAAAGGACCTTCATGAGGAGGTATTGATGCAATCTGCGGCCTTTCAGAGGCTGGAAAAAGAAAGCCGGCTCGGACTGATTGATTCGGCAGAAAAGAACCTCCGTATCGGCAAGATCACCTATGCACTCGTCCAGCTGTTAGATAAGTTTGCCGAAGATGATACCAGCGTCAGTGGCCCGCCTTCCAGTCCCGGTGCGTCTGGTGGAGATGTGGCCCCTCCTCCTCCCAGTCTCCTTTTTCCTGCCCTCACGGGCCTGGGTCTGTTGGTGGGTATCGTCCTGCTACTGGTCTTTGTGCCCTGCCCTTCCGGACCGCAGTTTATCGTCTTTCGGATCGCACTGGCCATCGGAGTAGCGGGCCTGGCCGCTGTGATTCCCGGTTTTTTTACCTTTCAGTATAAGCAACTTGTTACGGCTGGAGGTGCCCTGGCCGTCTTTGCTTTTGTGTATCTGATCAATCCTGCTCAGGCAACCAGCGCGGACCGCTGCAACCAGCCTTTTGATTTTACGATTTTTCTCGAAGATGCGGACGGAAAAACTGCACTGAAAAATAAGGGCATGCTAACCCTGCGCCTGAAAAACGATAAGCGTAGCGAAAACCTCGATGCGGACGGAAGCACAAGCTTCAAGCAACTGCCTGCTTCGGCTGCGAACGATACCGTGTCAGTAGAACTAGAAGCTCCCGGCTGGCAGTTTGCAAATGGGAAAACCAGTACCCGCCTACCCTTGATCGGAAATAATAGAACCCTGACGATCCAGCGCGACAGCAGTCTGTACTGCTGCATCAGCGGCTCGGTGCGCGATGACCAGAACCGTTTTCTATCTGGCGTGCGGCTCAGCATCGGTGATCAGTTTGTAACGAGCGACAGCAATGGCCGCTTCGCCCTCGTGATTCCCGTGTTCCGGCAGGCGGAGCAGTACGACCTCACCGCTACGCAGCGCGACTACCGCACCTGGGAGGCCACGGTGTATCCGGCTACGCGACAGGAAGTGAAGATCGTTTTGCAAAAAGATAATCAGTGAATCTACCACGATATGGATATGAAAAAGCTCCTATTTTTGATCCTCCTGCTTTTGCCCTCCTTATTGGCAGCACAGGCCGATGTTTCTGCCAATAACCGCCTCAATGGCATGATCAAAGGGTATCCCGGTGGTGCTCCCCTGGCAGGCGTCAATATCATCGCCAAACCCGGTGGCAGTGATGTCACGCAGGTAGATGGTTCCTTTTCTTTTTTGGTAGCGGGCAAAGGTCCGGGCGACAAAGTCTATCTCACGCCCATCAAGGGCAACTTCCGTCCTGCACGCGCTGATCTCCCCATCACGGTATATGTGCGGAGTAAGCCTGACGAATGGGTCGTCATTGAGCTATGTGAAACCGGAAAATGCCCCGAGGACGAGCTGTATGCGAAGTTTCAGACTGAGTTTGAGAAGCAGGTGGGAGCGATCAATGCCGAAATTGGAAGCCTGCCTGAAAACAGCGCGCGGGTAGCCATTTTACTGGATAGCATAGCCACAATGTACCGGCTACAGCAAGAGCGGGATCTATTGATCCGCGACCTGAGCAAACAGATTGTCCGGACAGATTTTCAACAGGCCTCCCCCCTCACCCAGCAGGCCCTGCGCTACCTGGAGGCTGGCAAGCCGGATAGCGCGATTTGGCTTTTTGAACAGGCAAAGGTCCGGCAATCGTTGAATGACATTGTGATCGAAGAGCGCAAAGCCCAGACGATCGTCGATTCGCTGGGAAGGAAAAAACAGGACTACCGAACAGCTACCCTTACCTTGGCCCGCTCCTATGCGCTCGCGTATCAAACAGATAGTGCCATGGCTGCCTATGAAGACGTCATTGAAGCAGATACCAGTGATTATGAAGTTCAGTACGATTATGCCAACTACCTCAAGGATATCAAAGCATACGACCGCGCCCTCTCCCACTATCGCCACCTCCTCACCAAGCCCCTCGATATCTGGCAAAAAGGCAATATATATGGCTATATCGGCGAGCTGGAAGCCGAAATCGGGCAACTCCCTTCCTCCCTGGCAGCGTATCAGATGTATCGGAAGGTCTATGCGCAATTGGTGGCGGAAGACAGCGCCAGCACTTTTTACAAGGAAAACCTTGCGATCTCCTACGAGAAATTAGGTACGACCTATGCTGCGCTCGGGGATTTGGACAGCGCACTTAGCTATTATCAGGAGGACCTGAAGTTGACAGAAGAACTGTATCAGGCCAACCCCCGGAGCGAATCCTTGAAAAACGGGCTGGCAATCTCCTACTCGAAATTAGGTACGACCTATGCTGCGCTCGGGGATTTGGACAGCGCACTTA
>CAYGTH010000734.1:0-3331 GCA_964352745.1 uncultured Bacteroidia bacterium
AACTGCAAAAAGGGAGTTTTTTATATGGCAGTATCTCAATATGCGGATAAATGTGGGGGGGCAAATTTTTTTTGACATTTTTTTGTAAATAGATAGCGTCTTTTCGATAAATTAAACAAATCCCATTTGTCGCCAGTTTTTTGACTATGACCGATTCCGACCCCCTATACCTCCTTTCCGGCAATGGCAGTACCCGCGCATGGTGGGAAGATACCTTGCCCCACTTCATGCACCGAAATCCGGTCCCGCTTGAGCTTCCGGGATTTGGGGACAATGATTCGGAGCAGTACAAGCGTCTCGATGAATTGGCGGAAGCCCTGATTGAGATGACAGAGCCAGGAAATGAGATTTTTGTAGTAGGCGTAAATGGACTGGTAGTCCTCCATGCCCTGGTTCGCGAGCCGGACCATTTCTCAAAAGTATATCTTCTGGCACCTGTTGGGGCATTTTTATGGGAGCGGACCTTCGTTAAATTCATGTCGATCCGACCTGTTCGTAACTTGATTCACCTGTTATTGAGAAAGTATCCCAGGATATTCCGCCGAAAGTTTTCTTCTCAAAACTGGACGGATGACCAATATGCGCGGATGGGAGAGGGATATCGGAAATGCAGAGCTTTCACCACTTATTTTGATATCGTTCAACCCGAAAACGCGCTGGACTTATTTGATCGAATTACAACGCCGATCGAACTGATTTGGGGAACCCGTGATGCGGTCCTGGGCGTAGATCAGGCTGCAGCCTGGGATACGATATTGTCCCGCGCCGACCTGACCGTGAGTATCAATCCTGACTGGGGCCATTATCCCTACATAGATGATCCGGAAGGTTTTGCCGCTTATATGGACCGTCCCCCGACAGGGTTTCGGGCGCATAGTAAGTCCGGCCGTTTGCAATTAGCAACCCTGGCGGAAATTCCTGTTCCCCGGCTCTATTCTGTAAACAGTCTCGAAGCTTATGAAGCACTGGCGCATGACATTCGCGCCGATCAGCCTTATGCCTTGCGTTCCTCCAACCGCAATGAAGACCATATAGACCACTCACAGGCAGGACTCAATGAGACCTTTCTTCGTGTTCAGAAGCCGGATATTCGCAGGCATCTGGAGCATTTTTTTGAATCTGGAATGGCAGAAGTGGTCATTCAGGAATTTATAGAGCCCTTGGTATCAGGGGTCGCATTTGTCAGGCATATCAGTGCGGAAATAGAATGGGTGGAGGGACATCTCGAAAATCTGCTTGAAGGCACACGCTCAGGCAATCGCCTGATTGTTTCTAAAATGGGTGGCGAATGGGAATTGGCACCTGATCAGGAGCTTTCATCGGGCCTGACGCGCCAACGGCTGCAAGCGTTTCTGCAAACAGCCATTCGCAGGTTTCATTATGTGCATGCCGATATCGAATGGGCATGGGACGGTAAGGAACTATATCTGCTTCAGCTTCGCCCCGTTACCGCCTATGGCTGGCGACGCTGCCTGACTTCCGCCAATCTGGATGAAATATTGCCTCGTCAGGTGAGTCGGGCGATGGAACAGGCGCAGCGTCATGCGGCCCCCTATATTGGCACGGTGATGAGTCGCTGGGATACCCGCGTTCTCAATGACAATGAGCCCTTCACCGCGATATATGCCGATGCTTCCTATATCAATTCAGATGTGTTTTTGTCGCGTTTTAGCGATTGGGGCCTGCCTTCCAGCATGTATGCAAATGAAATAGGCGGTGCTGTACCGCATGTGCCCTTTCGAATCGGTCGGTTTCTGCGCAATCTCCCGCGATTTGTGAAAATGGGTTTTATAACGCGGGCTGCATTGGATCAGGTCGCGCCAGAATTGCAGCAATTTGTCCGGGAATTGGACGCGCTGGAAAAAAGGCATGCGGCATCCGAAACAAAGGTCCGGGAATCGGCACTTATGCGCTGGTTTGTGCGATATTATGTGTTCATCGTTCGGACCAATATTCTCATTAACTCCGCTATTTCCAGCAGTTTTGGCAGTTTTTGGGGAAAAGGAAATACCGTGTATCAAGGGATGGAACATGCGGATTCGCCCCATCGTTTACCTTTTGAGAGTGACCCCGCTACCCCGCGACCTGATCAGGAAGCCCTGCCGATTGCTACTTTCCCACAATGGAATGGCTTCATTCGATTCTTACACCGAATGGGCATGCCGGGCTTGCGTGGGAAATATACAGAAGTGAGAGAGTGGTTTCGGGATAATAATATGCGGCTGTTTCATCGCTTTCATCGGAATATGAAAGGTTCCGATTGGTTGGAATTACATCCCGGCGAGCGAAATAAGACGGGCACTTTCTGGCAAGACGGTGGAGCCGCAAGCCAACAGGATTTTTCCTTTGTCATTTATCCCGGCACCGTCGAAGGGACATTAGGGACTGATATTCTGGTTGTGAATGCCCTGGAGCCGGGGCATTTTGAAGAATACCGGCAAGCCCGAGCGGTCATTTCCCGAACCGGGGGGCGGCTTTCCCATGGAGCGACTTTACTCCGGGAGCTTCAAAAACCTGCCGCAGTCATGAGCGAGGTCGATAGAAGCCTGATGGGGCAGGTAATTCGATATCAGGATGGGAAAATCGAGAGGCTTTAAACAATTTTCTACTGACGGAGGTTAGTATATTGATGAATATTACTACCTCTCCGAATCCCGAATTTGTAAAAATCCTGAAGAGCGCTCACACTTCTGCAGGACGGAATCTGCTGGACTTATCTGTTGAAAAACCGGTCATGCTGGTATTTCTTCGGCATTTTGGATGCACCTTTTGCCGCGAAGTATTGCGGGATTTAGGCAAGATCAAACAGGACATTGCAGATAAAGGGTTGCAGCTGGTACTCGTCCACATGTCGCCACCGGAGTATGCCGAACAAATGCTGGAAAGGTATAAACTCGCAGGAACTCCCCACATCAGTAATCCGGATACACAACTCTACAAGGAGTTCGGACTTCGGCGCGGAAACCTCAAGCAGTTATTTGGTTGGAGAATGTGGGTACGCGGCTTTCAGGCTGGCGTATTGGAAGGCCTCGGTGTGGGCGCAGAACAAGGTGATGGATTTATGATGCCGGGTTATTTCCTCCTGCATCAAGGTAATATCATCGGAGAATATGTGGCCAGAGACGCAGCAGACCATCCCGATTATCTTAAGTTGGCAGGAGAAAGCCTGGAGTGCTTTGCCTGTGAAATATAAAGCGTTTATTAAGTGTTAAAGCATCTATAAGCAATTGAAAGTTCCTCCCTGATCAGGTGAGGGGCTTTTTTTTACGATATCACTTCTCAAAGGGTCTTCTCATTTCTTCTCTGCGACTCCCCATCTCTGCGTTCAATT
>CAYGTH010000735.1:0-3324 GCA_964352745.1 uncultured Bacteroidia bacterium
GCCAGCTGCCGCCGCCGAAAAAGACTTCATCTGCTTCGTAGTCATACCGAAGCTTAACCAGCCCATAACTCCCAACCACATCGTACAAATACCCATCCTGAGAGAGGTAAAAACCCTCCTGCATATCCATACTCACCCCAACTAACATATCCGGACCCAAGACGCTGTTGTAATAATGGTCTTCGTGGGCAAACAAGGCGCTGCTGGTCATAAGAAAAAGTAGGAACAACACTATGCGAATTGATGGAATACGGCTTGGCATGGAATGAGAAGTTGGTTAGTCGGCTCTTTTTGATTTATTTATTAAAACGCAAGAGATGGAGGTAGATTTATTTTCATAAACTACTAAGGAGCATACATATTCACATACCGAATACACTTCATTATTCTTAATTCTCATTACAGATAGAGGTATCTTATAGAGGGCATGATCAAAACCAAGTCGAAAATATTTCTCCCCAGACAATAAGACATCTTTAGACAATTCCACAATTAGAAATTTTGTATCTGATTGGGTTGTAAATGGAGATATTAGGATAGAATCTAGCCGACTATGTCTCATTATGTTTCGCCCATCTACTAGGGATTTCCTTTCTGGTTTGGTTTTTATTGGAAAGTCAAGCTCATAAAAAGAATAACCTGAGCTAGGAGTCAGATAAACAAATCTTTTGTAAATCGTATCCTCCCAAAAGTGAATAGCTTGAACTGGAGAAAATGTCTCGTCTGAACTTACTAATTCTACTACTTTATCTTCAAGATATTCGATATCAATAGGACTTAGAAAATCTTGTGCCTTCATCAATAAGGGAAGAGTGAAAATAAAGCCGAAAAATATATTTTTCATTTTGCGCTGTAGTTACTTTTTGTACTAAATCTTACATACAATTCATATACGGTAATTGGTCGATCTTGAAGCATTATTCCTAAGCCCAAAAAGAGTACATTATAGTCCTTGTGCACTGTAGGTTGACTATCTGCATAAAATGTCCTAATTGGTACACCTATTTCATCCCTATAAGTATTAACTTTTATGACGGTTTCGCCCATTAAGTTGCGACTTCCTGGAGGTGGATCACTTAAATTAGCAATATTATGACCCAAATATTCATGTTCTATCGTTCTTGCAAGATTAAATGACCTAGATGAAAAGTCTGGGATCTTAATTCCTTTTCTTTCTAGAATTCCGATCCCTGAAGGTGAAGATTCATAGCTGCCAGTTACATTACCTTGATCATCAAAATCGCCAAGATCAATGTATGCCCTATTTGTCCCCTTAATTTTTACTCCCCCAGCAATGGGAACCGAAAAACCTTTCCTAAAGCTTCCACCAATAAACCAGTCATCTTCAGGAGAAGTCGAAAAATCATAACCAAAAATCAACTCCTTTTCAGTATCCTGATCTCCAAGGAAAGCTTCCCATTCTGATTTGGCAGTGTTTGACACTGGCCCTTTTGGTTCTGTTTCTCCTATTTTAAATAGCATCCCATCTTCGTAGCCTAATACTATCCCATATTCATCATTAAATTGTTTTTGGACAACCTCAGGAATTTCATCTTGCTCATTACCATCCTTATCATAGAAGGTAGTTGGAATTTTGTCTCCATTGACATCATTATATACAATTGGATTGTTGCCCATACTTAAATATGGACTAAGACTTGTGAAAAGTCTTGCCTCGGGATCAATAGTCAACCATTTCCCAATTCTAGGATCATACTGTCTAAATAACGTGGTATAGCTATTTCCAGCCCCCTTGACCTCATCATCCTTTTCCATTCCATTAAAGCCAAACCTGTAATCTCCGGGTTCATAAGTTCTCCCCGGCATGGGCATACCAAATGGATAATAATCCTGTACATGCATGATCTCAGCTGTGAAGTACTCAAGGGTAGTTGCCTGCTCAAGTACAGGCACTTTCCTATCCGAGATAGTGGTGAGTACATTACCAAGATGATTGCTCAATTCATAGTATTTACGTCCGAGTATCCGGGTATGTTCAGTCAGGTGTCCTGTCTGGGCCTGGGCGGTAACAGTCGAAGTGTAGCTACTGATCTCAACGATGTTGTTTACCGGCTGCCCTATGATATCCCATGTTTCAAGAATCCTGTCTACTTTGTGCATACCGAGCCTGTTACTGCCATAGATGGGCACCTCCCGCTGTCGGAAGCTCGCATAGGGTGCACTAGCTGAGCCCGCCAGAGAGTCAGCCTTCCTGTAGATACTCATGACATTGCCCGAAGCATCCCTGAGGTAATAAGTCGTCCTGACAATGGAAAGCTTCTCCTGTACCTTTTTGCTGATGCGGTTTCCCTGTCCGTCATACCTAAACTCGATAAAATCGGGCAGATATGCGGACATCGGCTGACTCGTACAGGGATCGGTTCCCGAGACATCAAAAGTAATCTTTCGGATCTTGTTGTAGAGGTCCCACTCAATTGTTTCGATGCTTGCCTGCTCATCACTGGTCAGCTGACCAATCTCATCATAAATATAATTTTGCACTGACTGGCCCTCAATATCGTCATAGTCATCACAGCTGTTTGTTGTGGGGTCTGTGACATATTCAAGCCGGTTGGTTCCGCTATAGTAATTGTAGCTAAGCTGATCCATCTCCAGGGTGGGCCCTGATCCTGAAGGCCTGTGTCCCTTACGGGTAAGGTTTGCCAGGTTTCCATTTCCATCATAACTGTATAGGCTGTGATAGTCATCATGACTGCCAGCATTGGCATCCCAGTTCTGGGCGGTGAAGTTAAAGTTATCAAAAGCCTGGGCTTCCTTGATCCGGTTGAGCTGATCATATTGGTAGGCCATGCCCTGGAGGGTGGGGGCAAGGACATTGCTGCTGTTAAGCAGGTAGAGTCCGGTAATCATTGAACCAATGTTGCCATTGTAGAGGTCTTCTCTTGCGCTTTGCAATGCGCCATTAACCGGCCTGAGGGGATCTTCAAAATAACTCATATTCCGGCCGATGGCCTGATAGTCTTTCAGACTCTGGTCCTGACCATAATAATTGAGCTGATAACCCATGACATCGGAGGCAAAGTTACGGTTGAGGTTCTCAACTGTGAGGCCGCTTGCGAGGTAGCCATCCCGCCCGGGGTCTTCTTTCCCGCGCTCATTCTGGGTCTCTAAGAGACGACTGCCATTTACGCCCTTGATCCATCCGTGCAGGGTATAGAGATAGTCGATTCCCTGTACGAGGTCCTCTCCGATTTCTGTTCGGGCCAGTGGCCCGTGGCGATAATAGAGATATTTTGCATCGAGGTCTTTGATCACTCCGTCTTTAGAGCTGAATGCATGGGTGATGCGGTTATCGGCATCATA
>CAYGTH010000736.1:0-3323 GCA_964352745.1 uncultured Bacteroidia bacterium
TTTCCCATGCTCTAAGCATCCGTACTTCGGCAGGAGATACGCTCTTTGTTCGGGAATTCTCTGGCTTTATTGAACAGGCAGCATGTGTAGCAGGTACCTGTGATTTGGTTGCTGTCGAAATCGGAGACGGGCAAAAGTACCTGTTTCGCTACGATCGTACCCCTTCGATTCGACAGGGACTTCCCGCTGGTGCCGTTCGTAGCCTGGCATGGGATGATTCCCGGCAGGCGCTTCTGTGGGCATCGCAGGAAAAAGGTGCGGGAATTCGATCTGTAGAAGAGGGGAGTTCCCAACAGCGAACAGAGACTGCTGTTCAGGCAGTGGCGGTCTCGTCTGATGGCGCATCTTATGCCTGGATCAGTGCCACGAATCTGCGGATTCAGTCGGCCACCGAACCCGCACAACAGTGGTCGGTGCAGCCGCCACAGGGGCTGAGTTTTCTGAAAGGCCATTTTTCAACAGACAATAACCGCTTGTTAACTACGATGACGGGGGCTGCATGGTGCATCTGGGATTTGCGTCGACCCGGGCAGTCTCCAGAAAAAATTGGGAAAGCTACAACCGGTACCCGATTTTTAGACGCAGTTTTTTGCCCGGATAGCCGTCTCCTGATTTCGGGGGAGGCCAGCGGACAACTCAGCCTGTGGGATTGGGCGCAAGAAAGCGTTGTACGATCCCATACCTTGCCCGGCCCTGTGCAGGCCCTGTCTTTTTCTCCGGATGCTGCCTGGCTGGGGGTTGCTTGCGGGGATGGTGCTGTGTACTTATATCCGTGGCGGCAGCCGTTTCGTTTTGCAAATCCTATCCGCATCCCACACGATGGACCCGTAAATGCATTGGATTGGCACATCGGTAAAGGGCGGTACCTGCTAACTGCATGTGCCGATCAGAAAATTCGTTATATTCGAATAAACGCACCCTCGTACCAGCATATCTGGACCCATGATGTCGGAAGCCAGATCAATGACGTAGTGTATGGCGCATCAGGTCAGCAGGCCTATGTCGCGACTGCTCGTGATATCCTCGGACCCATGTTACTCAATCCTCAGGACATCATTCAACGATTTCAACCCATCTTTTCACCCATTCCCTCATTCCCATGAATTCTTACCTCAAATTAATAATCCTGGGTATCTGCATGAGCATGTGCCTGTTTTCCTTTAGTGAGAAGACGTCTGCACCCCATTCGGCGCTCGGGATACCGCAATCTAATATCACGATTTCGCACCATGAGATACTTGAACCCATAGACTCGGTCCTGTTTCAGTTGGCCCTGGGCCTTATGCTTACTGAAAACTACGGACAGGCAGAGGACTGCTTCCGAAAACTGTTAAAGGAACAACCGCGTTCGTTCGAAGTGCGTAACAACCAGGCGATCAATCAGGCCTTATGGGCCATGAGTTTGTTGAGCAAAGAAGAAGCAGAAGAAATCATTCAATACGCTTTCCCCTTCGAGGTCAGCTATCTATCAATTACCACTAAAGGAAATGAAACTGATTCTTTTCGGAAGCAAAAGATTACCAGAATGCTGAAAGAAGCCATTTCCGGGTTTGAAGGATGTCGTTCACTTGAAGAAACAAATGCAGGTGTTCGGCTGAATCTGGCCAGCGCTTATGCCTTTTTGGGGCGATGGAAAGGCGATAAAACCCTGCTGCGAAAATCCTTGGAAGAGGCGAAGCAGGCTGCGTCATTGGCCAGGGATCAGGGACTGGTATCCACTCAGGGATATGCACTTATCGTAGAAGGTATTTTGTATGCCTACCTGGGAGACAATGCTAAGCGAGATGCTTTATTTGCACAGGCTCGGGAGGTATATCGGGTACAGGTCAATGAGCAGTTGGGCAGGTTTATTCAGCAAAACCTTGCTGTTGCGGGTCAGGATGCGGATTGGAAACCCGTAAGGACCGCAGCCGAAAAATACGACCCCTTTCTCGATGACCCGGAGAAAGTGGATGGTATTTCTTTATCGCGATTATCTAGCCTGCCAGTGGACAAGGAGGTCTATTCGTTGGAAGTCGCTAAGGTGTACGAGAAAGCATACTCCGCTTCCCAGCTGTATGTGTATTTCAAGGATGAGAATAACTATATGATGTTTCATCAGGCGGCATCGGATTATCGGGGCGCTACGTCCCGAAAGATCGAAGTCGGCGATTCTGAAGCACGTGTGCGGGAGCAATATGGAGATCCGTACTGTGAACAGGCGGCAATAGGGGGAAAGCTCATACTCTATAAGAAAGCGAAAGTAATGTTTTTCATCGGTCCGGATGAGCAAGTACAACACTGGACGATCTGGTTGGGGAAGAAAAAAAAGTAACCTGCCTTAATTATGGGGGCAGAACTTATTCCTGGTTTTTTATAACTCCTGCCTTCCTCCCTAAGATTCCAGAAAGGAGAGCGAATACTACGCCCCAAGGTTCCCTGATTACCTGCTCCATGCCCTTCCGTCTTTAGGAATTAGCACGGGCTATGCCTACCTTATGAGAATCGAGACTGCCCAGACAGGGCCGAAAGACCCAAGATCCTGGCAACATAAATCTCCCATAGCATACGACTATCCCCTAAATCCCTGTTTTTAATGGGATTTATACCTGCTGTCCAAGGTATTGGGCATGCATTGGAAGCCTGACTTTTCCGGTAAAGCGGTAACCCTTGAATACATACTTTTTTAGCTATAATTATCACTAATAAACACAATGGATAACATAAACGACCTGAAGAATGTACTGAAGAAAGGTCCTTTGAGGATCTTGGTAATCATTGCCGGCTTGCTGCTGGTATTAGTTTTTTTCAAACCTTGGGCCCAGGTTGGGGCAGGGGAAAGAGGCATTGTGCTGAATTTTGGTGCTGTTCAGGATAAGGTGTTAAATGAAGGGATTCATTTCAGAATGCCCATGATGCAGGAGATTGTTCTCATGGATGTAAAAATCCACAAGGTAATAACGGATGCTGCATCGGCTTCTTCTGATCTGCAGGATGTCGCTTTATCTGTTGCGCTCAATTATCATATTATTCCTGATAAGGCGAATGTGGTGTATCAGACGATTGGGATAGATTTTAAAGAACGAATGATTGACCCGGCCATACAGGAAGTCATGAAAGCGGTGTCAGCCCGGTATACAGCAGAAGAATTGATCACCAAGAGACCTGCAGTCAGCTCAGAAATGCAGGAATCCCTTACGAAAAGACTGCTGCCGTCTAATATATCAGTGGACGCGTTTTCGATTGTCTCATTTAGTTTTTCTAAGATATTTACGGACGCCATTGAGGCAAAGCAGACAGCAGAACAGAATGCCCTGAAAGCCAAGAGAGACCTGGATCGGATA
>CAYGTH010000737.1:0-498 GCA_964352745.1 uncultured Bacteroidia bacterium
TGCCGCCGCTCGGCAGCGCGGTATATGTCTGTATCCAGATAGGGGATATGGGGAGAATCAGGCATAAAACGAAGGTAATAAGATGTCCTGCATTTTACCAGTTCCCTTCCAGAAGTAATATTGCCCAGTTGCGATTTATTTTTTACAGAAATGCCTCATATCTGACACTTGGGCACATTTATGACAAAAAAACAGGCCATATCGTCATTTTTGAGGGTTTGGCATTTTTATGGTTCGAGATACAGTGTAGAATAGTTTTGTTCTTCAATTAAGTTTTTTGTCAAACATTAAATTGAAAGGAGGATAACATTATGAAAACCATCCAAAAATTCCAAAGTACAAGCCCAGCTCTAACTGGCTTATTTGATGATTTTTTTATCCGTGATTTTCACAACCGGCCACTTGGCAATTCATTTCGTTCCGTTAATTCTGCACCCCTGGTTAATATCCAGGAAAAAGAAGACAGTTTTCAGGTAGAGATGGTAGCCCCTGGCTTGG
>CAYGTH010000737.1:508-3322 GCA_964352745.1 uncultured Bacteroidia bacterium
TGGAAAAGAAAGACTTCAACATCCAGTTGGATCACAACGACCTGGTCATTTCTGTTGATCTTGAGGAGGCAGACACGCCCCCTACTGATAGCGCAAAATATTTGCGAAGGGAGTTCTTCTTTCAGAATTTCAAACGCCGCTTTTCCTTACCTGAGCGAGTCGTGGAAGCAGATAACATCAAAGCAAAGTACGAGAACGGTATTCTTTATCTCCTGCTTCCTAAGCGGGAGGAGGCAAAGGTCCGTCCCCCACGGGCTATTAAAATTTCCTAACGGGCAAACAGGTACTTAGTGTCACTTGCACTAAGCTACCTGCATAATACCACAACCCATTCCAGGATGGGTTGTGGTATCCCCTATCGATATAGTACGACTAAAAACATATTCTGATGAAAAATACACTGGGAATCACATTGCTTGCAGCAATATTAGGAAGCGCGCTGACAATCGGGGTTTTCTGGATTGTCGACATGCAATTTGCTGACCAATCCTTAACAATCGAACACGTAAATGCTGTTCGTCCTTTATCAACATCCAATATTAGTACTCCACACGAAAATGCCCCACTCGACTTTACCGGAGTCGCAGATGCGGTCATGCCTGCCGTTGTTCATATCAAATCTACTGTACTAGGCAATCCTTCTCAAACCTATTCTTTTCCGGAAGGGAGAAATCCATTTGAGGATTTTTTTGGGGAGGAATTTTTCCGGCGATTTCCTCAAACTCCCTATCGAAATCAGCGGAATCCCCGAAACCAATCGCCTCCAGCAAAAGTAGGAACCGGATCTGGGGTGCTTATCACAGCAGATGGATACATTGTAACCAACAATCATGTAATTGATCAGGCCGAGGATATCGAAGTAACGCTGCATGACAATCGCACTTATAAAGCGAAAGTGATAGGGACAGATCCTTCAACAGATCTGGCATTACTTCAGATAAAAGAAAAAGACTTGCCCTTTCTCCCGTTTGGAAATTCGGATGATGTCAGGGTAGGGCAGTGGGTCTTGGCCGTAGGGAATCCCTTTAATCTGAATTCCACTGTAACCGCAGGAATCGTTAGCGCCAAGGGTCGTAACATCAATATTCTTTCAAATCAGTCTGCTATTGAGTCTTTTATTCAAACCGATGCAGCTATTAATCCCGGCAATAGTGGTGGAGCCTTTGTCAATATGGAGGCCGGACTGATCGGTGTCAATACAGCAATCGCCAGTCCCACCGGATCATACGCCGGATACGGATTTGCTGTACCTGCCAATATGGTTGAAAAAGTTGTATCCGATCTACGTAAGTTCGGCATTGTACAACGAGGTTTTCTCGGTATTTTGATCCGCGATGTAGATGGAAATCTCGCCAAAGAAAAAGACCTCTCGATAACCGAAGGCGTATACGTGGATAGTCTGCTGGAAAACAGCGCTGCCGCAAAAGCGGGGATTAAACCCGGCGATGTAATCCAATCCGTAAATGGGAACACAGTCCACAAGGCACCAGAACTCCAGGAGATAGTCGGTCGTCAGCGTCCGGGAGACAAGGTAAACCTAACCATCAATCGCTCAGGAAAAGAAAAAACGATAATTGTAACCCTCAATAACCGCGATGGCAACACAGAGCTTGTTGAAAAAGAGCACAAGGAGATGTTAGCGATATTGGGTGCAGATCTTCAAACGATTGATAAAAAAACCGCCGCTAAATTAGAGATTAACGGCGGCGTGAAAGTCAATAAATTGTACGCGGGAAAACTGCGAAAACAGACCCAAATGAAAGAAGGCTTTATTATCACAAAGGCCGACCACCAAACCATCGAAAATGTAGATAAACTGATCAAGCACCTGGAAGACAAAGGCGAGGGAGGTGTGCTGTTTGAAGGCGTCTATGAAGACTTGCCGGGTGAATATTTTTATGCCTTTGGTTTGTAATGCCTTGGGAGAGGGAATTCCTCTCCCAATTCAAAGTTATCTTATTTCATCAAAAAAGGCTATGAATTTATATACAAACAAGCGAATCCATATTCAAAACAAAGATCAGTTTCTCGCCGAATGCAATGAAAAACTGGTCTACGCAGCCCGCGACCTTGCACATTTTACGCAGCATGGTATATATGCAGGCTTCATTTCGGAATTGGCCCTCAAATGCGAAGCGTATGAATCTGCCCTTTATGAGCCTGCAGCACATACAAAACGTAATCGTTTGGAAAAAGAAATCCTGGATGGCCTTAGCAAAATTTGCAAAACCGGGCAAAAAATATGGAATTCTACCCCTCATAAATACCGTCAGTATAACTCCTCGCTCATTCAGACTCCAGTCTCCCCCTATCAGAGTGTCTTCACGGAAACCAGCTGAGCACATACACTTAACTGACATTCAGATGGGCGCTTCATGCATAGGCCAGGGGTGAAAAAATGCCCGAATAAGTCCTGATTTCCAGGTATTGGTGAATACCACGTCAAATTGAGTAGTGCCTAATCCTGTCCAGCCATGCGCTGAGGCACTTGATTGGATGAGCGCCCTATTGTTTCTGCCTCCGCATCTATCTGTAGCTCAGTATGCACATGCTTCCGCAAATCATACTAGCTACATCCGCTCAACAGGCTGCTAACCAGCAATAACACAATAACTGAAGGTGAGATCGAGCGCGGAATCCCACGAATGCCGAGGTATTGTGCAAGCGCAAACCCGGCCACGATCACAGCAAGGCTCATCATCAGCAATCGACCGGACTCACTGAGGGCAGGCTCAAACATGACCCGGCCGATTATCATCGCCACCCACAGGACATCCAATACAATGATGGCATAGATCATTCGCCGGGCAATTT
>CAYGTH010000738.1:0-3313 GCA_964352745.1 uncultured Bacteroidia bacterium
TGATTCCAAATGGGATCGATGCGCAGATACAAGCATTCACCAAACCGCCGGCAGGAAGAAAATGGATCATATTCGCCGGAAGAATGGAACAAGTGAAAGGGGTAGATTTATTACCTGATATATTAATGGGACTGCCTGATGATGTCAATTTATACATGGTGGGGGCAGGACCCGAACGTGAAATATTGGAACAACAATTCGAGGAAAAAGACTTGTCCCATCGAGTGGAGTGGACCGGGGCAATTGCCCCGGAAGAAGTCTTGAAATACATGAATAAATCCCTGATTCTGGTTGTGCCTTCCCGCTATGAGCCACAGGGACGGGTGGTATTGGAGGCGATGAGTAAAGGCCGGCCGGTAGTGGCGAGTAGGGTAGGGGGAATACCGGAAATGATAACGGATGGTGTCGAAGGCATTTTGGTCGATGAACCCGAAGCAGCGGCATTTAGCACTGCCATCAACAGGATTCTAATGGATCCGGAACGAGCCATAGAAATGGGGAAATGGGGCCGGGAACGAGTGAAATCTGCCTATTCCTGGGATCAGCTGGGTCGCAAAATTGTTTCAGTTTACCAGGAGCTTGTAAGGAAATCTGAACATCAAATGGTATGAGTAATTCCCCAAAGTCCTCTCGAAATAGTAGTTTGCTGGCGGTAGTCGGGCAACTGGCAAGCCAGGGCTTCGGGCTGATTTCCCTGTTGATTCTCCTGCGACTCATCAGTCGGGAAGCCTACGGGATGTGGGCCTTATACCTTACGGTCCTCTCTATGGCTGAGATGGCCCGTGCAGGATTTATTCAAAATGGACTCGTGAGTTTTCTTCAAGCGAATCCAGAGGAAGAACGGCGTATTATTGGGTCTGCCTACCTCTTGAATCTCCTGTTGGGAATTGTTTTGTGGGGACTCTTTATGCTAATCGCTCCCTTACTCGCACAATGGTGGTCTGCGCCTGCTTTACCTGCCCTTACCGCATGGTATGGCTTGTTTATGCTCGGGTTGGGAGGCCTTCGTTTCCTGGAATATATTCAAATCGCTCGTCAGGATTTCCGGGGGGTAGTGGTCGGGAATCTCATATATGGAGGGGGCCAATGCCTGGTAATGGCCCTCTGGTGGGGGATGGACTATGTACCTGCTTTACATCAGATTATCTGGCTTCAGGCAGCAGCAGCAGCAATAGGTGCTGGTGTGGTATGGATCTATCGCAGGCATTTATTCACCTGGGGAAAACCCCAACTGAGCTGGATGGGCAAACTCTCAAATTATGGGCGGTTTGTATTGGGGAGTAACCTGGGATCGATGCTCTTGCAGCGGGTAGATGTTATGATGATTGGTTTTTTCCTCGGGCCGAATGCGGTTGCGCCTTACAATGTTGCCCTGCGGATGACGGGGTATTTGGAGGTGCCGCTTAGGGGGCTTGCAATCGCTGCTTTCCCCAGAATTGGTAAGGCCTGGAAGGAAGAAGGCCCGGAGCGGGTAGCCCGGCTATTTGAGAAAACAACAGCCGAGATGCTGGCCCTCACTCTTCCTGTGTGTGTAGGCTTAGCCATTGCGGCCCCCTACGTAATTCTGCTGATAGCAGGGCCGGGATATGAAGACGCCGTACTGCTCCTGCGAATTCTGTTAATATTTGCCCTGCTCAAACCCTGGGCCCGTATGTTTGGGACCACGCTGGACGCAATCGGCATGCCTCAAATGAATTTTCATTATGTCATGCTGGGCGTCCTCATCAATGTGGCCTTCAATGCTGCTATGATACCCCTCCTGGGCCTTGCCGGTGCTGCTTATGCCACGGTACTCGCTATCCTGCTGATGGTGTGTATCAACCAATGGCAACTGGTTCGACTTATTCCGGTCCGACCCTGGCAGGTCCTCTGGGATCTGGGCGGAGCGTATCGCTATTGGTATCAGGTATTCAAACAAAAATATGTACTGCTGAGAGCTAAGGCCGGATAAGGCAAGGCTCCTGAAACACACAATTCACCCCCAAATTTCCAAAAATTATGATCGTGCTGCAGATCGCAGTACCGAATCTGACGTGTCTGTTTGCTTAATCTGTTTACATGTTATTTCTCTCAATTTTGTTTTGGTTCTCCCTGGCAATTCTGTTTTACGCGTATATCGGATATGGAATTCTCCTGTATGGATTGGTGCAGTTCAAGCGACTGCTGAAAGGCCCTGCAACAACTCCGGATCTGGACCTTTGGCCTGAGGTTACCCATTTGATTGCAGCCTATAACGAAGGGGAAGTGATTGAGCAAAAGATTCAAAACAGCCTCTCATTACAGTATCCTCCTGGAAAAATGAAGATCGTGGTGGTAACCGATGGTTCAAGCGATGATACCCCGGATCGGGTTCGGGCATATCCTGAGGTGAGCTTGCTTCACCAGCCGGAGCGAAAAGGGAAAATAGCGGCAGTGCATCGGGCGATGGAAGGCATTACTTCTCCGGTTGTCGTGTTTTCGGATGCAAATACGCTCCTCAATGAATCGGCTATCAAACATATGGTTAGGCATTTTCAAAAGCCTGAAGTCGGGGTGGTGGCAGGTGAAAAAAGGGTATTGATGGAAACAAAAGATACTGCCAGTGCTGCGGGGGAAGGCTTGTATTGGAAGTACGAATCCAAACTCAAGCAATGGGATGGAGAATGGCATTCCGTAATGGGAGCTGCAGGAGAGTTGTTTGCAATTCGACGGGATCTGTTTCACGCTGTGCCGACAGATTCTATCATCGAAGATTTTGTGATGACCATGTCGATTGCTGCAGAAGGCTACGTCATCGCCTATGAACAGGATGCTTATGCAATGGAAAGTGCTTCTGCTTCGGTTGCCGAAGAAATGAAGCGAAAAGTGCGAATCAGCGCCGGAGCTTTTCAGGCAATGTGGCGGCTCCGTCGATTGTTCAACCTGTTCCGGTATGGAAAGCTGAGTTTTCAATTTATTTCCCATCGGGTAATCAGGTGGACACTCGCTCCGTTAGGCTTAATGATCATGGCTATTCTTGCGCCGATTTTGGCCTGGACACAAGGGGGCATTTATATCGCGCTGGCGGTTGGTCAGGCGATCTTCTATGCGATGGGCCTGTTGGGCTGGCGCTTAGAACAAAAAGAAATTCGGGTAAGGGCTTTGTTCGTTCCCTTTTATTTCCTCATGA
Organism: uncultured Bacteroidia bacterium; assembly: GCA_964352745.1. GTDB lineage: Bacteria > Bacteroidota > Bacteroidia > J057 > J057 > CAYGTH01. The sequence goes on from CAYGTH010000738.1 coordinate 3,149, forward strand.
TGAATTGGAGCCTGATTCGCGGATTTGTACGATATCAAAAAGGAAAACAGACCGTTTTGTGGGAGCGATCTGCTCGTAAAGCAGCATGAAAAATGACGTTTTGAACTCGATTCTTAGTTTGGCTTTCGCCATTTTCAACATTATTTAGCTGCCAGATATGCTTGA
>CAYGTH010000739.1:0-3262 GCA_964352745.1 uncultured Bacteroidia bacterium
GAGGTAGAACACGGAAGGCTTGCAGCTCATCCGCCAGGCTTTGCAGCCATCCTCGAGCTCCTGGAATCCGGTACGACTTCCCGCTTGCAGCAAAAGGCCCCGACCTCCCGCGCTACCCGGGGTTCCTTGATATTTGAAGCGGTACAAGTCAATGTATTTCCGGGTGCTGCTGAACTCGAATCCGCAGCTACCGGAATGATCCCCCGATATCACGAAATAGCCCCTGAATCAACTGATCCCGTAAAAGTTTATGTCAGCCACGGCAACCTGGAAAACGCACACTTCCCAGTAGCAGTAGGGCATCATAAGGGCGACGGGATTGTAAGTGCTGAAAAGGCACTGAATTACTACCTGAAAAATCGTTTGGTTGATCGCCATCAGATGGGCGTATATCCCGGTGAAATTGAAACAGCTGAAGTGATTCTTCAGGCCGGTGCTCATCCTCCCGGGGGGATTGTGGTCGGTCTCGGAGAATTTGGCGAACTCAATACGGGTAAACTGGAACGTTCTTTCAGTCATGCTGTGATGGTTCTCGCCCTCCAACAAAGAGAGGCTTCGCTACATGAGGCGAATGCAACAGATGCAGACAAACCAGAACCCCTGGGTGTATCGACACTATTGATCGGAAGCGGCTTTGGGGGATTGACCCTTCGCGGGACTATTCGTTCCCTCCTCACAGGTGTCAAACGGGCAAATCAGCGTATTAGCATGCTGGATACCAAAGGGCTCCGACCGATTGAGGAAGTAGAAATCATTGAAATTTATGAAACACGCGCCATTCAGGCGATGCGGGTAATAAAATCCATTCTCCTTGAGCAGCCTTTTGAACAGTTTTCCATCAGCCAGCCCTATGTACGGAAGGTAGCGGGGGGCCGGCGACAATTACTCGACGAAGAAGGGGTGGACTGGTGGCACAGATTTAAAGTAGAAGGTAAGCAGGAAACAACTGATGGTTCTACGCAAACCAGCGATTCGATCCGGCCATTGCGATTTACTGCCCTAACAGATCGGGCACGCGCAGAGGAATCTAACTTGCCTACCCAGCGCGCAATAGTTGATGCCCTAATCGAACAGTCAGTGGGTCAGTCAGAAAGAGATTTAGCATTGGCTCGTGCCATGTTTGAGTTACTCATCCCTAATGCATTTAAAGATTATGCCAGTGACCGAAAAAATATCCTTTGGATAGTAGATTCAGCCTCAGCAGCTTATCCATGGGAGCTACTGCATGATCCTTCCCGTGGCGAAACAACGCCCGTAGCGATTCGGGCTGGGATGCTTCGGCAGTTAACCGTTACGAACTTTCGGTCTCAGGTACAGGCTGCTCTGGAAAAGAAGGCGCTTGTAATCGGTGATCCCAAAAGTAATTTACTGGAATTACCAGCCGCACAGGACGAAGCCAATCTGGTAGGAGACAAACTGGAAGGTCAAAAGTACGAGGTGGAAAAGGTCGTCAGAGGGAATTCCGCTGAAATCATTAAAGCCCTCTTTCTGGATAACTACCAACTTATTCACCTTGCGGGTCATGGAGTCGTGGAGTACACCAGCGATAAACATACAGGTATGGTACTGGGCGGGGACACCTATCTGACCCCGGCCGTCATTAACCAAATGCGGATTGTTCCAGATTTTGTCTTTATTAACTGTTGCCATTTAGGAAAATCCAATCCGGAATCTGAAGCGCTGGAGCAAGATCGCCATAAACTGGCTGCTAACCTCGGTACACAGCTCATCCGCATGGGGGTACGTGCAGTGATCGCAGCGGGCTGGGCTGTCCAGGATGATGCAGCCAAAACCTTTTCAGAGACGTTTTACGAGAAATTTTTGAACGGGGAAAGGTTTGGAGAATCTGTTCGGCTGGCTCGGCAAGTGACTTACGAGACCCACCCGAAAACGAATACCTGGGGAGCATATCAATGTTATGGAGACCCCTATTATTCCCTCAAAAGAGGAGGAGAAAAAAGTCATAGTGAACCGCCGCCTTATGTAGATCCGTTAGAAGTGTTGATTGATCTCGAAAATATCATTAATGATGCTGAATCCGCTTCCAACCGTTGGATGAAGACCCTCAGGCGGCGATTGTTAGAAATAAGGGGGCGCCTGCCTGAAATATGGCTATCGGAAGGGAAAGTCATTGAAGGTCTTGCAATCGCTTATGCGGAACTGGATATGTTTAAAGAAGCAGTAGAGCTGTATGAAAAAAGCCTGCGACTTGAAAAGGCGACCTATTCGATGAAAACATTGGAACAACTTGCCAACTTGAAAGCACATTGGGCGGTCAAATGCCATGCAGAATCCGACCCTCAATCTGAAAGCACAAGAACCAGTAAGGAACTCATCAATGAGGCTATTGTTGAACTAAAGTTAGTCCTCCAGCTTGGGGAAACTACAGAACGGTGGAATCTACTGGGTTCCGCCTATAAACGCCAGGCGATTGTGGAGCATGCAGCCACTCCCTGCCTCAAGGCGCTGAAAGCATCTGAAAAAGCATATAGCAAGGGGCAAGAACTTGCAGGGATTGACACCCGGGATTTATATGCACGTCTCAACCAGGAAACAACTCGTGCAGTGATTGCATATTATGAAGGAGATTCCCTTCCTCACGATCCTGAATTATCCTCCTATCTTGATCAAAAACTGGAGCGTCTTGCAATTGAAAATCGCAAGAACCCTTCTTTTTGGAACCTCACCTTCCCCGCAAATATATACGAATTACGTTTGTTACTGGAAGGAACCACGAAGGAATCGCATTACAAACCGCTTATCATTGATTGTTATCGGCAAGCCTGGCAGTATGGGGGGTCTTACAAAAAACGAGGAACCATCCTGAAACAGTATGAATTCCTGATTCACATGATGACCAGACCGACTTCCTGGCCAGTATCTATGAAAGGAAAAAACAGGAAGGCGCTTGATCAGGAAATGCGTGGCCTCAAACACGTGTTCGAGGGACTAATGGAATCACTTACAGAAATTATGGGTCCTGAGGATTAACGCAACTTATGAGGTAGCCAGGTTATCGAGCACATAGGTCTGCTCAAATTCCTTGCGTGCAATCCGGTACACTTCAGAAAAATCCGGCAGGCAACCCAGGAAATCACCAGGTTTAATCACAACGGCTTCCCCCCAGGCTGCCATAAAGGAAAAGGGAACCTCTATATTCAATGCGGACAGATTCTCGGCGTTCATTTCCACAGCAATGACTTTCCCTAAAGGACGAAACTCATCATATTCCCCCTCACATGCCCGCAGGAATTCGTAGCGT
>CAYGTH010000740.1:0-3258 GCA_964352745.1 uncultured Bacteroidia bacterium
GTTTCAATGATGTATCGGAAAAGGTCTCCCTGATTATAACTTCCGATTACCGTTTCAACGGTTTCAAATAAATCAACCTCGGATTCTCCTTCCAGGTATTCGATCAACAAGCGATTGGTTTCCTCGGCAGTTTCAAGTGCCTCTTCTGTAACCGAACCCAGTTTTTCACTTTCTTTCCGCATGATTTGCCAAACCACAATGCCTGTGTACAGCAGAAGTTCCTGTTCAGCTGCGTTGAACTCAGTTTCTCCAGCCGCCATCAAATAGGCAAGCATAAAGGGCTGTTGTTCACTCGCCTGGTCGATCAATTCTTCCAAGGCCTCTTCCGAAAGATTCGAGATTTGGGCGTTTCGGGATTCTATTGTGCTCGTAGAAATGGGATTCATGGAAATACGATTAGGGAAATACCGCGCAAAAGTGGATTGGAAATCTATTTAATGCAAACAATTCATTAAATCTTTGAACGGAGAAGCCTAAGTTTCGTTTCTCTTTTGTGATTCCTTGCGGCTATACCGATATTTGGGGCCATACCCAATTCTACCCTTATGCCCCGAAGTTTATCTTTCTTGTTGGCATGTATCCTTTTCCTGCCAATCTCTGTAGTGGCTCAGACAGGCTCTTTATCTGGAACCGTGAAAGATGCGGCAACCGGAGAAGCCCTTTCCGGCGCGACTGTATTCGTAGTAGGCACCTATTTTGGTACCTTTACTGATGCTGCCGGTCGCTTCGAAATCAAAGACATTAAAGCAGGAGATTATACCATCCGGTTTGCATTTATCGGATATGCAGAAAAACTCTACAATGGTATTGAAATCGCCGCCGGCCAAACCAAACGGCTGGATGTCACAATGAACTCTTCGATTCAGACACTCGGAGAAGTCGAAATTGTTGGCGAAAGAACCCTGATCGATCTGGAATCCGGAAAATCGCAAGCGAAAATCTCCGAGGATGACATTGCCCAAATGAGTGTGCAGAATGTACAGGACATTGTTTCAATGCAGTTAGGGGTGAATCAAACTCCAGACGGTGTTCAAATTCGAGGAGGCAGGGTATATGAAACGGAATATCTGGTAGACGGAATCAATGCCCAGGATCCCTTGGCCGGAACAGGATTTGGAGTAGATGTAAATGCAGGGGCTGTCAAAAATGTTGAGCTGATCACAGGCGGAAGTGATGCGGAATACGGCAATGGTACTTCTGGTGTCATCCTGACCCGAATCAAAGAAGGAAGCCGTGATTTTCGGGTAAATGCCAGTTATTCACGCGACAACCTCGGCTCCAACCCAAACCAGGGGGCCAGTTGGAATACCGATGACGCCAATATCTCTATCAGTGGTCCTATTATTCGCAATAAGTTGACTTTTTTCCTCAGCGGCAGCATGTTTATGTCTGACGAATTTTATCGGGCTACCGCCCGGCAACTTCATAGTTCCCTATTCAAGAATGACTCGATGTGGGCTCCACGGCAAGACAACCGCTGGTCAAACACATTCAAACTCGCCTACGAGGTTAAACCAGGTCTAAAACTGACGCTGACCAATCAACACAGCCTGAACATTAATCAAAGTACCCGGTCGCTTCAAATCATTGGGAACGATGAGGTGGTACGCCCCGGGTATCAGTATGTGCATAGCCTGAATCTGGACAATGCCAATACTTATACCCACCATTCCAACCTAACGGTTCTCAATCTTAAGGGGCTGCTGAGTGACCGCTGGTCTTTCGATCTGGCAGCCGGGCGTTTGTTTACCAACCTCCGGGCCGATGCCAATGGCCGTCCGTTTCGGACAGAAACGGTGGATCAGATCAACGATCCTGCTTCGATCGTAACCGACCCTGTAGATGTCTTCAATCCCAATGGGGACATTGTATTCGTTTTCCCCGGGCCGGGGCTATATAACAATGGGGGTATCGCCACCTTATGGCACGATCACTTCGCTGAAGAGTATACCCTCAAAACAAAATTCACCTACCAATCCAAAAATAAAATTCACTATTTCTCTTTTGGGCAGGAACACAAGGAGCAACACTACCAATGGATTGATGTTACCCGTCCCTGGGTAGGTGCCCCCATTCAGGTCAATGATACCCTCACCACGCCCTCAACCAGTTTGGGAAGAAGCAGTGATTTCTGGGCAGTAAGACCCTCTACAGGTGGATTTTATATCTCAGATGAAATCCGATACAAAGGAATCATCGCCGTACTTGGCACCCGCCTCAACTACTGGGCACCGGGCAAATTTGCAGATGAATCTGTCGAAAATCCGGAAGCGCCGGTATTGGATCCCACTCGGGAAGCATACCAAAAACAGACCTTTGCCCTCCTGGGGCGCAGGTGGAAAGCCCGTCTCTTACCTCGTTTAAGGGTTTCCTTTCCCGTTACAGAAAACAATGTATTATACTTCAACTATGGCCATGCGATGCGACTACCTCACCCTCGCTTTGTCTACGCTGGGCTAGATCCCGTATATCAGGATCGCTCGATCCTTTCCAACCTTGGAAACCCCAATATCAATCCAGAAGTAACTGTCTCATACGAAGTAGGACTCAAGTCCCAATTGACCAAGGATTTGGCCCTGACTATGACGGCTTTCTATAATGACAAATTTGACTACATCGTCAGTCGTCCGGTAGAAATCCGGGATGTAACGGGTTCCTTTACGGAAAAGACTTTTTTTATCAACCAGGATTACGCCCGAATTCGCGGTCTCGAAGTAGGCTTGACCCGGCGAATAGGAAACTGGTTCACAGGTAGTTTATCAGGTTCTTACAGCATCGCAACTGGCAAGTCCAATAGTGCCGCAGAATCTGCCCTTCAAATTCGTCAGCTCGGATTTATTACCACTACCAAAGAGCAGTTTCTGGCATGGGACAGGCCTTTTGATGTCAAAATGTTACTGATATTTACACCTGATTCGACTTCTTACTGGGGGCCTGTTCCCCTCGAAGGATTTCGTGCGACCCTATCAGGATCCTGGAAATCAGGCCTGCGTTATACCCCCTTTACCCTTAACAGGATCGATGGTAGTACAGGCCGCCCGGAATATGAGCGTATCGATGATCAACCCTTCAGCGAAGTCGGTTCTTCCTGGTTTTGGCTCAATCTGAGAATCACCCGGGATATAGTCTGGGGAAAAAATGGACGGGCGAGCCTGAGTTTCGAAGTCAAGAATATGACTGATTACGAATCAGCTGCCATTATCAATGGAGAAACCGGAACGCCATATACGGAAGGCGCTCCCCTGCCATTGCAATTCC
>CAYGTH010000741.1:0-3234 GCA_964352745.1 uncultured Bacteroidia bacterium
ATTCGCGGTGGTTGTTATTCGCTAACTCGTTGAAGAAGGTAATAAAGTCAGGACTGAGATATGACATGCGTGTTGAGTTGGTGAATTTATTTAAAAATCTTATTTCGCTGATATCCAATAAATTATAATGTTTTCTTCAAAAAATCGACTACGTGTCTATTTTGAAGAGGGTTTTTTGTGGGCTGAGGAAAAACCCCTTTGCTACTTTTTACCGCAAAAAGTAGCCAAAACCTCCAAACGGGCTAACCAAGGCCGGCGCACTTGCCATCCGCGCGCGCCCGTTGAAGCAGTGCTTCTTCTCCTGCGCGCAAGCCTACGGCTTTAGTAAGCATTCCTTCGAGGATATACTCACCTTCTAAGGCGGGTGGCTACCCAAGCGCTGGCCATGCAGCGGCCATCGGGAGCAGGGGAGGCTTGCAGGGCTGGTATTGGCCGATGCGATTTTTGCGCCACTTTATTAAAAAAGTGGCTAGAGATTTATGACTACCTCTTTATGCAAGAACCGTTTTGTACTAAGGAACCTGCCCTGAATTCGTTGCAACCCTCAAATACTTGAGCAGATACCCAAAAGTTGGAACGAATAAACTAATTAGGTTCTGTGTTAGGTACTGACTTACCGGGTTGAAATTGCAGATCAATCATAAAACCTTTGTGCCTCTCTGTGCCTGCTCTGCGAACCTTTGTGATATAGCCAAGAGCGTAAAACTGATGGGCATAATTTACAAAAAATAGCAAGGACGCAAGCCGATCCATGAAGATTCATTTCTGGCTTAGCGTCTTTGCACGGGCTTATACAGTTTCTGCTGTGAACTGTATCAAAAAATAATGGTTCTCTGACAATTTTAGCGGAGATGCCCGCTGGCAAAAAGAAGCAGGCGAATAAATTCGCCTATACGGGCTTGTAGCGGCGGATTTATCCGCCGACACATAATATGGGAGCCAGCACCCGTGGAAATTGTCACAGAACCGAAATTATTTAGTAAGCAAGTAGACAGATTTTAGTATAAAGAGCAAAGACTGTATCGATCTGATAATCAATCATATCCTGTCTAAATACTCCATCCTAACATCTGCCCATCTACTTACTTATTTAGGAGAATGGAAAGCGAGTCTGTTTCCCTCCGAATCAAAAAAGATCGCAAAGTAGCCTAATTCCTCAGAGATTTGAGTTTTGGGTAAGACGACTTTTCCACCGGCTTTTTCTACCCGGCCCAGGGGCTCATCCAGGTCTTCGCCCCCATTGAGGTAGAGCAATGCACCTTCTGCGGAGGGAACATACCCTTCCCCGGCGATTACCGCACCGCCTACAGCTTGTTCCTGATCACCACCTGTTGGGAGGAAGCCCATTTTTATGCCCTGAATGTCGTTGAGGTGAATCTCCGAATCAAAGACTTTTCCGTAAAACTCTACTGCTCTGTCAAAGTTGGAAGCAGGGATTTCAAACCAGTTGATTGCATTTGCCATGATACTGAAATGTTAATGTGGTTAGCTGATAAGTAAGGTTAACTAGCTATACTCGGGACCTGGATCGGGGTTGCGAATTTTGGCAGCAATATCCAATATTATGTAGAAGTCTATTCGGAGATAAAAACATTTCTTAATTCATCACTATTTTACTGAATCACCCTTTTTCTTTACCGCTTATGTCTATATCCTTTGCTACTTTTTAGCGTCAAAAAGTAGCCAAAAACCGCCAAAATCCTAGCCCAACACCCCAATTCCGCCCCAGTTCACCGAATTTTGGGGGCCAACCCGCCACAAGGGTACAAAAGTGTACAGCAATGAGATTTTAAAATTAAAATATAGTATATTGATTCAAAAACGTAAAAATCAACGGTGAAAAAATTATCTCTATTTAACCTCATACAATCGCTTTCGAAGTCCGAAAAGCGCTATTTCCGCTTATTCGCCCAGCACCACAAAAACGATAATAATTTCCTCTTGCTCTTCGATGCGATTGATAAACAGGCCTTGTATGATGAAGGGGAGATAAGGAAGCAGTTTGAGGGAGAAAAATTCATTCGCCAACTCCACGTTACCAAAAACTACCTCAGCCGACTGATCCTCAAAAGCCTGCGGAATTACCACAGCAAGGCCAGTAAGGAGGCTGAAATCCACGATTTACTGCGTAATGCCGAGATTTTATTTGACCGGGAGTTGTTTGATCAATGTTGGCAACAACTCAGAAAAGCGGAGGGTCTGGCCCGGCAATATGAGAAGCAAAGCCTCTTGTTGCAGGTGCAAGGGTGGCAGCGCCGGGTTTTATTGGCTCAGGCCGGTACGGGAAAAAGTTTCGCTGCCTTGAATCCCTTGATCGAACAAGAAACCCAAACCCTGGCGCAACTGAATCAATACAATCAGTTGTTTGACTTAACTGTAAACCTCTACGACCGGATCAATGAAACCGAAGGCGGCAGGGTAGAAAGCTTACTGGCCAATCCTTTGCTGCAAACGGAAGCCTATCCTGCTTCTCCTCCTTCGCAAATTCTGTTTCATTATATTCGGCAGGCCTGTTTCTATTTCTCAGGCGACTTGCGGCAGGCCAATCGCGAAGTAGATGCGCAGATTGTATTATTGGAAAAAAGACCGGAACTGATACGAGACAATCCCAGTTCTTACCTGACCTCGATCAATAATAAAATTGGGCTCTGTCTGCACACCAAGCACTATGGATATATTCCGGCGCTATTGGAAAAGATACGGGCAATTCCCAGGACTTATGACCTGCCAGGGCAAAGCGCGTTTCTGATCAAGCCCCTCTTGCATACCTACAATGTGGAATTGGAAATGTATCGGGACCTGGGAAATGTGGAAGAAGGACTGGCATTAATTGGAACGGTAGATACCTTTTTGCAGGCACATCCGCACAAAATACCGGATGATTTCCGCCTGCTCTTTCATTATCAATTTGCGTATTTATTCTTCCTGAAAGGCGATTTTAAACAAGCCCTCCGGCGTAATAATCGGATTCTGTCGGGAAAATTTGACTCCAACCGCAGGGATATGTTGAGTTATTCCCGTTTTCTCAATTTGATTATTCACTACGAATTGGGCAATTTGATCGTACTCCGCTATGCGGTAGAATCAACCCGGCGCTTCCTTCAAAAAAAACGAAAACTACAAACCTTCGAAAAAATCCTCTTGAAGCTGTTTTCTAAATTGAGCACTTCGCCGATCACAAAGCATCCGGCACTTTTCCGAAACGTATCGGACAAGCTATTTGCAGATGAGCCC
>CAYGTH010000742.1:0-3233 GCA_964352745.1 uncultured Bacteroidia bacterium
GTAGAAAAGTGGTCGAATTCCTGCTGCGAATCCGCTTCCTGCCAAATATGTTTGAGCTCTTGTAAGTTCATAAGAGATGGGGGCTTAACAGCTGCTTGAGTTTTTGTTTAATCCGCCTGAGTTTTACGCCCACATGATTAGGCGTAATTCCAACGATTTCAGCGATTTCCTCATAGCTGTGGGATTCGAGGTACAGCATCACAATGGCCTTTTCCACTTTAGATAACTGGTTAATGGCCCTATATAAAAAAGTACGCTTTTCGCGGTCTTCCAGGGAGGGGTCGTTCATCCCGATTTTAAGTTCTCCCTCCGGCATTTGTTCCAGTTCTGGTCGGCGCTTTCTTTTTCGCAGGTCCGAGATTGCGGTGTTCAGTGCGATTCGATACATCCAGGTAGAGATTTTAGCCTCCCCCCGATAGCGCGGCCATGCCCGCCATAATTGCAATAAAATTTCCTGAAACAAATCCCGGCGATCTCCCTGATCTGCACAATAGAGGCGACACACTTTATGGACGATCCCCTGATGGTTCGCCATGTGCTCCAAAAATTGTTCTTGATCTGTTTTCACGAATTGAATTCAGCGCTAGCCGTTTTATGTAAAAAACACATGTAATGAGTCGCTCCGATTTCATTCTTCTTACATGCCCTGGATAAATATATTTCAGTCGAGGCTGGAGACTGATCCAGGATCTCCAAGCCGTGTATATCCAATTCCCAGAAGCGGCAACTGGCTACCATTAAATCCGCATAATCCGAATCTACCCATTTCAGCGCAAAAAACGAGAGCTATCTTCACGCGGCATTCTTGTGATTTATATTACCTGTATAGAACCTTTACGGAGCCCCTTACGTTAAGCCAAACTATGATCATTCAACATAATGAATGGTTATTTACCTGCTCACTTACGTGGGCCATTACTCACAAGCAGCCCTTTCACATTGAAACCTGTATGAATCCTGTGCGTAAAATTTAGAATACACACGTTTGTTGCATATGCAAATATCTGGTAAAGTCGTACATGTAGATCTTTCTGGTGGCTTTTGGGGCATCGAGGGAGAGGCGGGGCAGAAGTTTTATCCCGTTGATGGATTGCCGAGACCTTTTCGAAAGGAAGGTCTGCACATAAAAGCTACGGTCCGTCCATCGGATGTATTTACCATTTTCATGTGGGGTGCCAACGTAGAAATTGACAGTATTGAGAAAGTATAACAGGAATTATAGCATGTGGTGATGCTATAATTTTTTTGTTTTTAAGCAATAGATCGGAAAGGAAAGGTAATTATGGAACTTAAATTTGTTCATATATTCGGCCCCGCTATTTTGATGATAGCCTTTTTGCTTCTCGGCAGAGGAATTGTCAAAAAAGCCCGTGGTCAGCGTTTCAATGCCTTGCCGGCCTTGATGCTGATGCTCGTCGCAATTGCCGCCCGCTTTATGTGGAGTGGGCAAAATCTTGCAGAGGCCTATGACTTCATAAATGGCCATGCCAGTTTACTGGATCGTCTTACGCTCTTACTGGCAGATTTTGGCATTGCCATGACCATCGATGCTGTTTACCTCGCCATGAATAAACAGCAAGCAAAATTATTCTGGGTACCCGGATTATTGGTTCTGATGCTCTCAGGATTGATGTATATAGGCCTTATTGCTTTTAATTCCATTAACCAGACTTTCAAGCAAGACCCTGCAACGGCAGAGTTATTGATTGAATTAGGCCCGGATGATACAATTTCCGAGATCAAACCGATACTGAGAAAATATCATGCTGAAGCTGAACGTACCTTCAAAAATGTAGATATGAGCGAAGATGAAGATCTCGCCCAGTTCTATACCGTTTTTGTTGATTCAGCGGTAAAAGGCCTTTTGTTAAAAGAATTACAAAAAGACCGGGAAAATATCGACGACGCTGCCCTCAACAACCCGGTCGAATTGATTGAGCCTAAGTCGTCTCCTCACATCACAAAAAGTAAAGTTCCTTTTCTGGCAAATGACCCCTACCTCGAAAACGAATGGTATGCAGAGTCGCTGGACTACAATGGCGTGTATGGTTTTCTCAAAAATCATGAACCCCGGAAAAAAATCCAGGTAGCCATCGTCGATACCGGCGTAGAAGGAGATCACGAAGACCTTAGCGCTATTTTCAAAGCCAGTTCTGGCGGACAGGACGGGCATGGACACGGTACGCATTGTGCAGGATTAGCAGGTGCTGCGACCAATAACCAAAAAGGAGTAGGGTCCCTAAACTGGGAAGGGAAATACATTACAATCACGGGGTATCATGCGCTTGATGCCAAAGGCAGAGGTTCTGATAAAACAGTTTCTCAGGCAATTATAGATGCTGCCGAAGGCGGTGCCGATGTGATCTCCATGTCTCTGGGGGGATACGCACCCTTTGGGCCCCCCAAGGCCCAAAAAGAAGCCATCGAATATGCGATCAATAAGCATAAAGCAATTGTTGTAGTAGCGGCTGGTAACAGCAGTGCAGATGCCAAATACTTCTCCCCTGCAAATATTGAAGGGGTCATCGTCGTGGCAGCTGTCGATCAACAATTGAACAAAGCTTCCTTCTCCAATACCAATACCAGCCTAAAAATGCCTATTGCAGCCCCAGGCGTGGACATGATCTCTGCCTTTCCCGGCAGTGAATACCGTAACTTCAGCGGAACCTCCATGGCGACTCCGGTAGTTGCCGGTTTGATTGGGATCATGAAATCATTCAATCCTGACCTGACAGCCAAGCAAGCCCATAAAATCCTGGTCAGTACAGGTACAGACATCAAGGATGCTGGAAAAACTGGAAAACTCATTGCCCCCAAAGCTGCTATCACAAAGGCAGCTAAATAATAAATACGTTTGGCGCTCACGCCAGAAACACGGGACTGTATCGAATGAGATGCATTCCCGTGTTTTGTTAAGGTCATGTCTGACGTAGTTATTTTCAATCGAGAGTCAATGCCTTAGCCTTCCCCTCCAACCATTTCCAGTCCCTCCCGAATAAACAACACATGAGCAGGGAGAATGGAAAACGGATACCCCGTACTTCCATTTCTCTGCTCATGCTTCCTTACAGATTAGCCTATTCTTTGTCTTTTAAGACATTCGGCTGAATCCGATCCTGCGGATTGCTGTTGAGGAATCCACCCGCTTGAAGGGACCAGAGTCGGGCATAAATACCGCCTTTCTCAACCAATTCAGCGTGTGTTCCGTCTTCTACGACCTTCCCCTGGTCGAG
>CAYGTH010000743.1:0-3228 GCA_964352745.1 uncultured Bacteroidia bacterium
TGGCAGCTCTTTCTTTAATAAAGGTTTGTACGCCTTCCTGATCCGCAAAAGCCCCTATCGACTGCGCTGCCCCATACCGCAATGCCCATTGTTCCTCATGCTCAGCGATTTCCATCAGATATTGGATTCCCTGACTTTGATTTTCCGGGCTTTGCTTCTTTAGATACTCTCCCATTATCTGGAGAATCTGGAGTTTTTCCTGTCCTGTCCTCATTTTCTTAACGTTGGTCAGTACCCGTTCAAAATCTTCAGGCTGCCCAACCTGCATCATAATCAGGTTCGTAATCATCAAGATCTGTGAAGATCGGCCGGTTTCCATCTTACGGGCTAAGCCATATGCACGCATTCCGTCCCGATAGGTGAGCGCAGCCAGGGCCGTTGCTTGCACCGTATAGCTGCTGTCTTTCAGGCCGGATTCGATTGCCTTATCGACTTCTGCCATGAGGCCTTTTTCGTCCATAAAAGCAAATACAGCCTCATCCGTAAAAGTGCCTAAAGCTTCTGAACGAACATCTGAACGGGGATCGTTTTGTGCCAAGTCTAAAATGGTTGTGTACAGCGCGCGTTGCCGCACGCCTTCGTATTGTTGCAAGACGAGTAAAGCTTCCTGCCGGGTAGCCCACCAGGGATCTTTCAATCTCTCCAATAATGCATCTACCGCATCATCCTGATCCAGATAGTCTGCCAATTCCTCAATTGCCTCTTGCTCTTGCTTATAGTTATTGGCATACAGTGCTTGATTCACCCACCAGTCCATCGGCTTCGTTTCGGTCATTTCCCCTACCAGAATCCGTTCGGCATCAAATACCACATTCCCAACTTCTCCTTTATAAGAGAGCTGAAATACCGTATCCTGGCTCATCATCTCTACCGCAAAATCAGTAGCTTTTCCTTTGGGATCGGTAACCCGAACTGTCAGGGGCAATCGAAAAACAGGGAAGTATCGCAAGTCCTGAATCTGGGATACGCTTACTGAAACAGTATTTTTTCCAGCTTCATATCCGACATTTAATACCGGATGGCCAGCAGACAAAAACCACTGGTTGAAAAACCAACTCAGGTCTTGTCCGGTTTCGTCTTCAAAAGCCATTCGCAGTTCGTGAATTTCAACATCGCTGTATTCATTGCTTTTCAAGTAGCGTTCCAGCGATTTCCAGAAAGCTTCTTCTCCTATATGGTTTTTCAGTAAATGTAAAACCCGCGCACCTTTTTGATAGGAATGGCGGTCAAACATATCATCGGGCTTCTTGAGTTCATAACGAATCAAAGGTTCCTGCTTTGCCACAGATTCATCCAGATACAGTCTCAGATCCTTGTCCAGGTGATGATCGGCATAATCTTTTCCGTACTTATGGGCGAACCACAAAGATTCTCCATAACTGGCAAATGACTCATTCAGGGGCAGGTTGGCCCAGCTTTCACAGGTAACCAAATCCCCAAACCAGTGGTGAAATAATTCATGTGCGATGATGTCCTCATTTGTTTCATCCAGATGTTCGCGCCCATCATGCTGCAATTGATCATAAAAAATCACGCAGCCTGTATTTTCCATCGCTCCACTGACAAATTCCCGCACCACGATCTGGTGGTATTTGTCCCAGGGATAATCATAGTTGAGCTGGGTGGAGAAAAACTCCATCATTTCTGGTGTATTGCCAAATACCAACTGTGCATAAGGCTCGTATTCCGGTTCTACATAATAATTGACCGCCTTGTCGCGCCAGGTATCCTTAATCTCTGCAAATTCTCCTATCGCAAGCGCAAACAGGTAAGGGGAATGAGGCTTGTCCTGCTTCCAATAATCCGTTCGGGTACCATTATCATGTTCCGTTTGATTGACCAGGGCACCGTTGGAAACGGTTATATATTTTTGATCTACTGTCAGGTAGATTTCCTGTGTGCAGCGCTCATTGGTCGCATCGATAGTAGGAAACCAGCAAGAGCTCGCTTCTGGCTCTCCCTGTGTCCATATCTGTTTTGGCTTTTCCGGATCAGCCCCATCGTGATTCACAAAATACAGGCCGAGGTCTGAGGTAATGGCCGTTCCGCCTTTACTTTCCCGGGAATAAGGCTTAGCCGTGTAGTCAATAAAAAGCTCGAATTCATCGTCCCGGGTCAGTTTATTCCCCAGATCAATACTCAGTTTATTCCCGTCATAGGTATACTTCAGATCTTTATTACCTGATTCCTCCACCCGTTGTACCTGGTGAATGTCAAAGCCCTTGGCATCCAGCACAATTTCTGCTGTCGCATAGAAATAGGGACGAAGGCGCAGGTTGGCTTTTCCATTTGCCTGACGATTCTCCCAATCGAATGAAAGCTCCAAACGGGTATGCAACAGATCGTGGTAACGCGTTTTGGAAGGTTTGTACCCGTATTTTTTGGGGGCATAAACGGGGGCTTCTTCGATGTTATTCTCAATAACCAACGGAGGAGTAGGTGGAGAAGAGGTAGTCGCTACTTGCTGTGAGGTCTTACAAGAGACCGTTGCCAACGCGATCAGCATCAGCAATAGTGGATAATATTTCATGGATGGTGACAATATTGATCTGAATCGTATCTACGAAAATACAACATTGAAGTGGGAGTTCGTAATCCAGGTGAATTTCTGATCGGGAAATAAGCTATTTTCACTAGTACTTACTACCTTAGTGCTTCCCAATATTGGATTGAGCATGATAGAAATCATTACGGAATCTCAGACATTTGACCTGCATTACGCAGCCGACCAGTACCACATCCAGGGGCAGCAACTCGACCCGGTTATTACTCAAGTCGGAGAATTTGAATGGCAGATTTTGCTGAACGGCAACTCCTATACCGTTTTTCTCCATCAAGTAGACCGGGAAAATAAAACTGTTCGACTGACAATCAACGGCAAATCTATCGAAGTTGGTATTCGTTCGCGCGCTGCGAAACTCCTCCAGGAACTCGGTATCGCCGATAAATTCCAGAAAAAGACCGATTCGGTCAAGGCGCCCATGCCCGGCCTGATTCACAGTGTCAGTACAACCGTGGGGGCAATCGTCAAAAAAGGAGAGCCCTTGTTGATTTTGGAAGCCATGAAAATGGAAAATATTATCAAATCGCCCGGAGATGGGGTGATTTCCCGGATTCACGTGGCAGAGAAGGATTCGGTTAATAAAAATGCATTGCTTGTAAGTTTTGAATAACTCCAAAACCTGAGGAATTCGCCTTATTCCAGCAAGCGCTCATACTGCATCGCTT
>CAYGTH010000744.1:0-3218 GCA_964352745.1 uncultured Bacteroidia bacterium
TTATAGCGCAGCATATGGCGCGGCAGTTGGTGCAGCCCTAGGAGTAGGTGCTGGATTGACTATTGGCGTAGTCTCTCGTATAGCAGCAAGCGAAAATGGACTTCGCCAGGAACGATACCTTGACCAAGATCTGCACTTCACCTCGACCACCTTTCCTGAATCCTTCGAACCCGAAAGTATAGGGATTGGTATCGGCTTTAAGATGTAGGGAGCAGACAATCCTCACATTCCCTTCAAAAAGCCAAAACGGCCCATCAGCAAAGATGTGGCCGTTTTTTTGTGGTACCTCCGACAGGAATCGAACCTGTATCTAGAGTTTAGGAAACCCCTATTCTATCCATTGAACTACGGAGGCATTTATGGGATGTCAAAATTCAGAAAAATATAGCTTCGGTGCAACCTTATCCAACACTCGAGAGAATCGATCAGGATCTTTGCCAGAAAAAAGGGGAGAACAGCATCAGAACGGTAAATAATTCCAGCCTCCCTAACAACATCAGAAAAGAAAGGAACCATTTAGCAGCATCGGGTAACTGCGCAAAATTAAGGGGATCGCCGGGGCCTACTTTTCCAATCCCCGGACCGATATTACCCAAAGTAGCTGCTACTGCCCCCAGAGAAGTTGCAAAATCGAGTCCCAAAAGTGCCATTACAAACGTACCGGCAACTGCGATCAGCGTGAAGATCACAAAAAATGCCATGATCCGGTCCACTACTTCCTGCGAAACTGTCTTCCCATTAAACCGAACAGGAATAATCGCCTTGGGATGAATCTGGCGTTTCAATTCAAAATAGCTGTTTTTAAAGACCACCAGAAGTCGCACTAATTTAATGCCTCCACTGGTCGAGCCGGCATTTGCCCCCATAAACATCATGGCAAAAAACAGCATGAGCATAAATGGCCCCCAGGCCGTGAAGTCTGCAGTCCCAAATCCAGTCGTAGTCAAAATCGCCAGCACCTGAAAAACAGACTCCCGGAAGGCCAGTTCAAGTTTTCCGAGCAAATCTGCAAGGGGCATCGCAGCCTCATAATATTGACCGAAGAAGACAAACCCGGTTACGATCAAGGTAAAGGCACCTGTGATGTACACGTAAAAGCGGTATTCTTCATTCGCCCAGAGTCGCATAGGTTTCCCCTTGATGGCAAAATACGTGAGGGCAAAGTTAGTGCCTGCCAGGAACATGAAAATCGTGATGACATATTGAATATAGGGAGAAAAAGCCCCTGCACTCGCCTGGCGTGTCGAAAAACCCCCTGTTGAAAGGGTGGACATCGCATGACACACCGCTTCGTAGAAATTCATATTCCCCAACATGAGCAGCACTACCTGCACAGCAGTCAAGCCCACATATATCGCCCACAAGCGCTTGGCGGTCTCCTTGATACGAGGCGTAAGTTTATCGGGGGTAGGCCCCGGCACTTCAGCTGCATACAACTGCATGCCTCCGATTCCCAGAAGGGGCAAGATGGCTATGGTCAATACAATGATCCCCATTCCGCCTATCCAGTGAGTCATTGCCCGCCACACGTGCAAGCCTTCTGGCAGTTCTTCAATTCCCTGCCCCAAAATGGAGGCACCAGTAGTCGTAAAACCCGACATGGTCTCAAAAAAAGCATCGGTATAACTATCCATGGCACCTGCTGCCACATAAGGAACGGCCCCAATAAGAGACATTACAACCCAGCCAGCGGTTACGACCAGGTAGCCATCTCGCTTTCTAAGTTCCTTGTTAGCATCACTCCGGCTCGCCAGCCAAATTAGCAGACCTAGCACAATTGTGCCCAATGCCGTGAACAGAATCGGGTAAAAATCACTTGAACCGAAATAAAAAGAAAATGGGAGTGCCAGCATCATGGCCAGACCACTGATAGCGATCAGCAATCCCAAAATATTAATTACAACTTTAGTATTGAACATTGGATTTTTTCAAACTCTTCAAGTTTAATTGCTTTTTCTGCCAATTGAAAACTGAACCCGTTACCTTTTTAGTATATTCCAATAAAAGACAATAAAAAAAGAAATAATCAGGAAGTCTGATTTCATCATAAATGATCATAATCGCCCAAAATTCAACATTAACTCGAGGTAATATTGGATCCATTTATTTTTTCATAACAATTCCATAAAGAAAAGTACTGGTGAAATTTATATGAGATTCCTATATTGCTACTACGGGTTATTGAAAATACAATTTGTATAAGCAGTCAACTTAACACTTGACTGTTATACCCCTTCCCCTACCCATATCTCAATTATGGATGGGTTTTTATGCTACCTAAAATCCTAGTCTCATGTATCAAAAGTTAACCTTTCTATGCCTCCTGCTAGTAGCGATTCATCCAACTTTCGCCCAGGTACTTCTCCCGTCTGGAACCACTACCCTTGATTTTTCTGGATTTACCGGAGCTGGGCTTACGCCTGCCCCAACTGCCGGGCAACTGGATTCTGACACCTGGATTGTAACGGGTATGTCTGACGGATCTACCGCTGCCGGAGGCTCCTATACTACTGGCGATTTTTCGCGTGGACTCACCGATGGTACTGGTGAGGCAGGCGGCGGTCTTTATTCCAATAATGGTGGAGTAGCGGGACAAGGTACTCTTTGGATTCAGCCCGGTGGTTCAGACATGACACCCGGTACTATACAGCTCCTGATTTGTAATAATACCGGGGGGCTTATGACTTCCCTTGCTGTTGCTTATGACATCAGTGCTTTTAATGATCAGGCCCGCTCAAGCTCTGTAGGATTTTCCTATAGCACGACCGGATTTGGAGGTACCTTTATTCCAATAGGCGCATTAAGTTTCTTGTCTGAAGAGATTGCAGATGGCCTGACCACTACAGAGAACAAAACAACTACGATTACCGGCCTCAGTGTTCCCAATGGCGATTGTATTGCCTTATCATGGAATTATGATGATGTATCCGGCTCTGGCAGCAGGGATGAATTGGGGCTGGACAATATCGTCTTGACCCCTTCAAATGTAGTAACAGCCGATCGCCTTACCTACAAAAACACTCCAGCAAACGCAACTCGCCTGATACCCTTCACCATAGATGTATGCGCGACTGACGCTGCCGAAAATACAGATACCGGATACGCCACCGATATCAGCTTGTCTGATGCCGGAACCTCCACTTCTTTTTTCACCATTACGCCCCTGACAGGCACCCTGACTCCAGTCAATGGATGCGCAACATTCACCATTACCCCTA
>CAYGTH010000745.1:0-2054 GCA_964352745.1 uncultured Bacteroidia bacterium
CACAAACTGCCTTTCCCAACGCTGCACAACCGGGGTTCTGGAATGCCGGGGGAACGGGCACTTTTTCTTTGCTCTATCCTGAAGACAGTGCTGCGTATCGGCAAATTCAAATGGTAAAGGAATTGGTCTCTGTTCAGCTGTACCGGGGTTTTGCGGTCGTAAAAGGCAGTTATTGGATGTACAATGAAACGGCGGATACCGTTCGGATTCGGGTGGGATATCCCCTCAATGCCTCGTATGAAGGACAAAATTCCACTTCTGATCTGGAAGAAGTTAGGTTTGATTCCTTGTATGGATTACGGGCGCGGGTGGACCAGCAGCCTGCAACTATCATTGCTAACCCGATTCAGGATCAGGATTATACCTTTGAAAATAACAATTGGTATGTCTGGACTACGGCCTTTCCACCCGGGGACACGACCTATATAGAAGTCTATTTTGTGGTGAATACCAACAATACAAAAATCACCCGGGGATATGACCGCGAAGACCACAATGGATTTATTTACCTGCTGGAAACTGGCGCGACCTGGAAGCAGCCCATTGTAACAGGAGAAGTGCGGATTCAACTCATGGAAGACCTCACCCCGGAAGAAATCTACGGAATTGCGCCCGGTTCGATTTTTGGCCTCAGTGGAGATGGTAACATCATTCGTACCCAGTTTGAAGCGCTCTCCCCAACCGGCGATGACAATATCGTATTGGCCTACAGTGACCGGCTGGAGCATTTTGATTTTGATGATGCCCTCAGCCGGGAAGCCGAGCTCTATTCCGGGATTGATGGATTTGCTGCTATGGACTTGACGAGTCGGGCTTTTGTCCCGATGGACTTTGGAGATCCCTTCGAAGTGAGTGGAACAGGCGGATATATTGTAGGGTTCATTATGTTGCTGGGGTTCCTCCTCCCCTTTCTGGCCATATTTGTCGTGATTCTTGTTGGCTATGTACTCTTTCGCAAATGGCAAAAAAGGCGTAGCGCAGAATAGAGATGCATCCTGAGCTTCGATTGGGCATCCTGTTCACCACTAAGCCATGAAGACCACGAAGAAAACACTAAGCGGAAACTCCGAAATCTCAGGTGAAGCCTGCTTAGTGTTTTCTCAGTGTCCTAACTGCCTAAGTGGTAAAATCTAAGCCTACGTCTACGGCTCCTGGATAAATCGACGCACAACCCTTTTACCCTGCCCTTCCATCACAAGAAAATAGCTGCCAGGAGCCAGTGATGCCAAAGACAAGCGATACTCCCTTTCGAGAGAAACAGGCACTAAAAACAGGCGCTTCCCGGTCAGGTCCAGCACGGTTATTTCTTCCATCGGAAAAGGGGATTCGATATTCAGGAAATGGCGAGTAGGATTGGGATAGAGGGTAAGCGGATTGGCGGGTCCGGGTCTGATCGAAGTAGTAGCGCATTCGAGAGCGCTCAATTTGCCCCACAATTCATTATCAAAAGAAGAAAGGGCAAAGAGAGAATTCCCCGCAGCATTTCCCTGGCGTACCACGACCATATCCTTACTGGGAATGATATAAATCTTCTGGTCATTTTTGCCTAATGCTGCATAGAGGTCATCCGGAGCATTCGGGATCATGTTGGTATTGAGGACCAATTGTACCCGGGGAAGCATATAAGAGCCGGTTCCATTCAACCACCAGAGATAACCATATGCAGTATTCAAGGCTTGAGAAGATTCCCGCATCATGCGTGTATAGGCAGTATCCTGGAGTACGGTATCGCTCCCCCAAATGCCATTTCGGAGACTGAGCAGGCCAAATCGTGCCATATCCCGGGCTTTGCCGTAGCGTACATAGTTGAGCCAGAATCCGCCCATACCAATCTTATCGCCGATTTTTTCTCGCGTGAATGCATTGATAGTTTGGCCCGAAGCGTTTGCCAGGACATCCAGCAATAAACGGTAGGGGGCATTGTAATACGCCCATCTGTCATAGGGATTTGTGAGAAACTGGAGGCAAGCTGGCGTAAGGCAATTAAGGTCGGTTACATTGTCATCGAGGCCGGTACTCATGCTGAGTTGATGCCTGACCGTAATGGCTGCTTC
>CAYGTH010000745.1:2154-3216 GCA_964352745.1 uncultured Bacteroidia bacterium
TTTTTGAAAACAGCGACTATTTTGACCACTTCAAGCCTCATCTTATCCCCCGCTATGTTATCTGCCCGTGCCGTCGGATCCCGCAAATTTAAGATGAGTCTTAATGCCGGTAATATCGGCGTATCGGCCACGCAGGAAGAGCTTCTTGCAATGGCGCACAGACACGGTTATGAGGCTATTTCGGCTATTCCGCATCACTTGATTTCCTTTTCAAATCAGAAAATGGAAGAGTTCGTCGCAGAAATGCGGGAGAAAAATATTCAATGGGGCTCAGCAGGATTGCCCGTTGATTTTCGGAAAGATGAATACAAATTTCAGGAAGATCTCGCCGCTTTGCCTAAATATGCCCAGGCAATGGATGGGGTAAGTGCCAAGCGGATGAATACCTGGATCATGCCGACCCACCCTGATTTATCTTATTTCCCCAATTTTGAGCAGCATGCCCGCCGACTCCGGGAAGTTGCAAAGATATTGGGGCATTATGGAATACAGCTGGGGCTTGAGTATGTCGGCTCCAAAACTTTGGTGACCAGGAGTAGATTTCCCTTCATGCGTACCCTGCAGGAAACCCGTGAACTCATTGCGACTATCGGCGAAGAGAATGTAGGCCTTGTCCTGGATAGTTATCACTGGTACTGCGCAGAAGATACAGAAGCTGATTTGCTCTCCTTGAACAATAGTGATGTGGTCGCCTGCGACCTCAATGATGCCCGTTCGGATCTGACACGGGATGCTCAAATCGATGGAACCCGTGAGCTTCCCGGCGCAACAGGGGTGATAGACCTGGCAACTTTTATCAATGCACTGGTAAAAATCGGATACGATGGCCCCGTTCGTGCGGAACCCTTTAATCAACCCCTACGAGACATGGAAGATGAGGCGGCTTTGCGTGCGACCTATGATGCGATGAAAAATACGTTTGATTTAGTCGTTTCATAATCAGGAAGTAGAAGGATGTAAAATGTTAGTGGAAAGATTTGGAGAATTAATACTCATTTTCGCCACATTTCGTTTTGGTTTACAAAAATCCACATACTCAATCCACACAGCATATGAAGTTTG
>CAYGTH010000746.1:0-3216 GCA_964352745.1 uncultured Bacteroidia bacterium
TCAAGGCCTGCATGGCCGTAGTCGTTTTCTGAACGGAACGATGTTCTAACACATTTCCTAACAAAACCAGGGTAATGATGCTGGCTGCAGTCTCGTAAAACAAGAAATCAGGCCCCAGATTCATCAGGGTTCCATACAAGCTATATCCAAAAGCAGCAGTGGTTCCCAATGCAATCAGGACATCCATATTCGGCACACCTGTCAGTAAGGAACGCCACCCACTTCTTCCAAAGTGATACATCCCAACCGCATACACCGGCAAAGCCATTGCAAGTTGGAACCAGGGGTTATGCAAGAGGTGCCAGGGCACAAACATGTGCAGCAGCAAAGGAATTGTGAAGATCAGGGAGAAATAAAAATAACGTTCTATTTTACTCATTCCCCCTCCATGCTCCTCCTCCTCAGCCAGTACCTCGTAGCCGAGCTTTTCTATCCCTTTTATGATGCGAGGAAGTTGTTTTGTTTCCAGCAGGTCAAAAACGACTTCTTCCGAGCTAAAATCCACGTTTACGCCTGCTAATCCTTCCTTTTTCAGGTATCGTTCTATCCCCAGGGCACAATTGGTGCAGGTCATCCCCTTTACGTTGAGTTCTATATGTTGAGTCGTATTCACATTCATAGGTATTGGGTATTCGACATCCCAAAGCGAAAGTTACGGGATTTTTCACTTACTTATGCTGCTTAATCAGTCTCATTCAAGCGCTTGCTCATATGAACCCCAAAACCATCTTAATTACTGGAGCAACTTCCGGAATTGGTAAAGAAACCGCCATTCAGCTCGCCAAAACGGGTGCAAGGATCGTTTTTAATGCCCGCAACGAAGAGCGGGGCGCTATCGCCCTCAAAGATATTATCAGCGCATCTGGAAATGATTCCATTCGTTTTGAAGTATGTGATCTGTCCTCATTCGCTTCTATTCGCACATTTGCCCATACCATAGCCGAGCAATATGAACACCTGGATGTATTGATCAATAATGCAGGGGTGTGGGAAGACAGTCGCGCAGTCTCTCAAGATGGGATAGAGAGAACCTGGGCCGTGAATCATTTGGCTCCTTTTCTCCTGACAAATCTCCTGTTGCCCTTGCTCAAGAAAGCTGAAGGGGCCCGTATCATTACCGTTTCTTCTGCCCTGCATCCCCGCGGAACCATCCAATTTGACAACCTCGAATTAGCCACTGATTATTCAGCTATGAAAGCTTATGCCAATTCAAAACTGGCCAATATCCTTTTTACCCGTGAATTAGCCAGGCGACTTTCAGGAACCGGCATCACTGCCAATTGCCTGCATCCCGGTGTAATTTCAACCAGCCTCGCCAGAGATGCCAATATATTTATGCGAATAGCTTTCAAGATCATCGGCAAGAAAGCCTCCAGGGGAGCGGAAACTTCCGTTTATCTCGCGATTTCTCCAGCAGTGGAAACTACTACCGGGGAATATTTCCAAGACTCCGCTCCATTCAAATCCGCTTCGGCCTCTAAGGATATGGAAGTGGCAGCGAAGTTGTGGACAGTGAGTGAACAGATGTGTGGAATGGTATAAGCAGAAGATAGATGGTAGACAAAAGATTCACATGTAGATGGACTGACCCTGGGACAGGGAATGATACTCCAACTGCCCACCCTAAAGTTGTCCAGCACAACCTTTAATCAATAGCTCCCTGCGGGACGCGAGGGCGCTTAGCCAGAACTATTAGCTCTCATTCGAAATAGTCAATATATTTAGTAAAAAATGAGCCCAACCTAATGCGCAATATTGACAAAAGCACGTCTTCCATTTTTCAAAGAATAATTGATATTGGGGCCAAGAAGGAGTTTTCCGTAACTGAGAAAAGGTATTTGCGGGTAACAAACATTGCCGCCATCCTGGGGGTTTTGTTTAATGCAATATGGATGCTCATTACAATTTACCTTTCAGAGGCCGCACTACTTTACGGAAGTAATGGCGCTATGGGATTGATGTTTCTGATGGTGCTGGTGCTTAACAAGAGAGGTTGGCGGGTAGGCGCTTCCATCTGGCTTGCTATTTCCGCATATATTTCGGTTCTCCTATTTCTCTATTTGTTGGGATATTCGTCAGGGGTTGCCACCATTTGTTTCCTCATCATCATCTTGCCCTACATGACTTTTCCACGCAAGTCCAGGGTATTTGCGCATAGTTTCAGTTTGTTGGCTTGCGGGACCTTAATCGCTAGCGTTTTACTTCAATCAAAAATCAATGCCCATTATGCAGGAATGGACCCCTATTTCTCACAAGTAGTCAATATCAGTATAACTGGATTCATTTGTCTCACACTCATATGGAGTTTGTCCGTGCTGATTGACAGGTCAGAAGATTCATTAATAGCTGAACAAAAAAGATCAGATGACCTCCTGCATAATATCCTACCGGCAAACATCGTAAGGGACTTAAAGGAAAGTGGAAAGACAATTCCCAAAAGGCACAAGAATGTAACTATTTTATTTACTGACTTTGAAGGTTTTACGGAGCTCGTAGCATCCATCTCGGCAATCACCCTGGTCAATGAGCTTAATGACATTTTTGGACGATTCGATGACATTATGGAGGAAACGAAAGTGGAAAAGATCGAAACAATTGGGGATGCATATATGGCGGCATGTGGCCTTGAAGAAGAAATCACAAATCATGCTGTTAATTGTACCACAGCAGCACAAAAGATGTTGGCCTATCTGGAGGAGAGAAATAAGCACCATGAAATAACATGGAGGATGAGGATCGGGATACATTCGGGAACTATCGTTGCGGGGGTTGTAGGCAAAAAGAAGTTTGCATACGATCTTTTTGGTGACACGATAAATACAGCGAGCAGGATAGAATCCGCTGGTGAAGCGGGCAAAATCAATATCTCTTCCGCTACTTATGAACTCATTAAGAACGATTTTACCTGTCTTTCCCGAGGGAAGATTTTTGCGAAGGGAAAAGGAGAATTGGATATGTATTTTGTAACATAAACTAATCCCAAAGGCCTCATGCAGCCCCAGAGCGATTCCCTAATCCCCCTCCCCTATAGAGCAAATGATGCGGCGCAAAAAAAGAAAGTCGGATTTTACCTAAAATCAGACAGTACATACAGCTTTGAGACAAACAGGAAATGGAGACTCGTAGCCCCATCATTCAAAAAACCTAACTTTGTAGTTTGCTTGATTTTTTGGATATTTAGGCTAAGCCCCATGCCTAACGGTAGCGCCTTCCGGC
>CAYGTH010000747.1:0-3215 GCA_964352745.1 uncultured Bacteroidia bacterium
ACGCAATGAAATATTTCCGGAATGACGGGTTTGTTTTTTGACCATTACTTAGTAGTCTGCTATAGTTACCCAGAAAGATAAAGGCGACAGGGCTGGAATCTCTTCCTAGGAGGGACTGGCTACAGGTGCCAACCGCAAAATACTGTACCCCAGCACGCCAGAAATCAGGGAGCCCAGCAGAATGCCCATTTTAGCAGAGTCAAGCAGGGCCAGGTTATCCGTAAAGGCGAGATTGGCCACAAAGATAGACATGGTAAACCCAACTCCTGCGAGGCAGGCAATCCCCACAATATGAGGGAAGGTAACGCCCGCTGGCAGTGCCGCCAATCCGCTGCGAATGCCGATCCAGGAAAGTAAACTGATGCCGATAGCATTCCCAAGTACCAGACAGATCGTAAGCAGGATGACCAGTCCTGTGTTCATCTCGGTTTGGCCGCCAAACATGATACCGGCATTGGCCAGTGCAAAGATGGGCATGATCGCATAGGCGACCCAATTGTGCAGGCTGTGCTCAAGGTGTTGCAAGGGAGACTGTACCTTGTCGGTCCAGTCTTCCACATTATCAATCAGCCCGATTTGCTCCTTGCTGAGGAGGGCTTCGGAGGGAGCAGCTGTCTTCGATATTCGCTGTGTGAGTTGAGTAAGCTCGACAGCAAAGGTTTTTACATCGATCTTACGGCTGATCGGTACGGTCAATGCCAACAGTACACCGGCTATGGTAGGATGAATCCCTGATTTCAAAAACAACAACCAAACTACCATCCCAACTCCAACCGTAATATATATCGAAAAACGATTCGCGTAGGTCAACACAAATAACAAGGCCACCAATGCCAGTGCATATCCCAGCAGCGCAACGTCGATGTGCGCACTGTAAAACAGAGCGATGGTCAGCACAGCTCCCAGGTCATCGACAATAGCAAAAGCGGTAAGAAATATTTTCAGGCTCACGGGAATGCGATCCCCCAGAAGCTTAAGGATGGCAAGGGTAAAGGCAATATCCGTCGCCATGGGGATTGCCCATCCGTTGGCTGTCTCCGGTTGAGAATTAAGGATCCAAAACACTGTAATCGGCACAAACATCCCTCCGATTGCGGCAAAAACAGGTAGCGCCGCTTTGCGCACAGAGTTGAGTTCCCCGACCAACAATTCTCGCTTTATTTCCAGCCCGATTAGAAAGAAAAAGATCGCCATGAGGCCATCGTTAATCCAGAGTATGAGGGGTTTTGTCAGTTTATAATCATCCGTACTCAGCCCCATATTATAGGCCCAGATGGAGGTATAACTTTCTGCCCAGGGAGAATTGGCCCATACCAGAGCGATCAGGGTTGCTCCAAATAGCAGCATGCCACTGAAGCTCTCAATTTTAATAAATTTTTGAAGGGGGCTCAGAAATTTCATGTCCGAATCGTTGTGTGAGATGATTGTTGAACAGAAAACCGGTGAATGAGAAATTTGTTTTGTGTAACGCCTTCCTTAATTTGCCTCAGGTAAATCGGGCTCATATTAGCCTTTTTCATTCAATCAGACCACATTATGACAATTTTTTTTGTGGGACTAAGCCTATTCCTCGCTCATCCCCCTAATCCAACCCTCCTACTTTTTCCCTAACTTGCCTCTTCATTTTTAATAGAATTACGCCAGATGGCAGATACTTCGATTTGGACGGGCTCCGCACACTATTTATGCGATGATGAGTTGGCACAAGCCTTTCACATGGCCCGGGTACTGGGAATGCCACTCTTGATTGAGGGCGAACCGGGAACGGGAAAGACAGAGTTACCCCTTCAGTTTGCGCAGGAGCGCGGACTGGAATTATTTGTGTATCCCGTAGGTTCCAAGAGCACTGTGGATCAGTTTGTGGCAAAATTTGACCATGTAAAATACCTCCGGGATTCGCAGGTCGAAGTCCTCAATGCCCAGCGGGAAGAAAAAGGCATGGAAGGCCTCAGCACCGCAGGTCGCAGTACGGAACGCCTCGACGATTATGTTTTGATGGGCCCCGGCGCACAAGCCTATTCATCGCCCAATTCGGTACTCCTGATCGACGAAATCGACAAGGCTCCCCGCGAGTTTCCCAATGACTTGCTTTATGCACTGAGTCACCGGAAGTTTGTGCTGCCGGAATCCGGACGAGTGGTTGAAGCAAGTGAGGCGGATATGCCTGCTATTGTCATCACCAGTAACCGAGAACAGGAATTGCCAACTGCTTTCAAAGGCCGCTGCATCTATCACTACATCTCTTTTCCCAGCCCGGAAATGATGGCGGAGATCGTCGCGAAACATTTCCCTGCGGCTCAGGAAGAACTGGTGAGCACCTGCATCGGGCTCTTTTACCAACTCCGGCAATTGGGACTGGAACGCGCACCTTCCACACGAGAATTGCTCAATTGGCTGAAATACCTCAATACGTTTTCGGTAAATGAGGCACTGGCGCGCATTGAATCTAAAAACGGCATGGGTGCCCTGATCAAAACGCAAGCGGATCTGGAGAAGATCAAGAAGCAGTTTTCTCTTGATTGAACACAGAGGTACGGAGGCACGGAGAAGAGTTTTCCCTTGGCGGCTTGGCGTGAGAAAAAAAGAGAACTGAACACAGACGATTAATCAACGACTATATATGTTTCCCGGTTTGCCTCATACTTTTCGCGCACACGGCCTGGCAGCCGATGTAAAATCTTTGCTGCTCCTGCGCAAAGCGATGGAGCGGGGCCTGATTCATACCTTGGGCGACCTGTTTTTGGTACTGAAGGGAATTTTGACAAATGACCCGAAGGATTTTGGCCCCTATTCGACGGCCTTTTATGCTTTTTTCCTGAACATTGACATCAAAAAAGGGGAGCGATTGGATGCGGCCGTTTTTCGGTCGGATACCTTCAAAAACTGGAAAGAAGCTTTGCAGGAAGAAGAAAAATGGGAAGAAGAGCCCCCTCCCTCGGAGTTGGTCGATCAGTTTTTGGATGCCGTTCATATGACCCAGCTGGATATTCAGAAAATCCTTTCCGGAGCCGATATCTTAAAAAATGATGATCCGGATATGGCGGATACCAATCCCCAACTCAACCCCAATCTTGCAAATACCCTGGAGAAAGCTGCGGATTTCCGGGAGGTGAGTTTGGAGGAACTGATGGAGCGAATGAAACGGGTAGCCCGCCAACAACAAGGGCTTCATACAGGCGGCAGTCACTGGATCGGAAGTGGGGGTACTTCTCCTT
>CAYGTH010000748.1:0-3203 GCA_964352745.1 uncultured Bacteroidia bacterium
CACTTTTTTTAGAAAAAAGTTGGCGCAAAAAATCGAAACGGGCTAACCAAGGCCTTCCCTGCATGCCATCCTCCCCGCGCCCGTTTCATCCCAGCCGCACTTTTTTAGCAAAAATAGATTGGCTTTAAAAAGTGTACGGTAGTGAGTTATAAATACATGTACTCCTCTCAAAAAAAGTGATTTTTATCTGGTTTGTATTGCTATTAGGCCATCCCGTATCCTTTCAAATTGTACCTGGGAGGATCTTCCATAACCAAATTCCGATCCAACGATATGTACTTATCTGCCGGATCGGAATCTGCCAATTAGTCCTTTCTACTTACAATCCGGGAAGGATATCTGCGAACAGGCTCAGCAATAAAATCATGAGAAAGGCCGTGAAACCCGCAACCCCACTGCCTACCGTCCAGGACCGTAAGGTATTGGGAACGGATAAGCGAGCAAATCGGGAGAATACCCAAAAACCAGAGTCATTGGGGAGGGTGAAGACCATACCGCCTGCACAAATGGCCAATGCAACCAGAACAGGGGAGGTGCCTAGTCCATCAATTTGTCCCATAATGCTGGAGGCCGTAATCAACGCCACGGTAGTCGAGCCCTGAGCTGTCTTCATCATCATGCTCAAAATAAATCCCAGGGCAATGATGGAAATATCCCAGGCGCTGATGGTGTCTTTGACATAGTCGCCGATTCCCGTGGCAGTAATCATACTCCCAAACGCGCCCCCTGCTCCGGTGATCAACAAAATCAGCCCACAAGCCGCAGCTGCATCCAAAAACACATCTGAGAGCGAACGTTTGATATATCCTTTTAAGGTTAAGGAAGCTGCAACTACGCCTAATAGTAAGGCGACATTTTTATCTCCGAAAAAGGCTATCATTTTGCCGCCAAGCGTAACCGGTGGAATCCATAACCCGAGGATACTGCCGATTAATATCAAGAGGAGGGGGAAGAGGAGCAAACTCATTGAAAGGCTACCAGAGGGTAGATTGGTATGTGTTTCTTCAACCTCGGGCTCCATCGCTTCAAAGGGTTCATCTTCTGCTTTAATATTGGAATATTTCCCCAATCCGAGACCCAATAGCCATCCGCCTACCAGCGATGCCGGAATGGAAACAATGACCGCGTACCCCAGAAATACGCCGATATTCAAGCCCATATTATCTGCCACAGCCAGCGGGCCGGGTGTCGGGAGTACCATCGAGTGGGTGACCATGAGTCCGATTCCGAGCGAGACGGCATAGAGAATAAAGGGGCGTTTGGTTACGCGGGAAAGCTGCCGGACCAACGGCATAAAAATCACCAGTGCAGCATCTGCAAATACGGGAATGGAGGCCAGGTAACCTGTGATATTCACCGCCAGCGGTGCATTTTTATTTCCAACGGCCTTGAGCAGGCTCCGGGAAATCTGCTGCGTAGCGTTTGCTTCTGCTAATAACTGCCCGAGAATGATCCCCAAACCAATGACAATTCCGATTCCGCCGAGTGTTTTGCCAAAACCCTGAGTTAAGGTAGGACTGATTTGCTCGATAGGCATACCTGCCAGAAACCCGGTAATAATGGCTGTGCCTAATAAGGCGAGGAAAGGATTGATCTTAAAGACGATAATTGCTACCAGTAAGAGAATAATAGATGCCGCAAAGACCAGGAGAAGCCGGGTTCCATTGACTGGTTTTTCGGTAGTTGTCTGGGCTACTACTTCCCAGGGGAAAATCTCAGAAGGCGTGCGTGCCGTTTCCATCAGAGCAGTCAGTGCTGCAACTTCTTCCGGATGTGAGGCGCTTAGGTCATGATGTTCACCCGGGTCCTGACTGAGGTCAAACAATTCATACGTGCCGGCTTCAACCAGATGGACAAGTTTTCTATCCCCTTTGCGGATCGCTTGTTTTTTACCACGTTCGTGAAACTCCCAATAGAGGTACTCGTGTGCAGGCTGCTGCTCATTGAGCAGGGTAGGGAGGTAGGAAATACCATCTATTCCACTGGGGGCCTCTACGCCTGCAACTGCACAGGCAGTGGGTAAGAAATCCCAAAATGCAGAAGGATGTCCACTCGTTGTGCCGGATTCAATGCTTCCCGGCCACCAGGCAATCATCGGTACACGAATACCGCCCTCATACAGGTCTCGTTTGATTCCTGTCAAGGGGCCGTTGCTATCAAAAAAACCGGGCTCGGACCATCCTTCAGCGTGAGGGCCATTGTCGCTGGTAAAAATCACCAGCGTATTATCTGCAATCCCTTTTTCTTTCAGGAGATCCAACAGGTCGCCGATGTCGCGATCCATGCGACTGATCATGGCTGCTTTCGCCTTTTCTACTTCTGGCCAGTTCTTGTCCGCATATTCGCCATAATCCGGCACTTCCATTCCATGCTCATCATTGAGGTGGCTTTCATTATTTGCATGAGGAATGGTATAGGCGAGGTACAGGAAAAAGGGTTCACTACTGTGTGTCGTAATAAAGTCTTTGGCTTTTGCCGTCATTAGATCATGCGAGTATTCGACTTTTTTGGTGGCGTAACTGCCGACTCCTTTGGCATAGGATTCCTGAACGATTTTGATCTCATTTTCCAATGAAACCTGGTTTTCATTCTCCCAGAGATAATCAGGATAATAATTATGTGCCCGAATCTGATTGAGGTAGCCATAGAAATAGTCAAATCCCTGGCGATTAGGAACTCCATCGGAACCCGCTTCTCCCAGGCCCCATTTCCCTACGAGTCCGGTAGTATAGCCTGCTTCTTTGAGCAATTCGGCTACGGTTACATCTTCTGGCCTGAGGGGGAAGGTGGCGTTTCCCCGAATATAGGAATTGCCACTATGATAGCCCGTCATCAAAACACAACGGGAAGGCGCACAAACAGTACTGCCGGCATAGTGGTCTGTAAAACGCATCCCTTCATCAGCCATGAGATCCAGCCGAGGGGTCTGGATTTGAGTTTGGCCAAAACTGCCGAGGTCGCCATAGCCGAGGTCATCGGCCATGATATAAATGAGGTTGGGCTGGTTTTGTTGTGCCCAGGTGTCGGGTAAAAAAAAGACGAAACAACAGGTAAAAACGAGTATTCGTTGAAGTAGGAGTAGCGGTTGATACATGAGCTTTTGGTTGCGTGAAGCCCCAAGTTAATAGATCATATCAACATTGCCAGCGATTCCCAGAAGAATCCTTTACCCAAATAAATCTGTCTCTTTATTTAACAAGGAC
>CAYGTH010000749.1:0-3193 GCA_964352745.1 uncultured Bacteroidia bacterium
TTTCCGGGCCTTCTGCCCAAAGTTATATTGAAAGTAGCCCTTTTGAAGAGGCAGGGATTCAACTGTCCTGGATGGATTATTCCGGGTATCCTACCTATCCTCAATTGTATGGAGATTTTGTGCACAAAGTGAGTGTGTTGGATCTGCTGTTTTCGATGGGAAAAGATGCACGCGCTTATGTGAACCGGGAAGTAAAAACGAATATGTGATCGCTAGGAGGCGTATAAAACAATTGAGTGGATATGTATTCTTCCATTATTCCTGGCGGTGTGGGTATATGATTGTGACACTGATCAATCCTGGGAAGTGATTAAGGGGATTGAAGGAAAAATTTCATGATCCAGCCGCTGAACTGGAAATTCAAAGGATTCTTGAAAAAGAAAATGTTACAGAATTTTAAACCATCAAATACTTGATGTGTGGTGCACTAGCTATTTGTAATCATGGAAAATAAACCTCCTTTTATTTCTGTTGTAAGCCCGGTTTACCTGGCCGAAGGAATGGTGGATGAATTGGTGGAAAGAACTATCGCTGCTTTGATTCAAATAACCCCAAACTATGAAATTATTCTGGTAGAAGATGGAAGTCCGGATGACTCCTG
This sequence comes from uncultured Bacteroidia bacterium, assembly GCA_964352745.1. GTDB lineage: Bacteria > Bacteroidota > Bacteroidia > J057 > J057 > CAYGTH01. The sequence continues at coordinate 602 of CAYGTH010000749.1, forward strand.
GGGGAAAATATGCGAAAAAACGAGTCAGTACACAGAAGTAAAAGGGGTGAAACTTAGTCGAAATTTTGGGCAGCACTATGCCATTTCAGCGGGCTTGAACAAAGTGAAAGGAGACTGGATCGTCGTAATGGATTGCGACCTGCAAGATCAGCCCGAAGAGATTTCCAAACTATTGACTGAAGCACAAACAGCTAGTAAGGATATCGTTTTTGCATTGCGAAAAAAGCGGCATGATAATTTTTTGAAGAAAAAATTATCATGCCTGTTTTACAACATCCTCGGATACCTCACTGATACTGAGCAGAACGCTGAAATTGCCAATTTTGGAATTTATCGCCGAAAGGTCATCGATGCCATATTGAGCATGAAGGATTCGGTTAAGTATTTTCCAACGATGGTGAAGTGGGTGGGATTTTCAAGTTCGGCCATTCCGGTGGATCATGCTCCCCGCTTAGAGGGAGAAAGTGCTTATGACTTTTGGAAACTCCAAAAGCTGGCGATTGGCATTATTCTCTCCTTTTCAGATAACCCCCTGAAGCTTATAGTTCGATTCGGCCTGTGGCTTTCTTTCGGATCGTTTATCGGAGCGATTTACAACTTCTATAGGGCAATAGTTGGAGACTTCTCAGTACTGGGATACGGAAGTCTGATTGTATCGATTTGGTTCTTATCGGGAATACTGATCACCCTTTTGGGAATGATCGGTTTATACATAGGTCGTATTTTTGACCAGGTAAAAGATCGTCCCGTTTTTATTATTGATCAGGAAGTAAATATATGAAGCAGCTTGGCTTATATTTGATGAATGAAAAGGGGCTTAAAGTGTTGACGGAATTGATAGATCATATCGAAGCACCCTGTATCTCTTATGTGGTAAGTGCTGAAAACACAAGCATAAAAAAGGATTATTATGCGGAAATCAGGGCACTGTGCGAGCAGGGTAATATTCGGTTTTGGGATCGAAAAGAAAGTAAAAGCCTGAATGAGGTCGATTATAAAATAGCGGTAGGTTGGCGTTTTCTTATTCATGACTATGCAAACCTGATTGTGTTTCATGATTCTTTGCTTCCTCGTTACAGAGGGTTTTCGCCCTTGGTAAATGCCTTGATAAATGGCGAGCCAGAAGTAGGCGTTACGGCTCTTTTTGCGAATAAATCGTTTGACAGGGGAGACGTGATCGAACAAAAAAAAATAGCAATTACCTATCCCATTACGATACAGGAAGCGATTACAGCTGTAGGGGAATTATATGGGCAGCTAGCGGTTCAAATCGTTAAAGGTATCCAGGATGGCCAGGGGTTGGTAGCAGCGCCACAAAATGAGAGAAAAGCAAGCTACAGCTTATGGAGAGATGAGGAAGATTATCGTATAGACTGGACAGAGGATTCAGAGCGGATCAGGCGCTTGGTTGATGCAGTTGGCTTTCCCTACAATGGAGCTTCTAGCTATGTAAACGGAGAGAGAATAACAATCCTGGCAGGAGAGACCCTCCCGGACCTGTATATCGAAAACAGAACTCCCGGAAAGGTGTTATTCCTGGAAGAGGGACAGCCAGTTGTAGTATGCGGACGCGGATTGTTTCGAATTTCCCACATGAAAGATGCGCATCAAATAGATTTTGTACTCAAAAAATTTAGAACCCGGTTTCTATGAGAACTCCATTTAACAAACCCTAATTGACTAGCAAAGAAGTTCATTACTCGTATCAGGTGGTATATTCTGGTAAAATATCTGGTATCTGTTTTATGCATGAGGTGAGTATATTGGATTTGTTCTTTTTAATGGGGAACGATGCACGAACTTATTTGAACCGGGAAGAAAAAACGAATATGGGATCGCGAAGAGGTGTATAAAACAATTGAGTGGATATGTATTCTGTCATTATTCCTGTCTATCAAGGCGAAAATACCATTATTCGACTCCATGAAGAAATCCGAAGTTTCTTTGAAGAGGCAGGGCATCCCTTTGAGGTAGTGTGGGTATATGACTGTGGCCCTGATCAATCCTGGGAAGTGATTAAGGAGTTGAAGGAAACTTTTCCCGATCAAACGATTGCGATCCGCTTAAGTCGAAATTTTGGCCAACACAATGCGCTGATTTGCGGATTTGAACATGCGCGGGGAGATTACTTTATTACAATAGATGAGGATTTGCAGCATCGCCCGGATGATATTCAACATCTGATTCAGGAACAAAGCCGAACTGATTTTGATGTGGTCTATGGGAAGTTTGGAAACCTGAAACACTCATGGTTCCGAAGGGTTACTTCCCGAGTGTTACGGAACTTACTTAAAGTTGGGATACCCGGACTTCATCAGGATTATTCGGCTTTCCGTATGATCAAGCGGGAAGTCGCGTTGCGGACGCTGGGTATGCATAATTCATATACCTTTTTAGATGGATACCTTGCCTGGATCACTTCACATGTCGGTAGTGTTTCTGTTTCTCATTCGAAGAGAGCAGGCGGGAAAAGTTCTTATAACCTGAAATAACTTATGGAAGATTTTGTGAATATATTTGTAACCTTTTCCAACCTCCCAATCCGCTTATTGACCTATTCTTCTATCCTCCTCTTTTTCCTTTCTGCTATCT
>CAYGTH010000750.1:0-3190 GCA_964352745.1 uncultured Bacteroidia bacterium
TTCCTTTTACCAAGTCGTAACCCGGAGCGCCCCCGCATCATGGATTGGGAATCTGCGGTCAAACTGCCCTGGGGCATTCTCATTCTCTTTGGCGGCGGCTTTGCCCTGGCATCGGGCTTCAAAGTGAGTGGCCTGGCGGAGTGGATCGGTGGACAAATGACTTTATTGGAAGGCGTTTCCCTGGTTTTGCTGCTATTGGCGGTGATTGCTGCGGTGAATTTCCTGACAGAAATTACCTCCAATGTAGCCACTACCTCCATGTTATTACCCGTCCTGGCACCGATGGCCCTGGTCATAGACGTGCATCCCTATGCCCTGATGATTGGCGCAACTGTAGCGGCATCTTGTGCCTATATGCTACCCGTTGCTACCCCGCCTAATGCAGTTGTATTCGGGTCTGGCTACCTGACCATTCCTGACATGATGAGAAGCGGTTTTGCCCTGAATGTATTATCAATTTTCCTGATTTTACTGTTCACCTATTTCATGCTGCCGCTAGTCTGGAATATCGACTTGAGTGTGTATCCGGCTGGGTTGAAGTAAATCGTTCTACTTGGGCTAACTAAAATCCACCTGCTTGTCTTTTCGTTTGTTCAAATTGATGAAAGAACGCTTGCTTGAAGAAGTGGGTCTATGTTTAGGTAAAATAGGAGCAGATTCTTCTTTTTTATCCAAATGCTTCCCAAAAGCCGTTTGGATGGCTTGCGCTGTCATGTCTGGAAACAGGATGCGCTTGGGGGTTTCGCTTTTTATCCATTGCCTAAGGCGCTCAATAAAATCCGCTTCTATTTTGTGCACAACATGTACCCCCATTTGTTGAAGGGCAGCGGCATTGCAATATTGTTCGTATTGCCCTTTGATGGGTACTGTCATAAGTTTTTTGCCCAGATACAGCGCTTCTGCAGGAGTTTCAAAACCTGCGCTGGTCAGCACGCCGGTACAATTCAGGAGGCTATTGGTAAACCCAACTGCATCAACAGGGTGAATCTGAATATTGCGGAGGGTGTACATCTTACGGGCATAACGCGAAAATACCTGCCACTTTACCGAAGGAATCTGTTGTAAAAGATGCAGGAGGCTATGTTCATTAAAAGCGGGAAGATAGACAGTAAAATAGCCATTGTTCTGAGGCTCTTTGCTGCGGATATCATTGCGGATTACAGGCGGGAAAATGAACGAATCATAGGATTGAAAATGGAACCCTACTGCTTGGGTCGCAGGCGCATAGTGCTTCAAAACCACCTCGCCGAAAAAATCCTGCCGGGCCGGACGCGGTGAAAGTGCGGACAGGAAACTGGCCTGATGGCCGATGCTGACACAAGGTACCCCGCGCATCCGGGCTGCCCATGCAGATACCGGCTCAAAGTCATTGAGGACAAGGTCATATTGCTTGACCGGAAGCGTGGCAATTTCACGAATAAGTCGCGTAGAAAAAGTATGACGTCCGGATTTCAGGTAGTGAATTCCTCCCCGGCGATTATACACAAATGAGAGCCCGCGGCATCGATAGCGAATAGGATGATCCAACTGTATATCCGATTGGGTGCCGCTAACCAATATGTCCACTTTTCCATATGCCTGTAAGCGAGGCACCAAATCACGTGCACGGCTCAAATGTCCATTTCCAGTTCCCTGGATAGCATACAATATGTTCATGTCCGAATGATTGTTTTCAGTTTACAAAAGATGGACTGTGTGCTGTGTGTGCTTAGATTGAAAGGGCAGGTTTTGCTGTGTGAACGGATTTGTTAATAATAGGAGTTTGTGTTTCATGAACGGGCGTCTGGGGAGCGGAATAGGAAAAAAGGCTCCATTCTCCCGCATGATACTCGAGGGCGGTGAGGTGTTCGATCCAGTCCCCGGAATTGAGGTAGGGAATAGCGCCTTTTTCCGTATTGAGAAGTTTGTTTTGGGGTTGGTGGATATGACCGCATACCACACGATCATAGCCCTGCTGGATAGCGTAGGCTGCTGCTATTTGTTCAAAGTCGCCGATGTATTTTACCGCAGTTTTGACGCGGTTTTTGATTTGCTTGGAAAGAGACATCTTTTCCCGCCCCATACGATGGAGGCCCCAATTGATCAGGTTATTGAGGACAATAAGGAGGTCGTAGCCGAAGGAGCCGATTTTGGCCAGCCATTTGGCACATTGAATACTGGCATCAAACACATCTCCATGAAAAAACCATACCTGCTCCTCCCCAATTTCTAATACCAATTGGTCCTGAAGGTGAAAGTTGCCCAGACTGAAATCTGAAAACTTCCGCAGGAGTTCATCGTGATTGCCCGTCAGATAGTGCACCGGTACATCCTTGGCCAGTACCTTGACAATCTCCTTGATAACCTGCATGTGAGATTTGGGCCAGTATCGTTTGCTGAATTGCCATATATCAATGATATCGCCATTCAGAATCAACATGCCCGGCTGCACACTTCGCAGGTATCGTACGAGTTCTTTGGCCCGGCAGCCGTATGTGCCCAGGTGTACATCCGAAATAACAACGATATCAACAGCCCGCTTGCTCATGATTAGATTATTTCAGGCAAGAAACAAAATGAGCTTTAGGCAGGTATTAGCCTCCTGTGATGATTGGATTAGGTTTTTGTGATCGCTGAGTTATGAATGAATTACCTGAATGTGCTTTAGGCCGATGAAAGTACAAAGCTTTAACTCCTATTTTTTATCTAGCATCCCTAATAACTCCTCCAACTCCTTAATACAGGCATCCGGCTTAGCTTCTGCCAGCACGGCTTCTGAAACTGCGCCCGTTGTGATCGCCACGACCAGGCCACAGCCGGCATTACGGCCTTCAGCGATGTCGGAGAGGGTATCGCCGACCTTGGCTACGGTGGAGGCGTCTGTAATGCCAAATTGCTTCATGGCTTTTTGGATCATGAAGGGGTGCGGACGCCCGGAATCGACCTCGTCGCTGGTGATGCTCATGTCGATCAGGCCCGCTTCCCGCCAGCCCATGCGCTCGATGAGGATTTCGGCTGTGGGACGGTGATAGCCGGTGTCGAGCACGACTTTGATGTCGCGTTCGTGCAGGGCGCGGAAGAGGTCGCTGGCCCCTGTTTTTTCTTTGATGCTATCGTCGCTGCGGTAGGCTGCATTGACAATGCGCAGGAAATCGTCATGTATCTCTGCCGAAAGGGTAGGGGGAATCGAATCAATTTTACGACCTAGCAG
>CAYGTH010000751.1:0-1499 GCA_964352745.1 uncultured Bacteroidia bacterium
GGTGTTAGAAAAATGAGGCACTAATCTGAACTTATCTGCTTATCCAACGTCTCACATTGTCCCTTCCCCCATACTTTGAACGCAACAAGGAGGCATCATATACCAGGTAAACCATTTTTGCCAGTTGTTTCTCCTCATTTAAAATTGGAAAGGGTTTATAGTAGCCATCGGTCCATTTGCAAGCCTTTAGCATACGAGAGAGCAGGAGGTGCTCGGCATTTTTAAGTTTTTCAACAGGAGAAGCAAGGTGGTCATCTTCCAGCATGTGAAAGTCGGATTCCTCATCCGTAAAATAATCGGCAAGGCTTACTGCTTCGAGGTCAGATGTTTGAACCCCCGAACCCCGTAACGCTTTGTGAATCTTGTAGATAGAAAGTTCCGAAAACTGAGGATCTTCTAAATCCAGTTCAAAATCTTCGAGAAAATCGACCACCTCATCTCCGGCCCATACTCGCCATACATCTCCAAGTTTATATCTGGCAGAGCGGTCCGTTACAATAATTTCTGTTGATAAACTATCAGCACTCGCAATCCTAAGCTTGTCTGGAAAAGTGTCCTTTTCTGTATGTGTGTCTGTATCTAGGGAAACCGATCGGAGCAAAGTTCCAATGTGTGTGGCTGGAACCATAAGTTTGTAATACTATTATTAAACTAATTTTTAAATTAAATATGTTTGGAAAAAATATTCCAATCACAATGTTATTCATTCAAACTTTATTCCCAACACCATATGTTATTGTACAGAATACTGAACACCCTAAAAACAGGTAACCTTACTCATCTATTTATCAGCGATATAGCATATCCTAAATTTATTTTTTAGAAAAAAAATCGACACTTTCCCTCAATACTCAGATACTTTATCATAATATCATCGTCTTTTTTTACCGGATTGTCCAAAATTCTAACTCCCCCTCATCAACATTTTATCTACTACTTGTATGCATCATACGCCTTATAAAACCGATTTTCATCTACAAAGCAGAACATATTCAGCATGAGTTCAGTGGCAGGGTTATCAGAATCGAGGTCTAATTCACTATGAATATGCTTGCGAAAAACGCATACCAAAGACTTGGCGTGATTGATTGCTTTTTTATTCAGTAGCCGCATTAATACCTTTTTCTGACCCGCACTTTCATTGAGATAATTCAAAGGCGTACCTGGTGTTTGATAATGGTTCCGAATAACGCACTCCTCTTCATCAGACAATTTTGAGAAGTAGGAAATCATGGGTAAGGTCAACAGCCGCCGCCGCATATCGCTGAAGGTATCTTCCGGAAGCTTTGAAATCGTGGTTAATTTATTGGATACAGGTAGCGGCAAGTAGTCGCAGGTATCGTTTACCAATTGTTGACACATTCCATAGCATCTGGCAAAGTCCATCAAAAGCTCATGAGAGGAATCTGCTTCACCAGACTTCAGCATAAACTCCGTAAAAACTTCAAAGAAAACACCGTTCATTAAATGCGTACGTACAAAATATAGTTTCAGAAATC
>CAYGTH010000751.1:1509-3190 GCA_964352745.1 uncultured Bacteroidia bacterium
GGATGATACCGGGTTTTTTGATAGGTTTTCAAAATTTCAAAGAAATCATCTGCCCTGGCAAATGTAAATGCCTCTTTTTCCTCTTTCTGATTCCCATTCCTCTTTAAGAAATCATCAGGAGACACATTGTCGGTAAAATTTTCGTAGGTAAGTTCTGATTGATCAAGCCGCATTCCCACCTCATAAAAACGGAATAGCCTATCGAGCAGTTCTTCCCTTATATTGGAGTATGGGTAAAATTGTGTGATGTATAAACTCAGTTGATCTTGCAGTGCCTTCTGAGCCAAAGTGTTTTCAAGTGCCTCTTCCTTTTTCTCAATCCCATATTTCCAATCCTGGACATGGTTTTTTAAATACATCAAGGCAATGCAAAACTCACCAATACTTGCCAAATGGAGCCAATTATCATCTGCAAGGACATCATTGAACTCACAATTTCTGATATATTGAAAAATTTTGGCAATGAAGTATGCCCGTATAGATGGCCTGATTGTTTCTTTCTTAAGGTCCTCTGAATGCAGTCGGCGGTAAAAAAATTTATATCCTGGTGTTGAATCTATAAATTCTATTCCTTGCCCACTTAGCCAGTCAGTGATATGGTCCCGAACATTTTTATGCGCAAGACTCATTTCCAACCACCTATTATCATCAAAACGAGAGCGTCCTTTCACAGATATATAAATCTAACAGAGGTCTAGTCCAGGTTTTTCCCTCAAAGCCTGTACTCATGCCAGGATTTGTGAAAAAAATTCTGCTATTAAATACGGTTCAAAGAACCACTTAACAATACAGCTTCTTAAAATATCTTGATAGGGAAAATAAATGTAGGAATTTTTCATGTACTTGCCCAGGTATATTCAAAATCCTTCGAAAAAAAATTCGAATTTACCAATCTTCCTCATAAAAATCCCCCTCAGCTCACTTTCATAGAACTAAGGGGGCAGATTAGGTACTTGGGTCCTAAGTCAATGGTGGCCCACACTAAGGGGGGGTGAATCTGTGCATGATAATACCCATTAAGAATTGAAAAATAGAAACGACTTATCTTATGCCTCAAATCGTTCCCCCTCTTCGATTGTTCGATAGCAGGTCTTGAGAAAAAGGGATTATATGAGCTACTTTCCGGACGGTATGCCACTCTCCTATAGAAGAGATTATATATACCTCATCCCCTACTTTGAGGCTTCGGCCTGTGTCAGAGGTATAATCTTCATCCTTCGCATCCACGTACTTACCTTTATACAAGATTTCCACATATGCCTTTCTTGGATAAACAGCAGTTACAACAATCCGCCCTTCAGATTCCTCATATTCAGTCATATCTGATGATCCAGTCGAGTGTGGTCGAATCAGTGTCTCGAGAAAAGTTACCAACTTGCGAATCAGGCCTTTTTTCGGTGCAGATGTTTGGAGGTTGTGATTGTTCAGTTGCATGGCGGCGAGGTTAAAGGGTATGCTCAAATATCTCGCTAGCAAGCCAGCTTACCCAAGCAGGAATTAACAAGATCTTCAAAACCCGCTGATAATCAGACACATATGATTACAACATGCAAAATGCCCGAAAAATATTCGGACTAAACGTTCATTCATTTTTCCATACCCTTCCCCCTACCTCTCCATTCCCCCCAAATTCCGTATCTTGTCATAAGGACTCGATACGTTATCTACATGATCTGGTATA
>CAYGTH010000752.1:0-3187 GCA_964352745.1 uncultured Bacteroidia bacterium
CCATAGGTTCTGCTGATACGATATTGCAGTTCAGTTGGTACATCAAAGACATTCAGCACCTTGATGACAGGTTGCGGATCCAACTGAGTCGCCATTTCAATCGCCTGAGTTAATGCCATGGAAGCATTTTCGGAGAAATCAACCGGCACTACAATGGTTTTGATCTCTGCAAAGTCCTGGTCGGGGACAAATAGTACAGAACAGTCGGTTTGGCGGAGGAATCTTTTGACAGAAATTCCACTTCCAAAGCCAGGTTCCTTTTTGCCCATGATCGCCAAATCTATATGCTTGATTTTTGCCCAATGGATGAGTTTTTTGGTTATGGACCCTTCAATGACATCAAATTCTGTAGTGAAAGTACCGGGCTTGAGCTTGCGCTCAACCATATCGATCATTTCTGCTTTGAACTTCTCATCCAGGGGCTGATGCTCCAATTCGATCTTATACGTGTCAGCCAAATAATCCGGAATGTCCATGGAAGGACTTACGTGGAGGAAGTATAGTTTTTCAGGAGCAAGCGGCTCACTGAGCGCATTCAGGAATTCAATGAGCCGGTAATCGGTACTACTGAAATCCATTCCGATGAGAATTCTGGTGGGGGTACGCATAGTGTTACAGGTTGAGGGTACAGCTACAAGTTCAGTCTTCACTTCGGGGGTATGCATGATCTTCATTAGCTGATCGGATGACTTTTCTCATGCCGCCCTTACCAGGAACCTAAAAAAGGTTTTCAGGAGAAAGAGGCTGGGCCGGGATGATTCGGTACAGGAGCTTGCCGCGTTGTAAAGGAAGGGCAGATTCCTGATTCAAATCTGTGATCTCGGTTTCGTAGAGCAATAGCTCATTGCCTCTCCATTCAATTGCATATATCTCTTCTTCCTGATCCGCATTAGACCGGAGCACGACGATGTCAAAGGGGGAGCGGACACAAACCGCTTCAAATGCTGGCCAGAGATGAGGGTTTTCGGTGAAAAATTGTAACGCTTCTTTGGATTCGATCTTGCTGAGGAGATGCTCTTCTGGAAGGGCATTCCCTGCTGGATCAAATAACTGGTATTCGCCGTCCATCAGTAAGGAAATGAAATAGTACTGGAGACCACATTGCCAGTAGGCATTGCTGGGAGGGATATCGGAAACCCTGACCAGGCGTATATTTCGATAGTTTTGGGTTTCGGCTTCCATTGCTTCCAGAGTAAGGATCAATTCTGCCCCTTCCTGCACGTAGCTGATATGGATAAAGTCAATTTTAGCCATGTCATATGACCAGTCTTCGAAAGAGGCGCCGCTGTAGGTCAGTTGATCTCCTTCCAGCCGGAAGTGTATATACTGCGCGGCTGCGGATTGGCAATATTCAGTGATAGGAATCCTGATTTCTTGTCCGATGATCTGCTGGGGATCAATGTCTAAGGCAAAAAATGCGAGGCGATCCAGTGCTTCATACCCAGGATCGGAATCCGGGATTGCATCTGCCTGATCTTCTGCAACCCAGGTGCCGCTAATCGGGGCTACAAATGCCTGTAAATCACCAGGAGCTGCAGCGGGAGAAAGAAGATCCGGGTTTTTCCCTGCGCCTATAAGGAGTAGGAAAGTAAGCAAAGCAATCGGGGGGATGAGGTACTTTTTCATGAGAATTCCTTGTAGGGGGAAGGTATTCTTATGAAGTGTATCTCAATATGATTACTGTCAGTATGGGAACTGACTTATCGCATGGTGGGTTGATACTGGGATCTGATGGCCTGGCAAGTTGTATTTTCACTTTCTTCCCGCTTTTTTAAAAAAGTGGGGCAAAAAAGAGAAAAGAGAAAAGACGAAATGATTTTGTTGTTGGCAGACTCCGATCTGCCAAATACTTCAATCGAAGATTTACAAGGCCCCGTCCTCCATGCCTGGGCAAAAGCGTTGGGCCGTGGGGGACAGTAAGCGCAGGCGCAGGGGGAAAAATAGGTCAGCAGATCGGGGGCTGCGGACAACATACAATCGAAGATTGGACCTGTGGGCTCATTTCCTTAGTAAGGAAATGGGGGCAGCGCGAAAGGATGTCCCAGGGTCTGCTGACAGATAATCTGGCGGATCGGAATCGGCCAATAGCCCTGTTAGGCTGCGAGGGTGCTTTTGTTTTTGGCACCTTCCCAAAGTACACGAGAATTGAGAAATAGATCATTATTTCGATCCCAAAGCACTAGTTCGGCGCAAGGTAAGCTTGCGGCTCAACCAGCTTCCACTCAGGGTCCTTGCGGATGAGTTCGCGAAGCAGGGGGGCATAGGTCGCCGGAACAATGACAACCGCGCGCTCACCGGTCGGATTCATTAATTCCCGAAGGTACTCGAGCCGCTCTCTGTGAAGCCGGTACCAGGCGGCAGCGAGAGAAGAACCCAGCATATAGTCCTGACTTGCGATGTGTTCAAGGTGATTGCGAATGAGGCCCTGCTCTTTTCTCAGAATTTCAGGCGCATTGAGGTACCGAAAAAAATCAGTCATATTGCTGCTGATGAGCCGTTGCGAACGAAAAATAGTCCGCTGCTTAACCAATGCCTGCATGGACGATTGCAGGCGTTGCTGCTCTTGATTGGAGATGGGCTGTACCCATTGCTGGTTCTGCTGCCTGCTGTTTCCGATGGCATAGAGGTGTTGATGGCCGGTCATTTCTGCCAGTCGAAATCCGACTTGTTCTTCTACAGATCGACCCAATTGGCGATTACCCGCGAGATAAATTTGGAATCGGGAATTGACTAAGCTATCCCACTGGCTATTTGCCGGAATATCGAGCGCAATTCGGGTGGGCCGAAAACGCGAAAGCATAGCAGTCAATTCCTGCATTTCAGCTTGCTTCTCCGGCGCGAGTACGTCAAAAACAGCACCTTGAGCAGGCGCATAACTCAAATAGTGAGTAGCCAGCACCATGATCTCATTAGCAGCTGATTGCGGGGGAATGGGCCTGCGATTAAAACTCAGGCTGCTCACGGCAACAACTAAGAGCAGGATGTATGCATAGGGTTTCATATTCTGATACAAATTAGATCCATCAAACGGGAGGAATATCTTCGCCTTCGCAAGATGATTTGTACTAAAGATGTCTGCCAACCCCAAAAGGCTGCATTTCTTAGAAAAAAAAGTGAAAATAATTTGATACAGGGGCCGGGAGTCCATAGGGGATACACGTTTTACAGCAAAATCAACAAGTGATTC
>CAYGTH010000753.1:0-3179 GCA_964352745.1 uncultured Bacteroidia bacterium
GTGAAGAATACCTCACCAAACTCATGGTGCAGGTGGAGGAGTTAGAAGGGAAATTCGCAGAGTTTGACGAATTCGTACTGCAAATCACAGAGAAGCGGGAAGAGATTTATGGTGCTTTTGAAACCCGTCGTTTGGGATTGGTGGAAAGCCGAAACAAGCGGGCGAGTGCTTTGATGAGTTCAGCGGAGCGGATTCTTAAAGGTATTCGGAACCGACTCGCCGGATTTGAGGAAATCAATGAGATCCATACCTATTTCGCGGCTGACCTCATGATCGAAAAGGTGCGCGATGTGGTGAAAAAATTGGAAGAACTCGATGATAGCGTCAAAGCCGGCGATATCCAAAGCCAGCTCAAAACCCTGCGGGAAGACGCCGTCCGACAACTAAAAGACCGGAAAGAACTCTTTGTAGGCGGGGAAAATATCATCAAACTCGGGCGCCATCATTTTCCGGTGAATGTCCAGAACCTGGACCTGACGCTCGTTTCCCGGGAGGGAGAAATGTTCTACCACCTGAGCGGCACCAATTTTTTTGAGCGGGTCGATGATCCTGAATTTCTTGAAACCGTCTCCGTCTGGGATCAAAGCCTTCCCTCTGAAAATCGGGAAGTATATCGCGCAGAGTGGTTGGCCTATCAAATGCTAAAAGACAAAGACCAGACAGGTTTTCAAAACCTGTCCGGTCTCGAAAGCCTGCGAGAACTAGTCAGGAACTTCATGACGCCCCGTTTCAACGAGGGCTATGCCAAAGGCGTACACGACGAAGATGCTTCGTTGATGTTAGGGGCTTTACTGGAGATCGAAGCTAAGATCGGATTGTTGAAATATCGCCCTGAAGTTCGTGCCTGTGCCCAGGTGTGCTGGCATAGTTTCCTGGGAGATGAAGATAAGAAACTGTTCCAAAAGCGATTGAAAGGGGCAGGGGTGGTCGTTCAGGTATTTCCGGGTACGCAAGAATTTGGAGAATTGATTCGCGATTTACAGGAGCACATTCGGGCTTTTGCAGGGCTTTCTGGTCTATTTGATGAAAGCCTGGCAGAAGAGGCAGGAGAATACCTCTTCTACGAACGCTCACGGCAGGATACCTTTTCCATCAGTCGCGAAGCGGCGGATTTATACACCGCTTTCCATGCTTTTTTGAAAAAGAAAAAAGCCACAGCGCAATTCAGCTCGTCGGTAGATCCCCTGAAAGAAGCCCCCGAAGAGCGTTTTGAACTGATCCGAAATTGGCTGCATGCCTATGTAACAGAATCAGGACTGGAGCTGAATACAGGCTATCAGGACGAAACGGCTGCCTTGATATTTGCAGATAGTTATGACGTCAAGCAGGTTGCTGCCGTTTCTCCCTTGCGCGAACTCAATGGGTTTGCAGGCGATCATGGCAAGATTCAGGATAAGCAATACCGATTGGACTACCATGATTTCATGGTCAGGATGCGGCGGTTTGAGCAGGAAACCCTGCCGATGTATCAGCGATTTACGGAGTTGAAAAAAGAGCTGGCAAACCGCTTTCGATCTGAAATCCGGCTGGAAGAATTCCGCCCGCGGGTCTTGTCTTCCTTTGTGCGGAACCAACTCATCGATCAGGTGTACCTGCCGGTGATTGGGGATAACCTCGCCAAGCAAATGGGCACCGCAGGAGAAAATACCCGGACAGACCGTATGGGCATGCTCTTGCTGATTTCACCGCCTGGCTACGGTAAAACGACCCTCATGGAGTACGTCGCTAATCGCCTTGGCCTGATTTTCATGAAAATCAATGGCCCGGCGATCGGCCATCAGGTAACGTCTCTCGATCCGGTCGAAGCGCCAAATGCTGCCGCCCGGGAAGAGTTGCAACGCTTGAACCTCGCCTTTGAGATGGGCGACAATGTCATGATCTATGTGGATGATATCCAGCATTGCCATCCGGAATTCCTGCAAAAATTCATCTCCCTATGTGATGCGCAGCGGAAGATCGAAGGGGTGTACAAAGGACGTACCCGCACCTATGACCTCCGGGGCCGAAAAGTAGCGGTAGTGATGGCCGGAAACCCCTACACCGAGAGTGGGGAACGCTTTCAGATTCCAGACATGCTCGCCAACCGTGCCGATACGTACAACCTCGGCGATATTCTCGGCGACAATGAGCAGGCGTTCCGGATTTCCTACCTGGAAAATTCCCTGACTTCCAATCCGGTGCTGAACCGCTTGGCAACACGTCCGCAGGAAGATATTTACAGCCTTATTCGCATTGCGGAAACGGGCGAAATGGAAGGCGTCGAATTCAGTACCCATATTTCTCCTGAAGACCTCAACGAATATATTTCCGTGCTGAAAAAGATGGCCACCATTCGGGATACGGTCTCGACAGTGAATCAGGCGTATATCCGATCAGCTGCTCAGCAGGAATTATATCGCAAAGAGCCGCCATTTCGCTTGCAGGGTTCTTACCGGAACATGAACAAGCTTGCCGAAAAAGTAGTGCCGATCATGAATGAGGAAGAATTAAAAACCCTCATCTTATCGCATTATGAAGGCGAATCGCAAACCCTGACTACCGGGGCAGAAGCCAACCTCCTGCAATTCAAAGCGCTGAATGGATTGGCTGAACCTGCGGATGAGGCCCGCTGGCAGGAAATCTGTGAACTGTTCCTCCAGCACAAAGCGGTGAATGCCGACCGTATGGCACAACTCGTCGCAGAAATGGGCGCTTTCTCAGAAGGCTTGACCGGAATCAAAGATGCTTTGGAGAAGGGGATGAATGGGGAGTAGGTAGGAGAATGAAAGAAGTTGTCAGGCGAATTCTAATCGCCTGACAACTAGTGCCCACCCAAGCGAGTCGGCGATGCAGAAGCCATCGGGAAAAAGGGGGAAGCCTGCCCCGCACTCGATGCGGGGGACTGCGCGTTGCATTGACTTCTGCGCTTTTTGCCTACTTTATTAAAAAAGTAGGAAAGAGATATGGCAGAAAAGTAGCCGAAGGCGCCCGATCACAAGGTTGCTAGCCACG
Source organism: uncultured Bacteroidia bacterium (assembly GCA_964352745.1). Classification (GTDB taxonomy): domain Bacteria; phylum Bacteroidota; class Bacteroidia; order J057; family J057; genus CAYGTH01. The sequence goes on from CAYGTH010000753.1 coordinate 2,992, forward strand.
CTTAGCTAGGATCTTCGATTGAGAACCATCTCCCCGCTACACGCTGCGCTTGCTGTCCCCCAAGGTCCGATGCTACTTGCCTATGCGTGGGGGACAAGGTCTTGGCAATCTTCGATTGGAATGAACTCAATCTACAAGGTTCTCGCCCCATTAGACGGCAGCGTCTAAGAGCTGAATCTATTTGTCGC
>CAYGTH010000754.1:0-3169 GCA_964352745.1 uncultured Bacteroidia bacterium
CTTCCAGGTCTAGTCGCAAGTCTCCTTTTCGGGCTTTTTCATCGGGGCCATGACAGGTAAAACAGCGATCTGAAAGAATGGGTTTGATATGGAAATTGAAATCGACGACTTCGGGTAAAGGGGCCGAGGATAGATTCGTATTCGAATCATCAGATTGGCAGGCACTTACCAGCATCGCCAGTAAGATCAATACATACCCTCCTAAGGGGCGAGAACAAGGGAGAAATTTCATAATTCAGCGTAGTAGAATAGCTTCTTCCTTCTCAAGTTCGGGCATTTGTTTGTTTTTCCCAACAAAAACCCAGACAAACGATGCCCCAGCCCCTGTCTATTTCAGGGGATTACCTAAAGAATCGTATCTTTTGGACCGATGGATGAATAGGATCTACACGCAACACATGGGAACAGGTACCATCAAACAAGTAGTTGCCGCATGGCCTTTTATGGCCGCAGGCCATAAGTGGAGCCCGAAACAATTTTTACAACAGGTGGATACGCTCGGGGTTAGCGGAGTAGAATTATTTCCGGTAGAACACTGGGACTTATTGAAACCCTATGACATGATTTGTGCGGCAACCAAATCCCATACCTTTGTTCGGGGCATGAATAATACAAATCACCATGCGGAGTGTTTTTCGATACTTGAGGCAGCTATGGAAGCCACTTCCGCAGCAGGCTTTCCCAATGTAATGACCTTTACCGGCCTCGCAGATACCTCCAACGAACCTAACGGCAGCGTTGTTTCGCCCGAAGCAGGCATGAAAAACTGCATTGAGGGCTATAAAAAAATGGCTCGAATTGCGGAGCAGAAAGGGGTAACGATGGTGCTCGAGCCGCTCAACTCCAAAGTAGCGGAGAACATGAAGGGCCATCCGGGCTACCAGGGAGATCACATTGAATATTGCATCGAGATTGTAAAGGCGGTCAGTTCACCTTCCCTGCGGCTACTATTTGATGTGTATCACATCCAAATTATGGATGGCAATCTGATTGACCACATTGCTCAATACCAGGAATATATCGGCCATGTTCAGGTTGCGGGCGTTCCGGGTCGCGGGGAAATTGGCACGAATCAGGAAATTAATTATCGTGCAGTGATGCGGGCGCTACTGGCGAATGGCTATGAAGGCTACGTGGGCCATGAATGGATTCCGACGGGAGATGCTATTACGGGGCTGAAAGAGGCGGTAGCCATTTGTGATGTGAAAGCTTAGCGCCCCATAAACAATGTTTTATCCCATTTTTACTAATTACCTTCTTCCTACTTTTTTAATAAAGTAGGGCAAAAAGCGCAGAAGCCAATACCAGCCCTGCATGCCGCCCCTGTTCCCTATGGCTTCTGCATCGCCGACCCGCCAGCGTGGGAACCTTTGGTTTCAGACGAAGACCCTACGCAAGTGCAAGCGAGCAGGCCCAGCAGCCTCGTGGCAGGGGGTCGGAATGCGGGAGGCCTTAGGCTGCGAGGGTACTTTTGGCGCCTTCCAAAATTACAAGAGGATGGAAAAATAGATCATTATTTCGATATTGAAGTACTATATTAATTGAGCCATTAGACAAACAACCCTCGTCCCAATTAAGTCAGCATTATGCACACACGCTACCTTGCACTTTTGATTACAGCAAGTCTTTTTGTATTCAATTCCTGCCAGTCCGACACCGCTTCTGAGCAACAGTCAGGTCTTGAAAGCAGTCGCCCCAACATCATTTTCATCCTTGCAGATGACCTCGGTTGGAATGAAGTGGGATTCAATCATGAAACCCGAAAACTCACCCCGCATATCGACAAACTGCGAGATGAGGGATTGAGCATGACTCAGTTTTACGTGCATGCCGTATGTGCCCCCAGCCGGACCGCGTTTTTGACAGGCCGGTACCCGTTCCGAAACTGGTCTGATTGGCGTACAGAAGATTTTGGCAAACCCAGCTACCTGGCTATGCTCGGGATGGAACTCAGCACAAACGAAGCAGGGGAAGAAACCCGAAGGATTCATGCCTTACCTACGGAGGAACGGACCATTGCCGAGGCACTCCAGGAAGAAGGATACGTTACGGCCATCGCCGGGAAATGGGGGTGTGGAGAATGGCTGACAGAACACCTGCCAATGGATCAGGGATTTATGTACCAATACGGGCATTATGCCTGGGGAATTGACTATACCAACTACACCATTCCCCACAACGCCCCCGCCCGCTTTGCAGTATATGACTGGCATCGAAATCAGGAACCGCTACTCGAACAGGGATACACCACAGACCTGATCGCCAATGAAGTCGTGCGTTTATTAGCCAATCAGGAGCAAAACCACGGAGATCAGCCCTTTTTCTATTATGTGCCTTTCAATGGCATACACGGTCCTTTGGAGGAGATTCCCCGCTATACCGACCAATACAGCAAGCGCTATGCAGCCCTCAAATGCCTCGATGATGCTGTCGGTCGCATCGTGGGCGCATTGGACCAATATGGATATGCAGAAAACACCCTGCTGGTATTCACCAATGACAATGGCGCAATCCGGGACAGCATGAATGCCCCCTATCGCGGCACCAAAAACACCAATTATGAAGGCGGGGTACTGGCTCCCTGCGTGGTACGTTGGCCGGGTAACATCCAGGCAGGAGGTACCCATAATGGATTGATGCATATCACGGATTTTTACAGCACCCTCGCCTCAATCGGCGGGGCTAGGTTGGAACAGGAGCTGCCATTGGACGGAATGGATATGACCTCAGTCCTGCTGGAAGGTGCTGAAAGTCCGCGGGAAGAAATCATCTTTGAGGTATCGGGCAGCGTTCGCTTGCCGACCATTCGCAAGGGTACTTACAAACTCATGGGTACAGAACTGTATGACCTGGCTACTGATCCCGGCGAGCAAACCGACATAGCAGCTAATCATCCGGATATCGTCGCAGCGCTTCAACAACGACTGGAACAAGCAGGGGCAGAACGCCCGCCGATGCCGGACATGAGTCTACTCATGACTCCCGCCCTCCCCTGGGTATATGGGCAAGTAGAAAATGAAACGGCCCCCGAATGGGTCAAAGCCCACATGCGCCCTATCCGCGCCTTGCAACCACAATCCTGGCCAGCCGGAACCACGCCCTGGCCTCAGGCACCTAAAGATGGAAAGATTAAATACGAGGGAGATGGGAGGTGAGGGAGATGTTAGAT
>CAYGTH010000755.1:0-3163 GCA_964352745.1 uncultured Bacteroidia bacterium
GAGGCGGGCGGGTAATAGATCGGGCCTGACATTGCACTATTGGAGCCTTGTCCGAGCATGGGAAACTCGGGAGACCGTCCTTTGGGATACCAGATAAAAGCATTTTGGGCGGGGGGCAATTCTCGCGAACCCGTATTGTAAGGGGAATCATTAACCGGATGTGCGGGGTCATATAGGTCTCCGATTTCATCCGTCTCAAAATTTCGGTCATAAAAGGGTTTGTTGTCTGCCTGAAAATAAGGCCATCCAAAATAACCGGGTTTCCGCGCCTGGTTCCACTCATCATAACTCTGCGGGCCATATTTTCCGTCCCGGCCGACATCTGGCCCCACATCGCCCCAATAGAGGTAGCCTGTTTTTTCATCTATGGCAATCCGGAATGGATTCCGACACCCCATTGCATAGATTTCCGGACGACCTTCTGAGCCATCTTTTGCAAATAAGTTCCCATCCGGAATGTCATAAGAGCCGTATTGATTTGGGCGAATTCGAAGTATTTTTCCACGTAAATCATGTGTATTCGCAGATCCTTTTTGTGCATCAAATGGTGCACGACCAGGGCGCTCATCCAAAGGGGAATAGCCATTTGATTCTTTGGAAGAAGTATTGTCCCCGGTAGAGAGCCAGAGATTTCCTTCCGGGCCGAAGGTTATCGAACCGCCTGAATGGCAGCAGGTTTCCCGCTGTACGCCAACCCGTAACAGGACTTTTTCGGAAGCCATCACGATCGAATCGCCCCCATGAAGCAGGAAGCGGGACAGGTATTGCGAAAGGGTATCGCAGGAAGCAGGAGAATAGTAGAGATAAATGAAATGGTTTTCTGAAAAATTGGGATCCAATGTCAGCCCCAGCAAACCATCCTCATAATTCCCTTCCGTGCAGACATCGAAGGTCGCAATGATCCGGGAAGCCTTTTTATCGGCTTCATATAACTTCATTCGGCCCCTTCGCTCGATAAACAGTACGTCCCCGTTTGGAAGAGCGGCTAGCTCCATCGGCTCATTGATGTCATAATCATCGAGGGTAACTTTCGTAAAACGATCCCAGGACGGTGGTCGTTCCGTAGTGGCCCGGGTATAATCATAGACATTCTTTCCCATGCAAAAAGCCAGCAGTCCGCTCATCTGAGTAGAATTTGCCTCCTCAGCCTCCAGCAGCACTACCCTACCCCCGTCATATGACTGTTGCAAGGCTGGTGCATCATTTACTTTTTTCGCGGCATTCCCTTGTTTGCTCAAAACCTGAGACAGCCACGGCCAGGTGTAGGGTGAACTTGCTGAGATTCCTATGCCCATCAGGCCATTTCCAGCCTGGACGTAGCGCTCAATATCGATTTTCTGGTGAGCCGTTAACTCTCCGGCATCAAGTCCTACCATGACCAGGGCTCCAAAAGACTTCAAACTGTCTTCTGTTAATCGCTCTAGCCCCTTATGGGATTCAATCGCTATTTCGGAATTGTTCAGGGAAGTCAGAATGGCTGAATGCTGCTCGGAAGACATACCAACCGGGGTAATCAAGAGGAGTTTTTTCTCCGTACGCTGCATAGCGGTTTTCTCGCCACATGCAAACAGGAAAAGAGAGATCGCGAGTGCAATGACAATGCGACTGATACGAAATGTATGCTTGGGTTCCATTAAAAGCGGGATTGATTTCGACAAAATTCGGTTGGCAAATTACAGCCAAATGAGGAATTATTCACCAAAATATCAATCCCGCTCCGTCATGGGTTTTAATTAATTTCGCACATAAAAGGGACAGTTTGCTGTTGCAACGTTCCCCTTTTCATCATAGATATACACAAAAAATCGATATGCCCCTATTTTGCGTGGTGCTTTGAAGTTTAACACTCCTTTTCCTTTTGTGATGACAGATTCGGACTCCACCATAACTTCTCGCGGAACAATTTCCGGATTTCCGCCTGACATAGAGATTTTGAGTGCATCGGGTGTTTTCTCTGCATCTCCTCCGGATCCGGTTAGCCCAAATTCTGACTCGAGAATAATCCATTCGTAGGTCAAGACGTCCTCATCCGGGTCCTTGCAATCCGCTACTACCTGATAGGTCTTGCTGGGAAGGAGATAGATGTTATCCAGCGCCACTTTCCCATCTATCTTAAAAGAATTTAAGTGCGGTGCCCGGTTTTCAGGCCATTTACCCGACCACACATATTCAAGCTCATCAATGACTTCAGATTCTTCCCCATTCGCAGTAAATACCCCATACCAGGTAGGGGTGGTTTCCTGCTTTTGGCCCCAAAGGAAAACATAGGACCCGATACATTTTTCCTGATCGGCAAATATCCCCTTGTCATATCGGGTGCGGTAGGTCACGGCTTTCTCACTACTGGTTTGCTCAATTGGCGCGCCCCATTCGGTCTTCGGCACTTCCCAATGGCCAGTAGAGCCCCATTCTGAAATCAGGTAAGCTCCTTCCCATCCATAGGCCCGCACTTGCTGGTCAATTCCGATCAGGCCTCCATAGGTATTAATTCCCAGGATATCGATATGTGGCGCACGCTCTTTGATCAGTTGAACTTCTGCCACATCGATCCCCGCGGTAACATGCAAAGTAGGATGATTGGGATCGATCTCATGAATCATTTTGGCAATATCATTGATGGCATCCCAAACTTTAAAGTCTGTGTATTCCAGGTCATTCTCATTCCCAATTCCCCACATTAATACAGCCGGATGATCTTTGTAAGCTTTCACCACTTCCGTAAACTGCGCCAATTGAGCCTTTACCCCTTTTGCATCATTGTAGTCAAATCCTTGACGCTCCTGCCCCACCCATAGACCAAATAATACACTCAGTCCTTTTTCATGGGCAACATCCAGCACCTTGATGGCATCATTTGCTCCCCAGGTTCTGATAGAATTGGCACCAAAAGCAACTGCCCGATCAAGATACTCCTGCCCTCCCACTCCTTTAATATAATAAGGTTCACCTCCTCGATAGAGTTGAAAAGAACCATTCTCTTGTCGAATTTCTACCTTAATCGGGCCTTCTTGTTGCTGAGCCATTAGGCAAAATGGCAGGCAGCACAGTATTAACAAGTAACATGATAATCGATTCATAGCAGTAAAATTGTTTAGTTAATTTGTAACAGGAGTCCGACCAAATTTGTTCCGGCCTCCAACTTCATTTTTTTTCTTAATCGGTA
>CAYGTH010000756.1:0-3158 GCA_964352745.1 uncultured Bacteroidia bacterium
AAAGCCGGGATGAACTACCCTCCTGACTGGGAGGACACGACGAGGCGGAAGCCGATACCGCTGTACCGATACCCCGGCGAATGGCCGCTGCGATACGAGACGCGACAGCCCCGCGCAATGTTGCTCCAATTGCCGCCGCGAATAACGCGGTTCGCGCCTGATTCAGGGCCTTGTGGATCTTCAACTGTGCCTTGGTTCGCGCAGACTTCGTAATATTCACTACCTCTATACCGATCCTCACACCACTCATATACATTTCCGCTGAGGTCAAAGATCCCCAATTCGTTGGCGAGTTTCTGCCCTACCGGCTGCGTCTCACTTCCACTATTCTCATCATACCAGCCGACTTCTTTCAATTTATCACTGCCAGCATAGAGGAACCCTTCGCTGTACCTGCCCCCCCGCGCTGCAAATTCCCATTCCGCCTCAGTTGGAAGCCGATAGGATTGATTCGTGAGGTCATTCAATCGTTTGATAAACTGTTGTGCATCCTCCCAGGAGACTTGCTCTACCGGGCGAGAATCGCCTTTAAAACGCGAAGGGTTTTCGCTATTCATTATCGATTCCCACAGCGTTTGGGTAACAGGATATTGCGCCATACAAAAAGAAGATACACGTACTCGATGTACTGGCTTTTCGCGGTCTAAGGCCTCCGGATCACTTCCTCCCATATCAAAGTCGCCGCCTTCGACGAAGATCATGTCGAAAGAGGTGCCGGAAGGGAGGGTTTCGGTGAAGGAGTCAGGTTTATGTTGGGTATCAGGATTCATTTTGGACTAATGGTTTTTTTGCAAAGTTCCAGGACTGCTTCTGAGATCTTTCCAGTTTCCAGATTGGCATCAGCACTACTTATACTATTGCGCTGTTGCAATCGGCGCAAGTCTTGCAACCGCCTCTCAAGTAAAATGATTTCATCCTGATCTTCGTATGCCGTTACCTCATTCGCCAACCAGGAGATTGCCTCTTTCAGGTTCCCTTTTGCTACCAGCTCCTGACAAGGATTGCGGACAGGTGCCTGTTGCACTTCTTCATACACCCCTTCCAGCAAAGCCAAAATCAATACATCTTCAAAACTCCTTCTACACTCAATTGTAGCCTTGGCCATTTCCTGTGCCAGTCGAATCTGACTCAGGCCATAAAATTCCGGCTGATCAGAGTGGGTACATTGCTTACAACAGCAAGGAATTTTCTCCTCATACTTCAGTGCCGGGAACGAATGACGATGCAAATGATTTAGCTCCTTCCGAATATCCCGCAATAGCTGCTTTCGCTCCAGGGGTCCGGGTCCGGTAATTTCAATCTGGATGATGGTGCCCCCCGTCGTCTGATCCGTTGTTTCCTGTACCAGAGCACGTGCTTGTGTATCTGCATGCGTCAACAGCATGCCTTTGTCCCAAAGTACTTTCCTGTTTTCGGCATCAGATAGCAGTAAAGGGTGCAAGCGAACAATGAGTCTGCCAATCAGGCCTTTAGGCATGAAGGGATACTGATAGGTGTACCGCAAGGCAGAAGCGTCAGGCGACCAGTTAAAGTCAGGACTGACATCAGGCAGGAGTTGCGGTGCGATCAGCAGCTTTTGGCCTGCCTCGTCTGCCTGAAAACACACTTCCAGATTATCTTTGAGCATCAGGTTCATCAACTGTCCCTGCTCCTGTCGGGTGTAGCCACAGTGGTTCCAGATTTCCCGCAACAATTGCTTGGTAAATCGCCCTTGTGCCTGCTTCACCTCCTCATGTCGAAAGATTTCGTAGATCGCCTGAACGGCCCAGTCGGGCTTCAGCACCATAAAATCGCTCAATTCCAGATCTTCCTGAAAATGCAGGATCACACCGAGGTCATGCAGGAGTTGACTCAGCGACTCCATCTCTTGTACCTCTGTGATTTTTTTCTTTCGACACAGCGGTTTAAACTCCTGTTCCCAGCTAATATGATTAGTGGTTGGGCGCAGTTCATATAAAGCCTCCCTGACTTCAGCCCAATATTCAGGCATTTTGAACGGAAGGTGAGCCAATTCACTGCTTAACAGATGCTTTATGCCTTGCTCCAGCGCGGGAAATCGGCCATCATCTTTCCCAAAATCCACTTCTCGTTTCCGCACATCCAATTGCGGGAAATCTATTTTGACAGTCCCCGGATTATAAGGCATGCGGGCAATCGGATTTCCCTTCTCATTCAGTACGACCAACACCGGCATGGGCTTTTCCTGCTTTTCTTCGCAGCCGAGCAGATTGATGATCTTAAACCAGTAGGCAAAATTGGCGACCTCCCGCCGCCCATCTGCCAGCAGGACATAAAAAGAGCGACGCGTCAGGAAAAACTGATGGGTCATGTATTGGATTTCCTGTCCGCCAAAATCCCAGAGATTTACCAAAAAATCTGTACCCGGATGATCGGGGTGTGGAAAGTTCCAGCCTTCCTTGATCCCAATCCCAATTGTACTGGCCTGCGTTTCATCCGGAACGGGATGATCTGGATTCTGAAGTTTGTTCCAGAGGGTGGTTTTCCCTGTTCCCCCTTCCCCTACAATCAGCATTTTCACCTCGTACACATCGCGTTCGCCTTGCACAAGGAGGCTTTTCAGGAAAGCCAAGGTCGCCTCCTGTCCTTGTTTTATCATTTCTTCCGCAGGAAAAGTCAGGGGATTGTCCTCAATGTTCAGCCATTCCAGATTCCGCATGCTGTCTGGCAAGCGAAATTCAGTCAGTTGATTATCGCTGAGGTTCAGTACCTGCATATCCCCGGATGCTAAGCCGGAGATTTGAAGCAAGGCTTGCCACTGTTCATTTGTCAGGTTGGTATCAGCTAGGTTGAGACCGATGAGCCGCTTACCCGCTTCGTCGAACGCATACCGGGGAGTACTCCGTTTTAACACCTTGAGGCTACCGATACGATCTCCACCCGGCCGAACTCGAGCTTCAACCAATGAGGCTTCAAGGACTTTTTCGATTTCTAAAACGACAGTGGGTTTGCTCATGGATGCTGTATGTAAAATACTCGATTAACAAAAGAAAGAGCGGTATAATTTTCTTCAGGACTACTTCTAGACCTGCGCCGGCGGCTCGTCCCTCGCTATCGCCTGCTTGTCCTGCTGCAACAAAAAGCATACTCACAGGAAAGCCGGGATGAACTACCCTCCTGACTGGGAGGACACGACGAGG
>CAYGTH010000757.1:0-3154 GCA_964352745.1 uncultured Bacteroidia bacterium
GTCCATGATGACTTTCATGCCGCGCTTGTGCATTTCGTCGATAATACCGAGGAATTGCTGATCAGCCGCCGTCCATTTCCAGGTATTGTGATCATGGGGCGTTTCGGATTCCATAATGTCGGCATCGCCAGCAGGATCAGGCCCGAAGTTGCGGTCGATATGGCGATAGGTACGCGCATCATATTTGTGGAGCGAAGGCGCATCATTGAGCGGATTGAAGTAAATCGCAGTGACGCCCAGTTCAGTGAGATAATCCAATTGGTCAATTACGCCTTGTAAATCGCCTCCATAGCGCCTGAATTGAACCTTTTGGTGAAACCCATCTCCTTGAGCATGGGGAAACCAGGGGTCAGCTTGGTACCAGTCTTGCGTCCACGGCGTAACGGCCCAGTCATCTGGCGGCGAATCCAGGTGGCGCATATTTTCAATAATGGGATCATTGGTGGGGTCTCCATTGCGAAACCGTTCTACAAAAATCTGATACCAGACTACGTCCTTCGTCCAGGCAGGTACACTGCTGAGGTCGTCGGTTGAAGAGTCAGTAGGGGTGCTCTTTTCCCCGCACCCGGTCATTCCGAATAGCAGGACAACTAATAGGCTGAGTAAGCGAATAGAGGAGTTCATAGGGCAGAATTGAAGCGGCAAAATAAGTCCTTTTTATACGATTATTTGCAATTATACTAATTAGTGTACATATTACACTAATTCGATGGAAAAATCGAATGTTTTATGCAAAAAGACTACTGCTAAGGACTACTGCAATGAAAAAACCTCGCTTGAGTTTTTGGGATATCTGGAACATGAGTTTCGGATTTCTGGGTATACAGTTTGGGTTTGCGTTACAGAATGCGAACATCAGCCGCATCTTTGAAACTCTGGGGGGCGATGTCGAGAATCTGTCATTTTACTGGTTGGCGGCTCCTGTAACGGGATTGTTGGTTCAGCCCATTATCGGATACCTAAGCGATAGGACCTGGTCGCTGAAGTGGGGGAGAAGAAGACCTTATTTTATGATAGGGGCAATTCTTGCAACTTTTGCGTTGTTGTTTATGCCCAACTCTCCCGGCTTATGGACAGCGATCGGTTTGCTCTGGATTTTAGATGGGTCGATTAATATTTCCATGGAGCCGTTTCGGGCTTTTGTGGGCGATAAGCTCCCGGCAGATCAGCGTACATCAGGCTTTGCCATGCAGAGTTTTTTCATAGGCCTGGGTGCGGTAGTCGCCTCCATGCTGCCGTGGATATTTACCAACTGGTTCGGAGTGAGTAATACCGCTCCTGAGGGCATGATTGCCCCTTCTGTAAAATGGTCGTTCTACATCGGCGCATTTGCCTTTATCGGGGCTGTCGGCTGGACCGTATTTAAGTCAACCGAATATCCGCCCGAAGATATGGCGGCATTTGAAAAGGAAAAAGCGGAAGCCACCTTCTGGTCGGGGGTAAAAGAAACGCTGCTGGGCCTTTTGAATATGCCGAAGACAATGCAGCAACTCGCCTGGGTCCAGTTCTTTTCCTGGTTTGCATTGTTTGCCTTGTGGATTTATACGACTTCAGCAGTAACCAGCCATATATATGGTTCTTCTGATACCACCTCTGATTTGTATAATGAAGGAGCGGATTGGGTCGGTGTTTGTTTCGCGATCTATAATGGTATAGCCGCACTAGTCGCTTTTTTGTTGCCTGTGATGGCCAAGGCTACGAGTCGGAAAACTACACACGCCATTTGTCTTGTTCTGGGAGGAATAGGCTTGTTGACCATTAATTTTATCACTGATCCCAGTATGCTGCTGGTTTCGATGGTGGGAGTAGGAATTGCCTGGGCAAGCATTTTGTCTATGCCTTATGCGATGCTGGCGGGCGCTTTGCCTGCAAATAAAATGGGCTATTATATGGGCGTTTTCAATTTCTTTATCGTTATTCCCCAAATTACTGCCGCAAGTATCCTGGGTTTTTTTCTCAAACAGTTTTTTAATGGAGATCCGATGTACGCACTCACAATCGGTGGGGTGTCCTTACTGATCGCTGCAGTCCTTACACAAGTCATTGTAAAAGATGAAGATGACATAGCATTGATACGGAAATAAGTAGTAGTATTTATTCGATCAGTAAGAGTTGGTTGGGCTTTTTGCCGAACCAACTTTTTTGTTTTCGTATGTTAGCAATATGAAAACGGTTACAGACACACTCGGCAAGGCTTATGACGCTGCCGAATTTCGGAAAACAGGTCATCAGCTGGTAGATCAGATCGCAGATCATCTGGCGAATAGCATAGAAAAACGCGAGGGCAAAGTATTGCCTTGGGAGGAGCCAGAAACCTTGCTCAGTGCCTGGAGTCGGGATTTGCAGGTTCCGGATCCTGCGCCTATGGGCAATTTTTTCGGGAACCTATTGGCAACTTCCATGAATGGGCACCACCCCCATTACCTTGGACATCAGGTAACCCCTCCGGCCCCCATGGCTGTCCTTGCAGAGTTTTTGGGAGCGTATATCAATAACGGCTCTGGCATATTTGAAGTGGGCAGCCACACGACTGTATTCGAGCGCCAGATTACGGATCTGGTGTGTCAATTGGCGGGCTTTGGTGCTGATTCCGGGGGCTTCCTCACTTCTGGCGGATCGTTGGGTAACCTGACGGCTTTGCTGGCAGCTCGTCAGGCCAAAGGCGGCGGTGATATCTGGGATCAGGGAACTACTGACTCTTACGCGGTATTGGTATCGGAAGAAGCGCACTACAGCATCGATCGAATGGTGCGGATACTGGGATGGGGGAGTGAAGGCCTGATAAAAGTGCCGACCGATGTTGACTACCGGTTGGATTCCGGTCAATTGGATCAGGCACTTGCAGAAGCCCATGCAAGGGGCCGGAAGGTCATTGCGGTGGTAGGAAATGCAGGTTCTACGGCGACTGGTTCTTTTGATCCGTTAAATGAAATTGCGGACTTTTGTGAGGCGAATGACCTGTGGTTTCATGTGGACGGAGCACATGGCGGCTCGGTTATATTCTCTAAGCAACATCGACACTTACTCAAAGGGCTGGATCGTGCTGACTCCTTCATTCTGGATTTTCATAAAATGTTGCTTGTACCAGCGCTTGCGACTGCGCTTGTTTTTCGTCAGGCAGACCATTCCTATAGCACATTCGCCCAACGTGCTC
>CAYGTH010000758.1:0-3145 GCA_964352745.1 uncultured Bacteroidia bacterium
TCCTTTTGATCATCGGCATTTTGATTGTGGTCAATCTGCTGGCGTCCGGATTTTTTACTCGTTTTGACCTGACCAAGGAGAAACGATACTCCTTGTCTGATATGAGTATTGAGACCGTTGAGTCTCTTCAAAACGATACCGCAGAATTCCCTCTGTATATTCAAGTATATCTGGAAGGGGATTTCCCACCAGAGATTCGATCTTTTCAAGACGCAATCCGAACGACCTTAACAGAGTTGGGCTATTATTCAGGAGGATTGATTAATTATGAATTTATCAATCCCGCTCAAAATAAAGACCTGCAACGCGATTTTGCGATGAAAGGCTTTCCGCCGATCCCGATGAAAGTCGCAGAGCAAGGAAAAGAAACCTTACAGAATATTTTTCCCCTGATGGTTTTGCGATACAGAGGCCGCGAGCAAGTTGTAGATCTCTTCCGCAGCTGTATTTATCCCAATGGAGCGGTCAATGTTGAAAAGGCAGAAGCACAACTGGAGTATAAGTTGATTTCTGCGATGCAAAATGTCATCAGAAGCCAGCCTAAAGTAGTAGCCATTTTACAGGGACATGGCGAACATCCCTATCAGTCTTTGAATGAATTGACCAATGAATTTGCAAATGTCTACCAGGTATTTGCCTATGACATGGCCACGCTGGCTGGAAAAGGCATGCCCAATTTCGATGCGGTGATAGTGCCACAGCCCACTCAGCCTTTTTCAGAGCGCGATAAGTATGAGCTGGATCAATATCTCATGCGAGGCGGTAGTATTTTCTGGATGCTTGATCAGCAGGTAATTGATATGGATATGTTTGAAAAGCGTTCGACTCTGACGCAGTTGCGGGAGTTGAATCTGGATGATATGTTCATGAAGTATGGCTTCAAGATTAATTATGACTTGATTCAGGACTTGAAGTGTGAGCCGACAGAAGTATTTTCAGAAGGCCAGTCCGGGGGGGTATTCACCTCTCAGCCCTGGATCTTTTATCCTCGCGTTCTTGCCTTTCCGGATCATCCGGTTACCCGAAATGTGGAGGCAGTCTTATTGCGATATGCAAGTACCATCGATACCTTTTCTCATCCGGGCGTTACCAAAAAAGTCTTCCTGAAATCGTCCAACCAGAGTCGGGTTGTGGAGGGGAATCAGTTTATTGACCTGGCCGATTACCTGGAAAACCCAAGACCTGCTGCCTTATTTAAAGAACCCGGCCAAATTGCAGGCGTATTGATGGAAGGTGCTTTTCAGTCGTTATTTAACGGGCGGGAAGCACCGCTTGATTCCATCGCAACTCAGGCACCCGAAGCGCGATTTGTACCGCAAAACTTTCCGCAGGCACCGGGCCGGATGGCCGTTTTGGCAGATGGAGAGTTTGTATTGGGAAATGAATTCAGGGGCCAACGCCGTTTTCTGCCTTATGACAACAAAACCCTGATCATGAATGTGATCGACTATTTGTCAGGAGATCAGGCCCTTTCTGAGATTCGATCCAAGGAAGTGGTAGCACGTCGGTTGGACAAAGATAAAGTCATCCAATCCAAGGGACTCATTCAGGCCCTGAATCTGATTCTGCCGGTTCTGGTGGTGTTGCTGTTTGGAATATTTCGCTTCTATGCCCGAAAGCGAAAAAATGAGCGACTGCAAATGACTGAGTAGTCCCTCTTTTATATAGCCATGAATATGCGATTGTCATGCCTCTTTTTGATAGGTAGCCATCAATGACTAAGTATGCCCGAAACGGTGCGTAAAATCCGTATATTCAATCATTGTTTCCCCAATTCCATCGCTGCTCGGATTCCTGCTTATGCTACTCAAGAACTATATCAACGGCAAATTACTTGCCCCTATCGGTCAACAATACCTGGATAATATCAATCCGGCAACCGGAGCTGTTTATTCACAAGTATCGGATAGTACGGCCGAGGAGGTGGAGGCTGCTTATGAAGCCGCAAAAAATGCATTTCCGGCCTGGGCCGCTACTTCTGTAAATGAGCGGGCATCGATTTTGATGCGAATTGCAGATGGGATTGAAGAGCGATTGGAAGAACTGGCACTCGCCGAATCTCAGGACAATGGGAAGCCACTTTCTCTTGCGAGAAGTGTAGATATCCCGCGTGCAGTAGATAACTTTCGGTATTTCGCCCATGCCATCACCCAGTTTCATAATGAGTCTTATGACATGGGAGATATGGGCTTCAATTATACCCTCCGTCGCCCCATTGGAGTTGCGGGCCTGATTTCTCCCTGGAATTTGCCCCTATATCTTTTTACCTGGAAAATAGCCCCTGCAATTGCAGCGGGAAATACGGCAGTTGCCAAGCCTTCTGAAGTGACACCGATGACGGCCTATTTGCTTTCCGAAGTCTGCATAGCCGCAGGCTTGCCACCAGGCGTTTTGAACATTGTACATGGGACGGGCCCGAATGTAGGCGAAGCGATTGTTTCACACCCGGGGATTACTGTGTTATCCTTTACGGGAAGCACAGCCGTTGGGCGAAGAATTTCGGAAGTAGCAGCGCCCATGTTTAAAAAAATGTCGCTGGAGATGGGCGGGAAGAATGCCAATGTCATATTTGCCGATGCGGATTATGAGGATGCATAAGCTATAAGCAATCGATCATCCTTCACAAATCAAGGCCAAATCTGGCTATGTGGCTCTCGAATTCTTGTCGAAGAAAAATTATATGAAACTTTTGTCAAAGATTTCGTCTCAAAGACAAAAGCCCTGAGAGTAGGGGATCCGCTGGACCCTGATACGAATATCGGCGCCATCGTTTCAATAGCTCAATTGGAAAAAGACTTGCAATATATCGAATTAGCAAAGGAAGAAGGCGGTACGATTCAGACAGGTGGTATGCGGCTGGCGGGCCCCAATGAGCGGTGTGAAAATGGGTATTTTTTAAGCCCTACCGTCATAACAGGCCTTTCGCCGCAATGTCGGGTCAATCAGGAAGAAATTTTTGGCCCTGTTGTAACCATTACGCCATTTGCGGATGAATCCGAAGCCCTCGCGTTTGCAAATGGAACACCTTATGGTTTGTCAAGTACCATTTGGACTTCGGATCTGAAACGAGCGCATCGATTCGCAGCGAATATTGAAGCTGGAATTGTCTGGGTTAATAGCTGGTTGGTTCGGGATTTGCGCACTC
>CAYGTH010000759.1:0-1709 GCA_964352745.1 uncultured Bacteroidia bacterium
GGGAAAGCGCCCTACATGGCCTGGCAGCGACAAAATGAATTACTCATGCTGAGCGATCCGTTGCTGCGGGAAGCCCTGATGAAGTATCAGGTTAAGTCGATTACCTATCGGGACTTGATTGAACGGGGAGGATTGGGGGCGATGCGAAGGCCGTAGGCTTGCACGATTGGTCCTCTTTTCTTAAAATTTCGAACTTCCATCTCCCGATTTCAATCCCCTTTCCCTAAAACCACACAGCAATACGGAATTCCTATTATCTTTGACCCAATTCAATTATTCGGAAACCCGCATTTATGATTTCATCTGCTATCTCCTCCCCTCCTATCCGGTTTATTTCGCTGCTGCTTATCGCCCTGCTGGGGCTGGCATCCTGCGATTCCGGGCCTTCGTATGCAGGACTGGTAAAATCAGGGAAGGCCAAACTTGAAAATCCAGAAACCCGAAAGGATGCATTAATTGATTTTCAAAAAGCAAAGGCTATAGAAAACACCAATGAAATTCAATCTCTCATCAGTCAGCTGCAATGGAGTATGATGGAAGCAGGGGAATTGCCTATGCCGGAATTAGTGCGAATTACGGGGGGTTCTTTTTTGATGGGAAGTAATGAGGGAGATGGAGACGAGACGCCGATCCACAGTGTAAAAGTCAGTGATTTTGACCTGGCGATTAAGGAGGTGAGCAATGCCGAATACGCAGTGTTTTTGAATGCAAAAGGAAACCAAAGGGAAGGAGAAAGCCTTTGGATCGATACAGAAAGCAAGGATTGCATGATCGAACAAACCGGAAATACGTTTACTCCACTTCCACAACTCGCCGATCATCCCGTCAATGAGGTTTCCTGGTTTGGCGCTGTTGCCTATTGTACCTGGCTTTCTGAACTGAGTGGGCAAGCGTATCGACTCCCAACGGAAGCAGAATGGGAATATGCAGCGGGCGGCGGAGCCAGTAAGCGTACCATTTGGTCGGGTACCAGCAATGAAAAGCGCGCTTCAAAGTTTGGCAACTATATGCGCGCCGATCCCTACCCCAACACTGCTCCCTGTGGTTCTTTTGAGCCAAATGCCCTCGGTCTTTACGACATGAGCGGCAATATGCGGGAATGGGTATATGATTATTATGGAAAAAGTTACTATGCCGAAGCTGCGGGTACGACCGACCCGCAAGGCCCTGCCGAAGGTCGTTCACGGGTCAATCGGGGTGGCAGCTATGGTAGCAGCATTGATGACCTCCGCATCGCCAACCGGGAAGCAGGATCGCCCAGCATGCATAAATACTACATCGGGTTTCGGGTGGCGCGGTCGGTGAAGGAGTAAAAGGGGTTAGGGAAGAGGAGTCAGGAGTCAGAGAGCGACTGTTTTTAGTGGATCACTTGAGTCATGATTTTTGATTGGCTCAACAAAGCATCTGTACTTCATACTATACAAACAATCAGGAATTTAGGGGCAGGATAGATCCCCATTCAACCTCTCCTCCCCCATGAGTACCCTATCTCTCAGAAAAATATCTCTGTCAGACTGCGAGGAAATCAGCCTGGCATTTCACAATCAAGGCTGGAATAAACCTGCGGAGCAATACGAACGCTATTTCCAGATGCAAGAAAGTGGCACTCGGGACATCATCATCGCCGAATACGATCAGGAATTTTCAGGCTACCTGACCATTGTGTGGAAATCCACTTATGGCCCCTTTAGCGAGCAAGCCATTCCGGA
>CAYGTH010000759.1:1719-3143 GCA_964352745.1 uncultured Bacteroidia bacterium
CCTTAATGGACGAAGCCGAGCGGCGCGTGAAAACAGTGTCCAACATCTGTGGAATCGGGGTTGGAATGGTGAAGGACTATGGAGCCGCTCAGGTCTTGTATGTCAAAAGAGGCTATGTTCCGGATGGAAGGGGCATGACCTACGACAATCGGCAGCTTCAATATGGCGACACAATCATCATGGATGATGCGGTGGTTTTGCATTTAATGAAGCGGCTTTAGTGGGGGAAAATAGAATTGCCATCAGTAACTAAGTTCTACTTTCGCTATTCCCATTTGCTTAACAATACCCCTTTGAGAAAGAGGACAAATATCAGACGAAAGACTGTAATCTTCTGTCAATCACAAGATAAATTCAGGCCTTTTTTTCAGGCCGAAGGTCCAGCCGCTTAGCGGCTGAATATGTGTAGAATTATACGCCCCCTGATTATGGGATTGAGTGCTGTAAAGCACCCGACAGCAAAAAGGGGAGATATTATTGCTACCAATATGGTTTCCCAATGGGAAACAGGGCTTCGCTTATCTCCAGCACATTGAGCAGCTAAATAATGCTAACAATGGCTGAAGTCCAAACAGATAAGCAAACGGATAAATAACACAAACGACTTAACAAGAAAATTCCATGTCCACCCAAAATGAAGCAACCTGGGACCAACTCGTCCGTAATGACGTCTTGTGTTCCCGACCGAAAGTTGATTTAACCCCCGAAACGGCGAAGGCCTATTTATCGCGCATAGCCTTGTATGGAGAATCGGCAGCGGGTAAGCAGGTATTGTGTCTTGCGAGCGGCGGCGGGCAACAAAGTATCGGTTTTGCTTTGCTGGGCGCGAAAGTTACGGTGGTGGATTTTAGTGCCGAACAACTGAAGAAAGATAAACTGGCAGCAGAAAAAATGGGCCTGGAAATCCGAATTTGCAAAGCAGACATGCGGGATCTGAGTAGGTTCGAGACGGAGGAGTTTGACTGGATTTACCAACCCTATTCGATCAATTACATTCCGGACATCACGCCGGTTTTGGAAGAAGTAAGTCGAGTCTTGAAGCCCGGAGGCCTTTATGATTTAATGCTTCACAATCCCTTTGTGCATGGCACCTGGAAAGATGGTTGCTGGGGAAGTGAATGGAAAAAAGCGGAACTTTGGGAAGAGAAAGGCTATCCGATTTGGCAACCCTATCAGGAAGGTTCCCCCATCCAAACCTCCGACCCGCATTGGAATTTCACAAATCAACATCAGGAAAGCGTAAGGATTCCAAGTCCACAGGAGTACAGGCATACCCTTTCAACGCTTTTGAATGGCTTGATTGGCCGGGGACTTGACCTCGTACATTTCCAGGAAGAAGTCGGCTCAGCAGCAAATAGTGAGCCCGGCACCTGGGAGCATTACAAATCATGCGCACCGCCCTGGTTGTATGTACTCAGTCGGAA
>CAYGTH010000760.1:0-3139 GCA_964352745.1 uncultured Bacteroidia bacterium
TTTTGCTAAAGCCCCGATGACCAGCAAGGGCATATCCACGGTTTAAATATTTTATAATTAAATCGTGATGAGGCATAGGTCGATCCGACACAAAATCATATATAGAAGGGGTAGGCAATCGGTCGGTATCAGGAAATATACAGAACCCACTATCTTCTTTCCAGTGTCCAAAAATTCTTTCGTAGGTAAAATAACTCATATTAATGTGTTTTATCCGCCACTTGTTGTACTTAGAGCTTCTTGCATACGATCTATCACCGCTTGTGTATTTTTGGGGGCAAATCGATCCAAAACTTCTCCATTTAATCCCCGAATTATATACTCGCTACCTTCGAGTAGCAAGATAGTGCCATCCCATAGAGATTGAGTTTGTATTAGGGTTCACCGGCTGGGAGAGGATACACAGACCAGTTCTAGGAATATTAATGATTTGAGAAGTTCTGCAGAGCGAGGATTGAGTCCGTTTACACAATTTCTACTGAGTGGAGCCAGTCTCACCGTATTCCATATAATGGGGGGCTATGCCCTTTATGAGCACGCTCTGATTATTTTCTTCCATGAGAATGTAGCCAAAATAACGCGGGAAAATACCGGACTTCTCCGACAAAAGGGAATATACAAATAAGTCATTGTAAAAATGGTCCTCTGACATGGTATCACAATTCACAAATGTTGAGTCAGAACATAACAATAGATATCTCGATAAACCAGGAGGTTGTGGAGCCCAAATGTTTATCGTAACGGATTCATTTAGTGGATATACCCCATCTCGCACAACAAATAATATTGGCATTGTACTTGAATCTCTTTCAATTTGATACTCATTACTATTTTTCCAAATGTTCAATAACGATCCATTTTCACTATTAATAAACGAATACTGTTGTAAGTTGCCATCCCTATCAAATACTGTTACACCCCCAAATCTCTCCCCAAGAAAATAGTTACTCATGTGAATAGGGATTCCTTCTCTATCATATTGAATTAATTCCCCTTCAAAAGCAGAGTCCTGCCAAGTACCAGTAAGAAATATTTTATCTCTAAAAAAACAGGTTAAGTTTCCCTTTGTTAAATTCGAATCAACTTCACACATCACCTCTCCTGATTCGTACTTTCTAATCATTCTCGCCAAACTGTTTCCAGGTTTTTTTTTGAGATATTCTGTCCCCAAATAAACACCAAGGGGTCGCTCCAAGAGCAAGGGGGCCATTATAGATTCTTCAGTTTGTTTTATATGTTTTTCTCCACATGAGAAGAATAACCCTAAAACAAGTATTGGAAAGAATACTATCCATTTATGCATATTTCCCATTTTGGCACTATATAATTATTCAGGATCATCAAGCCGATAACCCTTCAATATTCAATCCTTCTCTCCAAAGAGCTCCCCTACTCCACCAAAGCCTCTTCCAGCACCGCGATATCCCCATCAATTTCCCCGATTTCGAGGCCGAGGATTTTAGCGACCAGGGGATAGACATGCACATTTCGGAAGGGGGGGAGTTTGAGGCCTTTTTTGAAAGCAGGGCCGCTGGCATAAAATATGGCCCCCATTGCTGAGACCGATTCGACATCGTAGCCATGGGTACCGGGATCGGGGGTGTAGGATTTGTTCATGGCAATAATGTTCGGGGCTTTTGCCATCAGCAGGATATCGCCGATCCGTTGATTGTCGCGAAAATCCAGGTATTCCGGAATCGAATCGCGCAGATATACCGTATAGCGATCTTCGTTTGCTTTTAATTCCTGATACGCTGCTTGTACCCGGGCTGAATCCGGATGATAGGCCATGAGGAAGGAACTCCCTGCTGTCAGTTCAAAATCGGAGAGGTCGGCAAGGTCATTCGGGTAAATCGGATTTTCGTTGTCCACCCGAAGCATTCCATGGTCGGAGACCAATACCGTATTGACAGGCAAATCGATGCTTTTCAATTGTTGGCGCAGGTTGCCGATCAATTCATCCGCTACCTGTACGGAAGCGATTAACTCCTCTGACTCCGGCCCATAATTATGTCCATCGCTGTCCACCATCGAAAAGTATAAAAAAAGCATATGTGGTCGCTTTTCTTCGGGCAGTTTTAGCCAGTCAATCACCTGATCTACGCGATCCTGATTCGGCACAGAACCATCATAGGCATAATAATAGGTGGGGTACATGCCTTGAATGTCCGCTTCTGAACCGACCCAAAAATAGCTCGCACTCAGCATACCCTGCTGCTCAGCGAGTACCCATAGCGGTGTACCTCCATACCAGGTGCCGTCCTTTACCGCATCGCCGCGGGTACGATAATGCTCCTTCCGAGTCGGATCATAAAAGCTATTGTTTACAATTCCATGCCGAGCCGGGGACATACCCGTCACCAGCGTATAGTGATTGGGGAACGTCTTGGAAGGATAGGAAGGCATCATGGTTTCGGTACTGATGCCGTTTTGCGCGATTTCCAAAATATGTTCTGCCCCATATTTCTCCGCATAATCAAAGCGAAATCCATCAATGGAAATCATGATTACATAGGGTTTTTCGAGGGTTTCGGGTGCGTTTGTACGATCCTGGGAAATGGGCTCGCGTGGATGATCACAATTGCTGATAACAGCGGCCAGCATCAGCAGGTAAAAAAATCGCATCATGGTATTCGCATTGATTGCGACAAATGTAGTGAATAATCCGATTTAAAGGGATTGAATCCTGAATCAAAAACTGCCCATTCAGCCACCAAATCTTCTCCCCTCAATTTTGGCATCCAGCCAGCCCAAAAAGTCAAACTGCTGCAACATTCGCCCCTGTGCGGGATCATCTGAAAAGGCCTCCAGCCCCCCACGCAATTGCTGCCATATTTCCCGGGTTTCTATACCAGGAGCAGCATTGATTACCCGCCGAAAGGCACGAATAAACAAGGTTTCCAATTCGTACCATTCATCGACATGCTGCAAATAGCGCTGGGTAGAGCGGATCATATTCTCAAGCAGATCATAATTCCCCATTTCATAATGCAAAATGAGGCTAAACAACCTCGCTGTAGCGTGAATGTGATGGAGGCTTTTGGCCGGACCTTGTTGCAAGAGCTGATTCAACCAGCGTAAGGACTGGGAATATTCTCCTGCCCCAAAACAGGTATAGGCAAGCAAGTAGCCGAATATG
>CAYGTH010000761.1:0-3131 GCA_964352745.1 uncultured Bacteroidia bacterium
TTCCCGTATCAAGTACGGGACAGGCTCCTCCAAAGGGAAACAACGCGCTATTCTTCTCTCTTCTGTCTTCTTCCTTCTTCCGTCTTCCGTCTTCCCCCCTTACCTCAATCGCTGGTCCAGATTCGTGATGACCTGAATCAATTCCTGCTGCTTTTCCGGATCACGGCTTTCTCCTGTAGAATAATGCTGAGCGAGGAGACGAAGGGAAACCAGGTAGGTCTCCGAATTCTTGAAGTAATCTCCTGTTCCGGCATAGTATTCCAGTGTTTGTTCCGCCTGATTTCGGGCGTAGTCAAAGTATTCCTGCGCTTTTTCGCCTTCTCCGAGTCGGTCCCACATGATTCCTGCCCGAACTACAATGTAAGGATCTGGCGCAACCACTTCGTATGGGAAGGCCTCTTCTCCAAAATTCATCAGTTCTTTTCCTTTTGCAAGGAAGGCTGCTTGAGCACTGACGTTTGCGCTTTTTACTTGTTGCAGGCTATCTACATTCGCTCCCGCCACGGTTTCAATCGTGCGATCTATCGCGAGGTTCTCATTCTTGAGCTTTTCAGCTTCCAGGTAGTAATATTTCGTCAAGCGATAAAACACGCCATGATAGTTACCCAGCATCCGTTGGATATTCTCATCAAAATATACATTCGGATTATTCAGATTCCGGTAACGGAATTTCTGTGTCAGGTTAGTGAACATTCTATCCGGCTCAATTGACCCCTGATACGGATCAAAAGGATCAGCAGGCATGGGATTGCGAACGGGTAAAATCCGGTAAGCAAGTCCTTCCAGCCGGAGGTAAGCAGAAAGTCCGAGAAAACTATTAGGCGTAACGGTATTGGCAAAATAGATGGGGCGTTCCCATCCACTTTTGGCTACATTCTCCAGGAGATTGATGATCAATACATCCTTCAGTTCGAGGTAGTTATTATTGGCTCCGCCGCGGGTGTTGAATGTCCATTTCAATGGATTGGTTACGAAAGGCATTTCTGCCTGAGAAATAACACTATCCGAAAGGAGTTTAGGCACATCTACCGGCAGAGAGAGGCTGATCTGTTTTTGATTCAGGTACATCGCCTGTTTGGCCTGCCCGGTATATTCTGATTTTTTCAGGGTAATCGGCAAAGGCGCAGATTGATTGACCTGCTGCATCATTTGTTCGATGTACCAATCCGTATTTACATAACTGAGACACAATACCCGTACATCTGTTCGCACGCCCTCCACTTCCTGTATGTACCAGAGGGGGAAGGTATCATTGTCGCCATTGGTAAACAGAACGGCATTTTTCTCCAGTGAATTCAGCAAATTATAGGCCGAATCAGGGGCAACGTAGCGTCCGGAACGAGAATGATCGTCCCAGTTTTGAAATCCCATCAGGAGCGGTGCAATCAAGCCAATAGACAAGGCCGCATAGGCGCTCCCTGCTCCTTTGAGGAATCGTTGCAGCAATTCATACAAGGCAATGACACCCAGCCCTACCCAGATCGCAAAGGTCTGGAAGGAGCCTGCAAAAGAGTAGTCTCGTTCCCTCGGCTGAGAGGGATACTGATTCAGGTAAATGATAATGGCCAGTCCCGTAAAGAAGAACAACAATCCCACTACCACGGCATCCGAGCCCCGCTTATTCGCTTGCCAAAACAAGCCCAGAAGGCCCATCAGAAGCGGAATCAGGTAATAATGGTTCTTGGATCGCTGATTCCGAATAAAATCAGGCATACTGGCTGTTTTGGAGAAATTCAAACCACTCTCCCAATCTGCATCCTGAAAATCACTTTCTCTACCGGCAAAATTCCACATGAAGTACCGCCAATACATATGACGAACCTGATAATCGAGGAAAAATTTCAAATCTTCTCCCGGTGTGGGTTTATCATCCAGTGGCGACACATCTACCCCTCTTTCATTCTTCTCACCCGTTCGCTTTACATAATTGAGGTAAGCGTGGGGCCCCATATTGTAACGGCCACGTTCATACATCCGTGGGAAAAATTTCTTATCCTTATCTGCGTAGGTATAGGTCCGTCGAACGCCATAATCTGTATAGCGGGATTTGCCTTCTTCCAGGACGTATTCTCTTTTTTCGTCATAGCCCGTAGGGTTGACATTATACATCGGTCCAAACAACAGCGGACGATCACCGTACTGTTCCCGCTTCATATAGCTGAGGAAACTACTGCTGTTTTCGGGGTCATTTTCATCGATGGGAGGATTGGCCTGTGAGCGAATCGGGATCATCGTATAAGAGGAAAACCCGATGAAAATCACGAGCGTACTCATCACAAAGGTGTTGAGTGCTACATGCTTGATCTTGATGCTGTAATAGATAAGACCGATGATGGTACCAAATAATAAGATAATCAGGAATGTCAAACCCGTTCCCAAGGGCATCCCAAGTCCGGTTTCTCTTCCGCTTGGCAGGATTACCCCTGAAAAGAATTGCTCAAATGCCCAGGCAATATCAAAAGTCCAAAGGATAATTCCTGTCTGAATGAATCCCAAAATCGCAACAGATGCAGCTCCTGTAAGCAGGAAGCCTCCCCAAGAGAATTCATATTTCCGGAAATAGTAAATAAACGCCAGTGCCGGAATGGTCAGGAGGTTGAGCAAGTGAACTCCGATCGAAAGGCCCATGAGATAGGCAATCAATACAATCCAGCGCTCATTACCGGGCTCGTCTGCGCGTTCTTCCCATTTAAGCATCACCCATACCACAATCGCAGTAAAGAAGGAACTCATGGCATATACTTCCGCTTCAACCGCATTGAACCAAAATGAATCTGCAAAGGTACAGGTCATCGCTGCGACTACGCCTGCGCCCATTACCGCAATGGTTTCGCCCTGAGAAAGGAGTTCTTTGGTATTATTCAGAATCCGACGTGCGAGGTGCGTGGTGATCCAGAAAGTAAACAAAACGGTAAATCCAGCCGTCAGGGCACTCATGATGTTGAGCATGTAGGAGATTAATTCCACATTTCCGAAGGCAAACATGGCAAATATCCGTCCGACCAACAGGAAGAAAGGGGCCCCCGGAGGGTGCGGTACTTCCAACTCATTGGAGCAGGCAATAAATTCCCCACAATCCCAATAGCTGGCAGTCGGCGACATCGTCAGAAAATAGACGATCATGGCAAAGG
>CAYGTH010000762.1:0-3130 GCA_964352745.1 uncultured Bacteroidia bacterium
TTTGACTATATCGTGGATAAGCACAGTGAGTCGATTATATTCAAAAGGAGTGAAGGCGAAATCATCAAATGGGATACGGGGAATGATTAGGGGTTGGGGATATGGGCCAAGTTGTGAATGACTGTATTATTTCAGTAATTTCCCCCAAAGCCATGTACTATGCCCGAACGCCCTATTATATTTCTTGCATTTGCCAATGAACAAAATGATCAGACCCGTTATCTAAGGGGTTTGGCCAAGGAGCAGATTCTGCTAAAAGAAGCCTTGGAATCAGCCGTTGACGCTGATTTGTGTGAACTCATCGTTGAGTCCAATGCATCGGTCAAGTCGATCATCAATACCTTTCAGAAAAAGAAATACCGCGACCGGATTGCCATCTTTCATTATGGAGGGCATGCCGATGGATATCAATTGTTGTTAGAATCCATAGAAGGAGAAAATGTAGTCGCGCATGGGGAGGGGCTGGTTTCATTTTTTAGCAAGCAAAAAGGCTTGCGTCTCATTTTCCTCAATGGCTGCTCGACACAGCAGCAGGCAATGGATCTGGTAAAAGCGGGAATCCCTGCTGTGATTGGGACTTCATCATCGATCGATGATGACATTGCTACGAGGTTGGCTGTGCGCTTTTACAGCAGTATTGGGCAGGGAAATACCATCGACCGTGCATGGAATGAATCTGAGGATGAAATCAGGATGACGACCGGGACCTCAAACACCCGATCCCTGTATTTCAAGGCGATAGAGACTGTGCCGGACCGCTTTCCCTGGGAGATATATTTTCGGGAAGGGGCAGAGATCATTCGGAGCTGGAACCTGCCAGACGCAGGAGACAATCCCCTTTTTGGCTTACCGGCGATTCCAACTTCGTACCAACTGCCAAACGAACCTTTTCGGTTTCTTAGGCGATATGAGCGCAAGCAGGCCCGGCTCTTTTTTGGGCGGTCTTATTACATTCATGCACTGTATAAGCAGGTAACAGACCCCAATGGCCCATCAGTGATCTTATTACATGGTCAATCCGGAGTGGGGAAATCTTCCCTTCTGGATGCTGGTTTACTCCCTCGACTGGAAGAGGCTTTTGAAGTGATCTCTGTCAGGCGAGACCAGGAAAAAGGGTTGTTGGGGACTTTGCAGGAAGCATTGGGGGTCTCTCAGAAGCAATTGAATTTACGGCAGTTGACCTTGATTGCCAGTGATTTTGATGAACAAACACAGGTTCAGTTTGAGGATTTTATAGAAAAACTCAAGGGAAAGGAAGTGCGGGTCGGAATGGATGCGGTCTCCTTTTCTGACGAAGAGCTCAATAAATTCATCCAACTGGGGAGCCTGTTCCAGGTTTGGCAGGAGATTGAGGCGAAAACAGGGAAACCGCTGGTTGTCATTCTGGATCAGGTGGAGGAAATGTACACCCGCCCCATGCGGATCTCAAGCGAGGAGACGATATCGCCTTTTGCTCCGACAAAAGATCAACAAGATGAATTCAGGCCCTTCTTGCTGGTCATCCAATCTATGTTTGATCAACAAGCAGACCGCTTGAAAGGAAAATTGATTCTATCCTACCGCAAAGAATATCATCCGGAGATCGAAGAGGAGTTTCGTCAGCTTCAGCTCCCCAGAAGTACCGTTTTTCTGGAGCAATTAAGTGAAAAAGACTTATTGGAAGTCATTAGGGCTTACGTTAGCCAGTCAGCGCTCCTGAAAAAATACAATATTCAGACGGATGAATTATTAGCCGAAACCATAGCTGCGGATCTGGTTCGGGACCCAGACTCCCCGGTAGCGCCGGTTTTTCAGATTATCCTGAGCAAGCTTTGGGAGATGGGTAAAAAGCAGGCAATGGCTGCGGGAGTGGATCATGAGGTGCGCTTTACCATGGCCAATTATGTGAAGTTGCAGGAGGAGGGAATTGAGATGAGGGATTTTTATCGCCAACAAATGATTCAGCTGCGTGCCCTTGCTGATAAAATGGGTCAGGCAGACATTATCGATTCCGGATTAGCACTAGACCTGCTTCATTATCATGTAACCGACCTGGGAACTGCCGGAAGCCATCGGATGGAAATAGTTCGGCAGCGATATGTAAAGCAACAGGAAAAGATAGATACGCTCCTGTCTGAATGCGCTGACCTTTCCCTGCTCTACCAGATTGATGAAGCTACCCGGACTATGCTGGCGCACGATACGCTTGCACCTATCATCGAACTGGAGTACAATGAGTCAGATAAACCCACTCAGCGGGCTACCCGGATTTTGGCTGCAAAAATGGCGGATAGAAAAGCCTTTGCTCGTCAGGAAAAAGAAAGTGACACGTCAGATGTGCTGAGTCAGGTTTTTTTGGATGAAGTGGATTTGAGTGTAGTGGAGTCGGCGATGTCGGCGATGCCTGAACTTTCGGAGGGAGAATTGGAACTGATTACAATTAGTCGTCAAAAACGAACAGAACGGCAAGCGGCCCGCCGTCGAAACAGGACAATTCAACTCTCTTTGCTTACCATGTTAGTACTGGGTTCGATCATATTTGCAATTTTTCAAAACCGGAGTGCGCAAAAGATCCGGGTCGCAAATACGGATCGGAGTAATAAGAATATGGCACGTGCCGCACAGGAAATTGAGCATTTGAACTATGACGAAGCCTTTTCGCTTCTGAATGAATCACTCGCTTTTGATATCGCTCCAGCAGGTGCATCCAGTTCTCTGGCAGAATTAGCCTACATTTTTACAGAGAGCAAACAACTAGCTAAGGCAAAGGAAGTGTTGACAGTCGCCTTGAAATCCATCTCCGGTTCTCCGGCTAATGCAGTTGCAGCGCAGCTCTCATCCGTAGAAACGGCCTTTGCAGCCAGGGATACGTTTGCTATTCAGGAACAACTTCTCAAAGCAGTAACATTGTTGGGAGGAGAAGAACAAATGCAGGAATTGGCTACAATCTATTATCCTTCGATGATTCAGGTAGAGGGAGGCTTCTATTTGATGGGGACAGATGAACCGATTGCTGAAGAAGAGCAATGGGCAGTCCCGGCACATCCCGTTTCCGTGGACAATTTTGAGTTGGGCAAACACGAGGTAACGGTGGCTCAATACAAGCTGTTTTGTATGGCTACGGGGCGTCAAATGCCCGAACCCACTGCTA
>CAYGTH010000763.1:0-1082 GCA_964352745.1 uncultured Bacteroidia bacterium
GGAGTCAGAATGAAGAAATGATTTTCAATCGAAGATCACCTCCTGACGGTCCCAAGGAATTGTCCCCCACGCGTAGGCAAGTGGGCCGGACCGTGGGGGACAGCAAGCGCAGCGCGCAGGGGGAAATCCTGTCCGCAGATCGGGGTCTGCGAACAACCTAAAAGCGTCTCAGCAGTAGATTAGCAATTTCAACCACTATTAGATACTAAATTGTAGAGGATATATAAAAATCTTTCTCCATATTTGTTCTACAATTTAGTAGGATAATGAAAGAGACACGTCTGGGCGATTTTGAAGAAACGATCCTCTTACTTGTCGGTATTTTGGATGAAGAAGCGTATGCCTTCAAGGTTGCTGAAAAATTTGAAATTCAGGCAGAAAGAAATGTATCTATCGGCGCGGTTCACTCCACATTGAGTCGGCTGGCAGATAAAGGATTTTTGACCTCTGAAATGGGGCAACCTTCCGCCGAAAGGGGAGGGCGTCGAAAACGAATCTATACGATTACCGCACAAGGCCAAAAAGTGCTGGTGGCTTCCCGCAATTTCAAAGTATCACTTTGGAAGCAATACCCGGGTTTATCGCTGGGCCTGGATTTCAGTATTTGAAACTCCTACCCTTGTGAAAGTAAAACGCCACATACCTCCTCCACTCGCTGAGCGATTCCTGAAATGGTTCATTCGGGATGAGCTTGCCGAAGAGGTGTTGGGGGATCTGGAGGAAAAATTTTACACCGTAGCACAGGAACACTCCACATTCCGCGCTACGCTCAATTACTGGTACCAGGTCTTGAATTACCTGCGACCCTTTGCGATTCAATCATTTCCTATTAACCCCTTGATTCATATACCTATGTTCCGACATAATTTCCTAATTGGCTGGCGAATTTTACTCAAAAATAAAGGCTACTCCTGGATCAATATAGGAGGGCTCGCGATGGGGATGGCAGTTGCTATCATGATTGGTATGTGGATTCAGGACGAATTACAGGTCAATCACTACCATGATAATTATGAGACCATTGGCCGGGTCATGCGTAACGGAACGCTAAACGGCGAAACGTTTACCACGAATTACCAACC
>CAYGTH010000763.1:1182-3127 GCA_964352745.1 uncultured Bacteroidia bacterium
AACGCTTGCTGATTGACAATAAAATGGATGCGATAGTTACGGGTATTTATGAAGACCTGCCCTATCATTCTCATTTCTATGAGGTAGACTTTTTTGCGCCCTGGGAACTCCTGCTTTCCCATAATCAATGGATTACTACACAAGGGTTTACCAATAATTTCCTGGACATTTATGTAGAGATTGCTCCGGCCCTCACCTTTGAAACGGCTTCTGTTAAGATCAAAGATGCAATACTTGATAATGTAGGGGACTCTGAGGATTTCCTGGCAGTAAATCCTCAGATATTTCTACATCCGATGGATAGTTGGCATTTGCATGCTGAGTGGAAAAATGGAGTTAATGCGAGAGGAACTATTCGGTTTGTGTGGATGTTTGGGGGAGTAGCGCTTTTTGTGCTGTTGCTTGCATGTATCAATTTTATGAACCTCAGTACAGCTCGATCTGAAAAAAGAGCAAAAGAAGTGGGGATTCGTAAGGCGATTGGCTCAGTTCGATGGCAGTTAATTGGACAATTTTTTAGCGAATCATTTCTGGTGGTCTTGTTTGCCTTTGTGGCAGCACTGCTTATCGTTTCTGCAACACTTCCTGCATTTAATGAACTGGCAGGCAAAGAAATGATCATGCCCTGGAATGTCCCTGCCTTCTGGTTGACAAGCTTATTGTTCATTGGTATGACAGGCCTGATGGCGGGCAGCTATCCGGCCTTGTATCTGTCTGCTTTCGATCCCGTCAATGTATTAAAGGGAACTTTTCGAGTAGGCAAGTGGGCATCTACTCCTCGTAAGGCGTTGGTCATTCTTCAATTTACCGTTTCTATTGCCTTGATTACAGGAGCAGTGGTAGTATATCAGCAAATTCAGTATGCGAAAGATCGCCCGGCAGGCTATACACAAGAGGGATTGCTCATGGTTCAAATGACCACTCCGGACTTTTCCGGTAAGTTTGACGTGATCCGTACGAGTCTGAAAAAGACAGGCGTGGTCGATGAGATCGCGCAATCGACCGGCCCGGTTACCTCTGTATGGTCCAGTAACGGCGGATTTGAGTGGAGAGACAAGAATCCTGATTTTCAGGCGGAATTTGCTACCCTCAGCGTAACGCCGGAGTATGGGAAAGTAGTAGGCTGGCAATTTTCGGGAGGACGGGATTTTTCCCGAAATCTCACCAGTGATTCCATGAGCATTGTCATTAACAAATCAACCGCCCGGATTATGGGATTCGATGATCCAATAGGGGAGGAAATCAGGTGGAAAGCATTTTGGAGCAACCAGGTCGGAACCTATCGAGTAATAGGAGTCATTGATGATATGGTGAGACGATCCCCCTATACACCCGCGATGCCGGCGATCTATTTTCTGTCTGATAACACGAGTTGGATCAATATCCGCTTAAACCAAGCCACATCCACTACGGTGGCCCTTGCCAAAATCGAAGAAACCTTTGCTACCATTATCCCTTCTGTACCATTTGACTACAAATTTGCCGATGCAGAATATGCATTGAAATTCAAAGCCGAAGAACGTATCGGAAAACTGGCGACAGTATTTGCATGTCTTGCGATACTGATCAGTTGTATGGGAATATTCGGAATGGCCTCATTCGTAGCGGAACAACGTACCAAAGAAATCGGTATCCGAAAAATATTAGGTGCTTCTGTTGGGCAATTGTGGAATATGCTGTCTCGCGAGTTTGTTATGTTGGTTATGGCCGCGTGTGTAGTTGCCGTTCCCATTGCCTGGTACTTCCTGCAAAATTGGTTGTCAACCTACACGTATCGAATTGACCTGTCGGTGTGGGTGTTTGTTGGCGTCAGTACTGCAGCGCTGGTAATTACCCTGTTGACTGTGAGTTTTCAGGCTCTCAAAGCTGCGCTGTCCAATCCTGCTGATGCCCTGCGTTCAGAATAAATAGTGAAACCCCAAACTCCCATACCGCCTCGCAGAGC
>CAYGTH010000764.1:0-1603 GCA_964352745.1 uncultured Bacteroidia bacterium
TCGATTCCCCTGTTTCCACAAGGCGTACTAGAAACCACGGGCCAATTCCTCAGCCTGGAGGGAGATACAACCGCGACGATTCGATTTGACTCGACGACTTCGCAAGTCAAACTCTATGCACAGGCGCATCCGATTCAGGTACTGCTCGGGGAGTTTAGGCGAATGCGGAATTATCGCTACCTCTGTAATGAGCAGGCCGCCTCCAAGCTCAAAACCTTGCTGATGGAAAAAGAGGTACGCACCTTATTGGAAGAAAAAATCAATGTGGATCGCGAGGTGAAGCAACTTATCAAGAAACTCCAGGATACCCAAGATGAAAGCGGGCTCTGGGGCTGGTGGGCAAATGGGCAATACAACCCCTGGATCACTCGCCATGTGCTTGAAGCCCTCCTCCAATCGCAGGTGGCAGGTTATTCGGTTTCCTTCAACCGCCAGGCTGCTGTCGATCAATTGATCTATCAACTGGAAAATACCCGCAACTCACCCGCTCACCGGATTCACAGTCTTTCTCTCCTGCGAAAACTGGATGCAAAACCCAATTTTTCCATGTATCTGGATAGCCTCAATGCAGATACGACGTTAGGCCTGATTGAGCAATTTCAAATTATCGAACTCCGCCAGGAACTCGATCTCCCCTATTCCCTCGATTCGCTGGAAAAGCACCAGCAGGAAACCCTCTTTGGCAATCTGTACTGGGGCCAATCCGGCTACCATCCTTATTGGAATAGCTACACCTCTACCCTGGCAGCTTATCGGGTACTCCGAACAGCAGGAGGCGAGGAAAAGCGTTTACAAAAAATAAGGAACTACCTCTTTGAGCAGAAAAAGAGCGGCTACTGGCCCAATACCTATGCTTCGGCTTCTGTATTGGAGACTATTTTGCCGGATCTCATTTCGGATTCCACGGAGATTACAGCGCCCATTCTCACGCTCTCTGGTGCAGTCGATGCCACTATTACCGAATTTCCCTACGAAGCGAGAATCAGTCCGGATCAGACCCTGATAGTGAGCAAAACAGGTACTTCGCCCGTGTATTTCACCACTTTTCAGCAAAGCTGGAATGCCCAGCCGGAACCTGTATCAGGTGATTTTACCGTAAAGAGTTTCTTCCTTGCGGAAGGCGATACGCTCAACCATTTGAAGGCCGCTCAACCGGTAACGCTACAAGTAGTGGTCGATGTCGATAAGGATTCAGACTTTATGATGATCGAAGTGCCCATTCCTGCAGGCTGCTCCTATGGCAAGAAAACACAGTCCTACTTTCGTCAGCCGGAAGTGCATCGGGAATATTTCAAAGATCATGTGAGTATCTTTTGCGAGCGAATGCCCAAAGGTTCCTACCGATTTGAGATTGAATTGTTACCCCGGTATTCCGGTTCCTACACAGTGAATCCCGCACGAATCGAGCAGATGTATTTCCCGGTTTTCTTTGGGCGAAATGAGTCGAAAAGGGTCAGGGTTAAATAGGAGCCAGGGGAGAGGAATCAGGGGTCAGGAGCCAGGGTTTACGATTTACGAATTTTGATTTACGAAGTCTGTGGACAATACTTCAAGAGCAGTTCTGTAATCTGTTTCGGGTCGGCGAATGAATTCGCCGTTACAA
>CAYGTH010000764.1:1703-3127 GCA_964352745.1 uncultured Bacteroidia bacterium
TCGGCGAATGAATTCGCCGTTACAAACACGTATAGGCGAATTCATTCGCCTGTTTTTGAGAGATATCATTTATCTTTCGCGGATAACGCGCATCTATGGAATCACTCTCTGCCTTTTTATCTCAGTCTTACCAGCTTTCCGAGTCCCGCCTTACCCCCATGGAAGGCTATGATAGCACCAATTTTCGGGTTCAGGCAAATGGGCACAAATATGTCCTGAAATTGTATGAGCAGGCTCCTTTGTTATTGCCCTTGCTGGAAGCAGAAAATGAGGTCTTAGGCATCCTAAATGCCGTTATGCCCGGCAATTTTTCGATGCCTTTGACTGATGAAGCAGGAAGAGCCTTTCCTCCATTTGAAGATCAACATGCGCGCTTACTGTCTTTTCTGGAAGGCACTTTTTTAGCGGAGGTCGAGCATACGCCAGCACTTTTTCGGCATTTTGGAGGATTTCTGGCGCGGATGAATCAGGCATTACTTGACCTTAGACATCCGGCTATTGAAGCCCGACGCTATCATTGGGACCTGACGCATGCCCTCGTGAATGCCGATCTGACTGCTCATATTTCAGATACCCACAAACGGAAATGGGCCGATTATTTTTTCCTGCAATTTCGGGAACAGATCAGCCCTCACCTTCAAGACCTTCGGCATGCGGTCATTCACTCCGACGCCAATGACTGGAATGTACTCACACACGAAGGCCAGGTAAGCGGACTGATCGATTTCGGCGATATGGTCTATGCGCCCTTGGTGAATGAATTGGCCATTGCGATGGCCTATGCGCTTTTTGAAAAAGCAGAACCGCTGGAATGGGCCGCTTATCTGGTCGAAGGCTACCAGGCAGTGCTCCCCTTAACCGAAACAGAACTGGGCCTCCTGTATTATCTGGTGGGCGCACGGCTCGCGGTGAGTGTTTCCCGCTCCGCTTATACCCATGCGCAAAAGCCCGACAGCGAATACATCACCATCAGCGAACAGCCAGCATGGGACCTCATGGAAAAATGGGTCGCCATAAATCCGGAAGCTGCCAGGCGTGCTTTTAAGCAAGCAGCGGGATTCCCTCCTGAACCGGTTTATGATCCGCAGCCTGATCTCCAGCGCCGACATCAGGTTATCAGCAAGGCACTGTCGGTGAGTTTCCATATCCCGATTCAAATGTCGGGTGCAGCTTTCCAATATATGTTTGATACGTCTGGCAATACCTACCTGGATGCCTACAACAATATCCCCCATGTAGGCCATTGTCATCCCCATGTCGTAGCCGCCGGCCAGCGGCAAATGGCTCAACTCAATACCAATACCCGCTACCTTTATGACCTCTTACCGAACTATGCTGAGCGATTGCTGAATACCTTCCCCAAATCGCTGAATCGCATCTTTTTTGTCAATTCGGGAAGCGCGGCAAGTGATCTGGCGATTCGA
>CAYGTH010000765.1:0-3105 GCA_964352745.1 uncultured Bacteroidia bacterium
CTGCCTGTACACTCCAGCAATAAGTGCCCGGAGTCAGGCCGGTCAGGGTGTAATTTGTATTCAAGTTGGCATTGCCGAGATGAATGACCTGCCGATAGCCATCAGAAGATCGCGAATTGGAGGGCTTCACGTTTCCAGCTCCTGCATTCGGTGTAGAACTGACATAGAGGTTGTAATTCAGACCGTCAACCGTGGATGCACTATGACCAGAAGGAGGATCCCAGGAAAAATCTACGTTAAACCCTGCGAGGTTAGCCGCCAGATTTTCGGGAGCCTGCGGGGTTGTGTTAACTCCCGGATCTACATTTTTGTAGAGTTTAAATATCTGGGTACCCCCAGAAGAGGTGCCGGTCAGAAGGATATCAAGTTTGCCATCGAGGTTATAATCTCCCCAAATTGCATCCGCCCCCCCATTTACGGCATCCAGGTTACCAGAGGCCACTACATCTTCTATAAACGACCCTGAACCCGTATTTTGATATATTTTTGCAGTGCGAGTTAATGCGCTTATTCCATTTTGCCCTACCATGAGAACATCGAGGAAGCCGTCGTCATTATAATCTCCAAACGCTACACTTCCATTCATGATACCCGGAAAAGGAGTTGTAACGACCTGAAAAGACCCATTACCTTGGTTTCGGTATAATGCAGTGGCAGGAGATCCTCCTCCCTCTCCAACCATAATAAAATCTAACCACCCATCATTGTCATAATCGCCCCAATCCACATCGCTGTTCTGTAAACTTGCCACAGAGATTCCAGATAAGGAAAACGTTCCGTCCTGGTCATTGTGCAGAACAATTCCTCGTGGCCCAACTACTGAATTTCCCGAAATGAGGATATCCAGGTAGGTGTCATTGTCATAATCGCCCCAGGCAACCGCACCAAATTCTACCCCATCCACACTGCCATTAGGAGTAGTGCCCGCTATTTCAGCAAAAGTATTATTTCCAAGATTAGTATACACTTTTGTATCCGCCCCTGTCGCCGCATTTCCTGAAATCAGGATATCAAGGTCTCCATCATTATCATAATCGCCCCAATCCCCACTAGAGCCTTCCATGGGAACTAATGGCGTGCTGAGCGCTGTAAAAATATTACTGCCATCATTTTGGTAGAGTTCAGTCGTCCTGCTACCCCCCGGTGCTTCCCCACTTATCAGCAGGTCCAGATCTCCGTCCCCATCAGAATCTCCCCAGGCAGAGAAGCCTTTTGAGATATCCAGATTGATACTTGAGTTGGCTGTCGTGTTTTCGGTATAAGTTACTCCGTTTTTAAAATGTTGATATACTTTGGTAACCCTTGAACTTCCTGAAGAACCTGAAACGATAAAATCCAAATCCCCATCTGCATCCTGGTCCCCGAAGGCTATATTGGAAAAAGTAAGCCCTGTTGGCAAGGGGCTTGCAAATTCGACATTGGTTACATCGACAAATACCAAACTCCCCGGCACCGGTGCGGTATAGGTAAAATTGGTTCCGGAGACAAAAGCCGAGCCTTCAAAGTCGGCATCTACAGATTGAACTCTCCAGGCATAGGTACCATTTGCAAGGCCGGTTAGTCGCCAGGAAGTCTTATGATTCGTATTTCCGGGTCCTACAACTCTCCGATAGCCTGTATTGATGTTGGCCATCGGCACTTTGACTACATCGAGGGTAGCCGTGTTTTGTACATATAGATTGAAAGTATAGCCTGTTCCTCCGGTTGGTTTTGTCCAACTGAGGATCATTTCATCCCCTACCTGCTGGGCAAGTAAGCTTGAAACTACAGGTGCTGACGGAATCGTATTCCCTGTTCCTGTATTTCGATACAGCTTCAGGCTGCGTCCTGATGGTCCCATTCCCGCGGCTAATACATCCAGTTTTTTGTCCCCATCATAATCTCCCCAGGACAAGTGTGCGCCCTGATCCAAATCGGTTAACACGGTAGAAGCCGTGCTATTAATGACGAAGGCCGAACCATTATACACATATAAGGAAGTAGTCCGATTGGTAGCAGCAGGGCCGCTTTTTCCCGATACGAGGATATCCATATCCCCATCATTATCATAATCGCCCCAGGTGGCATGTCCCTGGCTGACATTAGGGATAGAAGCATTGATGTCCTGATATACATTCGAGCCATCATTACGGAAGACTTTGGTAGAAAAGGAACCTCCGAGGTCTTCTCCAGTCAGGAGAATATCGAGATCGCCGTCGGCATCATAATCCCCAAGATCGGCACTTCCATTTGTGAGGTTGGGTAAAAGAGTAACGACGTTTGCAAAAGTTCCAACACCAGAATTTCGATACAGGCGAGTAGCGGGCTGTCCGATTGGAAATAAGGATTCATTTGAGCCCGTAAGGACGATATCCAGAAAGCCGTCATTATCCATATCACCCCACTTTACAGTACCGTTTTGGGTTCCGCCAATATTGGCAGAAGCCAATACATCTTCACTGAAGGTACTGCCGCCTGTATTTTCAAATATTTTTGCAATGACTGAGGAGCCATTGTTCCCGGCAAGGAGAATATCCAAATCGCCGTCATTGTCATAATCCCCCCAATCTGCACATGCATTTCTTACTTGCGCGCTTGCGGAAGCAATTGCATTGGAAGCGGTATTGTCTTTTACATAAACTGTACTAACGATGTTCAGCTGATAAATTTCCGTAACCGCTCCCCCCCCAACACTTTCTCCCGCAATCAGGATATCCAGCTTATCATCTTCATTATAATCTCCCCAAACTGCAACTCCTCTCCGTAAATCCGGAAGATTCGCCGCCAGGATAGTCATATTGGTGAAGCTGGCACCGCCATTGTTCCGAAAAATCTGGGTACTGAAAGTGGACGTGGCAGTCTGCCCCATTACCAATACATCCAGGTCGCCGTCTCTGTCGTAATCGCCCCAACTGGTATAGGCCTCATTATAGTTCAAGGCACCCGCAGGCAGGAGAGAAGTCTCATTACTGAAACTCTGCCCGTAGGCAGTAAAGGCAGCGAATAACGCTACCCAAATCAGCAATTTTCCCATAATATGAGATAGGCTCCAGATTCTATGTTGAAGAAAGGGGAAGACGGCAGAAACGAAAAAAGGGCAATAAGGAGAAGAGGAGTATGGTTGTT
>CAYGTH010000766.1:0-3102 GCA_964352745.1 uncultured Bacteroidia bacterium
TGCATGCATAATATATTTTAAGTATCTTTAGATTAAATTGATATGCGTGCATAACAATTTTCTCGGTTTTGGGTATAATTAATATGCGATTGACCCAAAAAGCAGAACTACCTTAATACAATAATATATGAATACGATAGCTGATAAAACTGCAATTAAAGGAGGTGAATTTCTCATTCGGGAGACCGAAGCAGCTGAAATCTTCATTCCGGAAGAGTTTGGCGAAGAACAAAAAATGATGGCCGAAGCCTGCCAGGATTTTATTGATACGGAGATTGTGCCGCACATTGATCGGATGGATAGCCTGGAAGAGGGATTCATGTCCTCCCTGATGGACAAAGCAGGGGAGCTGGGACTGCTGGGCGTAACCGTTCCGGAAGAATATGGCGGATTGGGCATGAGTTTTAATACCTCTATGCTGATTGCAGATATATTTGGTTCAGCAGGATCATTTTCTACGGCATTGGGAGCCCATACGGGTATCGGCACCCTGCCGATTCAGTATTATGGAAATGAAGCCCAAAAAGCTCACTACCTGCCGAAGCTGGGTTCAGGCGAATGGAAAGCCTCCTACTGCCTGACAGAGCCGGATTCGGGCTCAGATGCCAATTCCGGAAAAACCAAAGCGGTCCTCAACGAAGCAGGAACCCACTACCACATTACCGGCCAGAAAATGTGGATCTCCAATGCAGGATTTGCCCATGTATTCATCGTATTTGCCAAGATCGAGGACGACAAAAACCTCACGGCATTCATTGTAGAAAAAGACTTTGGCGGCATCACGATGGGCGACGAAGAAAAGAAACTGGGCATCAAAGGCTCTTCTACCCGTCAGGTGTTTTTTGACAATACGCCCGTACCGGTGGAGAACATGCTTTCTACCCGCGGCAATGGATTTAAGATTGCGGTGAATATCCTTAACATTGGTCGAATCAAATTGGGAGCTGGTATCATCGGAGGCGCCAAAACAGTAGCCAAGGAAGCAACGCAATATGGAAATGAGCGGAAGCAATTTGGCGTGTCGATCGGCAATTTTGGTGCGATCAAATACAAATTAGCAGAAATGGCTGTTCGTACTTTCGCTACGGAATCAGCAGCTTATCGTGCAGGCCAGAACATCGAAGACAAAATCAATGACCTCATGGCCACGGGGATGGATAAGTCCGATGCCATCCTGAAAGGGGTCGAGCAATTTTCTATCGAATGTGCCATTATCAAAGTCCATGGCTCCGAAGTGTTGGACTATGTCGTGGATGAAGGGGTGCAGGTATTTGGAGGAATGGGCTTCTCAGCCGATGCACCGATGGAACGTGCCTACCGCGATGCCCGGATCACCCGAATTTATGAAGGCACCAACGAAATCAACCGCATGCTGCTGGTCGGCATGCTCCTCAAGCGCGCCATGAAAGGCGAACTCAATCTGATGGGAGCTGCACAAGCCGTAGGAGCAGAATTGATGGCATTGCCCGTAGAAAAAGAAGCGCCTGCCGGTTTCTTCGGAGCAGAGAAAGAAGTGCTCAGCAACCTGAAAAAAGCCATCTTGATGACCTTGGGCAAAGCCGCACAAGACCTCGGCCTCAAGCTCAATGACGAACAGGAAGTATTGATGAATATAGCCGATATGCTGATTGAAGTATATGCAGCCGAATCTGCGCTGCTTCGCGTCGAAAAGCGCGTGGAAAGCGAAGGCAAAGCAGCCCTCGATATTCCGATCAAATTGGCTCAGGTATATCTCTACGAAGCCGTAGAGAAAGTGGCAGCTGCCGGACGGGAAGCGATCCTTTCCTTCGCCAAAGCAGATGACACAAAGATGTTGCTCATAGGGCTCAAACGAGTTACGAAGCCCTATTTAATCAATCCCAAGGCCCTGCGCCGGGATATCGCCGACTACATGCTCGAAAAAAATGAGTACCCTTTTTAGGCAGCAATTGCTGCTGTATCCGGATTCCGATCCGGCTACGAAAGTCAAAAGAACTCTTCTTTTCGCGTTAGGTTACAAAGTCGTTCCTCTTTTCAGAGGAGCGGCTTTTTTGTAAATAGATGGACCTTTTTTATGAATTGTCGTTGGTCGCAGGCCCAGGCCTACTGCCTTTGGATGTTCAAAGGCATACTCCCCCAGAGGATCAGGAAGATCCTCACTACATAATTTGTACTGGTGTTCATGATTCTGTTATTTTCGTGTACCGATAAATGTATATGAGAGTTGAGGATAACCTTGATTGGTAAAAGGCTGAGAAGTATCACCAATGGTGTAGGTAACGGTCAAGTGCTTGCGGTCCTCATCGATGACAGCAAAACCTTCAGGTCCCAGACAGCCATCTCCATACCAGCTACGACCATTGATTTCCAGTGCTGTGAAACCAATACGTTCACTTAATCTGCTAGCAAGCGTATCTGGATTTGAACAACCAGGATTAATGCCATAAATCTTATACCAATATCCTTGCTGCATAACCTGAATAGAAAAAGTATCTTCCGGTACCCCTTCATGGTATCCATGATAAGCCCCCAGTACAGCCGCGTTTTCCCAGGGAACTACGACCAAAATCTTTCGTAAGGTATCAGTCCCCGAATCCTGGGGGAAGCAGAGCGTGTCGGGTGTCCACCATGCGATCATCTGGACTTCAAACGCCCCGGTTATATCAAGAAACCGTAACTTAAAAGAGGGCTTGGTAAAGGTTCTATTGTCAAAGCCTATTTTCCAGCGCACCGAATCATAGCCTTCATCTGCTACAAAATGTACGAAGTTGCCCATGAGTACTGTGTCTGTGGCAAATATGCTGTCAGCATAAAAGTCTTCCAGCATCACAAAGTGTGCTGCTTTGGGTATGACATCGAAGCAGGGATCAGGTTCAGGAGGATTAGGCTCCGGGCCAGGACATCCCATCATAATCAGGAGAAGGAGGCTACTCGCTACACAAAGGATAATGGGGTGAGGATTGAGCATAGGCGTATCGATTGCAAGTTAAACAGCTAATATGCAGGGTAACTGCCTGCAATCCAGCAGGCGGAAAATAAACACACACATTCCTATCAATGTCACATACTGCCAAAAGGGAGTTTTTTGTATGGCACTATCTCAATATACGGATAAATGGGGGG
>CAYGTH010000767.1:0-3099 GCA_964352745.1 uncultured Bacteroidia bacterium
TCAGAAGCAGCTATGCCTTGCTGATCTAGATACCAGTAGTCCCCGCCTCGCTGGGCGATGGCATATCCCTGCCGGAAGTTTTCGGGTTGCTCCCATACAAAGCCCTCGCCTTGCACTTGTCCATCCCGGTTGACTACGCCGAATTTTCCGTTGGGGCCATAGGCCCAGGCGACGGGTTCATTCCCGCCCTGGAAGAAGAAGTCTGCCAGGCGCTCTGCTTTCTGTTGAGCAGAAATGGCTTGTGAGCGCTGCCGCTGAATGGCCTTGAAAATCTTTGATTGCAATCCTTGCCGCTCAGTTTGTAGCTCATTCTTGTAATCGCAAGTCTCAGCGTACTTAAGGATGGTAAGCGCTTTCTCTAATTTATTGTCATTATAGGCATCCTCAGCTTCGGCAAAGATTTCCTTGCATGGATCCTTGTCCTGTGCCAATATCGGAAGACTTAAGATGAGTATTATAAGGATGAAGAGGGGTTTCATTGGGGCTGTTTTTATTTTTTAAGTAAGTCTTCAACCTCTTGCTTCTTATCTATCAGCAATGAGTTCCCTTCGTAAACTTCCAACAGCTTGTAGGCATCCTGTAATAAGGCTTGATAGGCATTTGGATAGAGGGGTTTTAGGTTCAAGGCTCTTTTGATAATATTGTCTACTTCCTGGGTTATTTTTGCGGCCTCAACACTTTGGAACCGTGCCAGGGCATCTTCGGCGGCTTTTCCTTTTTCCACAATTTCCGCTTGTTGATCAGCCAGATCCCGTTTTTGTTTCAAGTTGTATACACCCATTACAAGTGCTGCAATCAGTGCAATCCCAATGATCACTGAAAAGATCCGCTGCCGTTTGCGGGCGCGTTGCTCCGCGGCGAGTTTTTCCTGGGCCAGTTGGAGCTCGCGCTGGATACGGGCTTCTTCCGCTTGTTCTTTTGCATTCGCATCCGCATAAGAATCTGTAATAAACTGCGCCAGGTGGGGTTCCAGTTTGAGGCGCGGTAAATACTCCTCCAGACTGGCCAGTTGTCGGGCAGTGAGGAAAACGCCTGTTTCTTTTTGCTCCACATAAGCCGCTGCAACCCTGCGTTTGACCTGGTTGAGTTGACGCTGTTCGGTACTTCGCTCCTTGTCGATCAGGTCTGCGAGACTGTCGTGCATCAGTTCCACCTGCGTATCGGTAAAGCGGAGGATACGCGCATTGTCGAGGGCCTTGAGGATTTCCTGCAGGGCGGCTTCGGGAATATCCGCGACTCGCTGGTGCAGTTTTTCTTCCAGGTGGATGTTCCCTTCCACTCGCTCGTATAAAACCGGTCGTTTGGTGCCTTCTTCTGTTACAAACAGGTCGAGCACCTGCTGGGTGGCTTCTTTTGAGGCTTTGGGATGCGCGTCTGTAACTCGCTGCTGAATTTCTTTCCGTTGGTCCTGAAGGAATTTTTCCAGGACGCCTTCGATGTCGCCCAGGTCTTCTATTTCCTGAAGGGTGAATTCGAGGTGTGGAGGGGCTGAATCCTGTTTCTCAGTCAGGCCCTGGGGATAGCTTCGCTTAACATTCTCTTGCCACAATCGGTCCAGGTACACCTGTAAATAGGGCAGCTGAATCCCCGATTTTCCCCCACTGATCTTGTCGATGATCCGGGTAACAGTCTCTGTTTCATCTGTAAGCGTGATCTTAAACTGCTGGCAGGAGCCTGTGATGACTTTGGAGACATTGGCGTAGTTCATCGGCTCTACCCGCAGGCGGCGATCAAACAAGGAAGGGATGATCTGCTCAAAAGCATAGAGTTGGGCGATGTATTCTTCCCGCATGACCAGCACGATCTTGCAGGGCAGTTCTGCTTCCAATATCTCTTTGATGGAAGCAATGAATGTTTGCTGTTCTTCCTCCGTTCCCAAAATGAACAATTCTTCAAACTGATCAAAAATCAGGTAAACGGGCCGCAGGAAATTTTTGTAAATAAAAGCAATGGTTTCAGTCAGGCTGTCTTTGCGAAGACTGCCGCCAGCAGGGCCTGAGAGGGCTTCTGCCAATGCGCGGTTGATGTCGTCGTTTCGCCGTACCTGAAAGGGAAACCAATCGGTCAGGTCAAACTTTCCGCCCAGGCCACATTGGACGAGGCTGGTCTTGCCGGTACCCGATTGTCCATAGACGAGCATGAGTTTACTTTTGAACACCAGGTTGTAGAGAGTTTCTATTTCCTGGTCCCTACCAAAGAAGACGTCCCGGTCTTCAGGCGTATAGGCATCGAGGAATTTGAAAGGAGATTTCATAGGATTAGGCCTTACTCATTTCAGTTCCAAACATCAATTTCCGAAATGCCTCGAATTGTATTTTCACGAGGTTGTATTTCTCGTTCGAGACAATGAGCGGCATGTCATCGGGTTTGTAGGCATGTCGAAAGACGTATTTGTCCAGCGCCTTGTCGAAATAATGGAAAAAATACACCTTGGATACGTCGGAGTTTTTTTCGTCGAAGGCATTTTCATCGATGACAAAAGGCGATAGGTTGAGGTATTTTTTCTCATTGGGATCAGGTGTTTCGTTCTTTTTGCCGGGCTTTCTCATCAGCAAAACCGAACGGCTGTCCATATAATCCTCGAGGTCTTCGCTTTTTTCTTCCAGGCCGCCCATGAGTTTCACGAGTCGCACCAGGGAGTGCCGGAATGTCGCGGTAGGATTGTGCCGAAATTTCACCACATCGATCATGCGGACGGCCGCAAGGGTATAATTGGCGAGAAATCCCAATTCCTGGAATATAGCTGCGAGGCTGGCTTCTCCCTGTCGGCAGGCTTCGGGGATTTCATGGGGGGCCAATTCCTCGCTATTGAGTCGCCGTTTGAGGGCAGCCAGGTAATGAC
Source organism: uncultured Bacteroidia bacterium (assembly GCA_964352745.1). Taxonomy (GTDB): domain Bacteria; phylum Bacteroidota; class Bacteroidia; order J057; family J057; genus CAYGTH01. The sequence continues at coordinate 2,843 of CAYGTH010000767.1, forward strand.
AGGCCATGAAGAAAGCGGAGCCTTGCTGGTAGGCATCTTTCAAGGAGTCCAGTTCCTTGATGAATCGGGGAACCCCCAATTCCTGGAGCATTTTGTGCAGCACTTCCAATAATGGAATAAATTGGAAATTTTCCTTTTCTTCCCGCTTCATCTCAAAAAAATGCAGGAGCATATCCCGATGCCGGTCAGCTATCTGCGAATTGGGCTGTGCTTCTCTGCTGTCCCACAATTGAGAAAGCAGGGTATAAGTAAAGAGT
>CAYGTH010000768.1:0-250 GCA_964352745.1 uncultured Bacteroidia bacterium
CAGATTACAGAAAAAACGGGTCTCAGACCCTATCCACTCAAACACGGACTACGACATGTAGGCGTTCATGATCACGGTGTCTTCTAATGGTCTCAGACCCTATCCACTCAAACACGGACTACGACTCTGGACCGGGATTCCATGGGCAATGGCACCAGAGGTCTTAGCCCCTATCCAATTCAAATATGAGTCATCCCAACTGCCTGATTCAGATGGGATTAGCGGTTCAGAAACTAAAGTAATGTAGGGA
>CAYGTH010000768.1:260-3092 GCA_964352745.1 uncultured Bacteroidia bacterium
GGGTATGAGTACCGAGATCAGCAAGTACAATCAGAAAAAAGTGGCTTAGCGGGCCGGGGAATCAATTCCGTACTTCCGCATTTTCTCTTTGAGGGTATTGACCGACCGGATGCCGAGCGCTTTGCAGGTCTGGGTTTTGTTGAACCGAAAGATTTCCAGCACTTTATGGATGTGGGCCTTTTCCACCTCCTCCAGGAGGAGAGAAGGGGATTCGTGTCGTCGTTTGAAATAGGCGGGCAGGTCGGCTTCGGTTACTTTGTCCTCTGCAAATACATAGAAATTGGCGATCATGTTTTCCAGTTCGCGGATGTTGCCGGGAAAGGGATGAATGAGGAGGCGCTGCGCCAGTTCGGAGTCGAGGCGTAGAATCCGGCGCTTTTTGAATTTGGCAGCCATATTGCGAAGTAAATGATCGATCAGGCGTTTGCGGTCTTCTGGATACCAGTTACGTAGACTCGGCAGTTCCAGCTCAGTAATATTGAGGCGCCAGTATAGATCCCACCGAAATTCCCCGCGCTCACACATCTGCTCCAGGGGCTGATTGGTAGCAGCAATGATGCGCACATCTACCTGTATGGGTTCTGTAGCACCTACCGGGGTAATTTCTTTTTCTTGCAGGGCTCTCAGCAAGGCTTGTTGCATTTCCGGATGAATATCTCCGATTTCGTCCAGAAAGAGTGTTCCCCCATCTGCAGCTTCAAAAAATCCTTTATGATCGCTTTTGGCACCCGTAAAGGTGCCTTCCTTGTGGCCAAATAATCGGGATTCGAGCAGGTCTCTACCGATAGACGAGCAATTAACCGCAACAAAGGGCTTACCCAGACGCGCAGAGTTATTGTGCAGAAAACGAGCAAGCAGTTCCTTACCAGTCCCGCTCTCCCCCCGAATGAGCGTAGATAAATCCATGTGGTCCACCAGCGCAATCTTGCGCGCCAGGTCATATACCGGCCGTAAGCTGTCGCAATCCCGAAACGGCTCACCTGGAGATGCAGGGGCTTCTATTCGTGCCTCGATCCGGTAGGGAAAAATTTCTTTATCGAGGATGATCTCCGGAAAACGAGATGCACCTTGTGCGATTTCTCTGGATTTGCCCTGAATCAGGTGCGTGTGGTGTCGCCCTTCGAGGTGGAGCAGCACCCAAGCAGTACGCATAGGCGTGGTACCGTTGGAAAAGAGAATATCAATTTCATAGTCTTTGTACGTATCGAGTATCCGGGCACCCTTGGCCTTGAGTTCTCGGTACCCAAAAATATCATGTACCTCCAGAAAGTGCAGGTCTATTCGATGCTTCGGAAAATCCCGCTGCAAACGCTGTCGCAGCATCAGGGAGCGCAGGTCCCCCTCTGAGCCGGTAGAGAGCAATACGTGCTTTTCGTGATCGGCATAAAAATGCCGGTGAAGATCATAAGTCGGGCCCTGGAGGTTAACCTTATCTTCGGCATCAGCGCTGTCCAGGTTAAAGTCATAAAACCAGGCAATCCAGGAGACGATGAGCTTGGGCATATTCGGGAAGTGAGTAGTTTGTTATCAATTATTGACAGGTAAATATGCAAAATTGAAAATAATTTTCCGCATATCCCCCTAAAATGACCGTATCGAATCGGAATAGTCCTTGTTACCTGAAATGAGTAATAAGCGATAGTTTCACGTATCCCCAGCTCTCAACGCTCTTCTCTATGCATCTCCTCCTCAACAGTCCCGGCAGTTCTCTTCGCGTCAAAGCGGGTATCTTTCACGTCAAAAGTCCTGCGGGGAAACATCGGATTTCCCCCGAACAGGTAGCAGGAATTTTGGTAAGTGCGCCAGTCAACCTGACTTCAGCCGCAATTTTACTGGCCATTGAGCATGAAATTGACCTGCTGTTTCTCGATGAATACGGGCGCGCCGCTGGCAGGATATGGACGCACCGGTATGGCTCAATCGCGACCATCCGGCAACAGCAACTCGGATTTGTGGAAGCGGAATCCGGTGCCCGGTGGCTAGGGCAGCAATTACACGTCCGCCTGTATCGGGCGGCTGACCAACTCCGATATCTGGCCGAAGCGGATATCGCTCGCGAGGAACTGGTGCGTACAGTCATCAACAAGCTCGAAGCCTGCGGGGCCCGAATTCTCGAAAGTATCGACGGCCCCCTGACACCTGAGCAAAAGGCGACCTGGCGAGGATGGGAGGGTAGCGTTACCCGCCAGTATTACGAAGTTCTCTCCAGGCTTCTGCCTCCCGCATATGCTTTTGACAATCGAAGCAGGCGCCCTGCCACTGATTTGTTTAACTGCGCCCTGAACTACGCATACGGCATCCTTTATGCCCAGGTCGAACTGGCGCTGATTCGGGCAGGATTGGATCCCTATTTGGGCGTACTCCACCGCAACGTACACAATCGACCCGTCCTGGTATATGATGCCATAGAAGCATACCGCCATTGGGCGGAGCGGGTGGTCATCGACCTTTGTATCGGCCGGAAACTGACCCCAGCCATGACACAGGAACAGGAACAAGGTTTGTGGCTCAATGAAGCAGGAAAGGCCTGTCTCGTTCCCGCGTTCTTCCAATATATGGAAGCGAGCGAGGCACCGGGCGGGCGCCGTCAAACTACCCGGCTGTACCAGTTAGTTTTGGATTGTCAGTCGCTTGCAGCTGATCTTCGGGCAAGCGAAACCCTGAGTTGATGAGAGGAGCGCAATATTCAAATAAAGTTACCCCAAAATTTGTGTTAGAAACCGAAATGTTCTACCTTATGTACCAGTTCATTGAAGTTAACAGTGTTAAAATCAGTTTTGCAAAAAGTGCACTTTTGGGGGTCAATATTCGGATATCTCCTGCGGAAAAGTC
>CAYGTH010000769.1:0-3077 GCA_964352745.1 uncultured Bacteroidia bacterium
CCCCCATGCAGGAAGAGGCGCTGGAAGTGATTCCTGCCAATTCGGAAACCGTGCTGCTTTCCCCTACCGGAACCGGAAAGACTCTGGCTTTTTTGCTGCCGATCTTTGGGCAATTAGATGCTTCATTGCGAGAAGTGCAGGTATTGATCCTGGCTCCTTCGCGGGAATTAGCGATTCAGATTGAGCAGGTAATCCGGGAAATGGGAACGGGCTTTAAAGCCAATTGCGTATATGGCGGGCAAGCTGTCGCTAAGGATAAACTGGTCCTGAAACATCGTCCGGCCATTTTGATCGGTACGCCCGGTCGGGTTGCGGACCACTTGCGCCGGGGCACTTTCTCCACGATGTATGTTCATACGCTGGTATTAGATGAATTCGATAAGTCCCTCGAAATCGGATTTGAAGAGGATATGGATGAAATCATTTCTGCCTTGCCGAAACTGAATAAAAAAATCCTCACCTCAGCCACAAACGGGGTGGATATTCCCAGATTTGTAGGCTTGAAAGACCCGGTGTACCTCGATTACTTGGGCGAAGGGACTTCCCAACTGACCCTGAAATCGATCATTTCCCCCTCAAAAGACAAACTCGAAACCCTCGTGCGAGCCCTGAGCCACATCGGCAATGAGCCGGGGATCATTTTCTGTAATTTTAAGGATTCTATTCAGCGAGTGAGTGATTATCTGAAGGAGCAGGGTATCAGCCACGGCTGTTTTTATGGCGGAATGGAACAAAAAGACCGGGAGCGCGCCCTCATCAAATTCCGGAATGGCACCCACCAACTGATTATTTCTACCGACCTGGCTGCCCGGGGAATCGACATTCCTGAGATTAAGTTCATCATTCACTACCACTTGCCCCATCACCGCCACGAATTTGTGCATCGCAATGGCCGTACTGCCCGGATGAACAAAGGCGGTACAGCTTTCATCCTGCAATGGGAAGACGAAAACTTACCGTATTTCATCAAGGACCTGGAAGAGGAAGTGTTGAGAAATGCCCCCTTGCCCCGCCCCTCCAAATGGTGTACCCTGTTTTTATCAGGAGGCAGACGGGATAAAATCTCAAAAGGCGATGTAGCCGGACTTTTTTTTAAGCAGGGTCAACTCCACCGGGATCAGGTAGGCACGATAGAGTTAAAACAGGATTGTGCTTTTGTGGCAGTCCATGCTTCTGTGGTGAATGAGCTGATTGAGCGGGTGAATAACAGCCGCCTCAAGAAGAAAAAAGTGCGGGTGTATGTGGTCTAAACTACCTCCTGCTATCGGGTCAAATTCCTGTCTTTTCGCAAGTTTTTGATTGGATTGACTTCTAAGGGGTGAGCCTTCTTGTATTTGACTTGAAAAGATCCATTTTGCGTTATGAACTGGAAGATGACGATATACGGTTTCGCGATCAGTAGCCTCCTGTTGGCAGGTGTGATTGGGGGCTGTTCAGAATCGAAGCAAGCAGATAGCAGGGTTGACACATTGCCCTACTACAACGATCCGACTTTTACGCCGCATTGGTTGGCACCGGGTAGTGATAGTTTGCAGGGGTTCCATCAAATCCCGCCCTTCCAATTGACCAATCAGGAGGGCGAAACGATCACCGAACAGGATTTTACCCAAAAAATCTATGTTGCAGATTTCTTTTTCACGACCTGTCCGGGTATCTGTCCCAAGATGACGGCGAATATGGCCGTTTTACAGGAAGCCTTTGAAGAGGATGAGGATGTATTGCTCCTCTCGCATTCCGTAACGCCGGAGGGAGATTCGGCTAGTGTCTTGAAAGAATATGCTAACAATAAAGGGGTAATCAGCGGGAAATGGCACCTCGCGACTGGTGAAAGAAGCCAAATCTATCGCTTGGGCAGACGCTTTTATTTTGTGGAGGAAGACCTGGGATATGACAAGGGAGAAGACGGGTTTCTGCACACGGAAAATTTCATCCTGGTAGATGCCAATCGGCACATTCGGGGGATCTATAATGGCCTGAATAAAACGGCGATTAATCAGCTAATCGCAGATATTGAGACGCTGAAACAAGAAATTTAATGGTTCTCTGACAATTTTAGCGGGAGATGCCCGCTGGCAAAAAAAGCAGGCGAATAAATTCGCCTATACGGGCTTGTAGCGGCGGATTTATCCGCCGACAAATAACATGGAGGTCGGCACCCGTGATTATTGTCAGGGAACCAATTTAATTAGGGAGAACCTTCGGGCTTTATTGTGCGAAAACAGGGTTTTGTCATGAAAAATGGCGAAATCCTGTTTGTCATTTTAGGCTTTGTTTTACTACCAGTAGTCAGAAAGAGTGACATTCGGGCATTTTTGCGATCCAAATGAAATAGTCCCATATTGATATTAGGGCACTTTCTTCACAATCTATTCATCACTCTATTACTAAATCAACATGAAAAAGTTAGTCGCAGAATTTATTGGAACCCTCTGGCTGGTCCTGGGGGGCTGTGGTAGCGCCGTACTGGCCGCTGGTTATCCTGAGCTCGGTATTGGCTTTGTCGGTGTATCCTTGGCTTTCGGTTTGACTGTCTTGACAATGGCTTACGCAATTGGGCACATCTCCGGCTGCCACCTCAATCCTGCCGTTTCTATCGGTTTGTGGATGGGCGGACGTTTTGACAAAAAAGACCTGCTCCCATATATCGGCGCGCAGGTTTTGGGCGCAATTGCAGGCGCGGGTATTTTGTACCTGATCGCAAGCGGTAAGCCTGGATTTGAACTCGGGGGATTTGCTGCGAATGGATATGGTGCGCACTCTCCCGATGGGTACAGTATGCTTTCCGCACTGGTTACAGAGGTCGCGATGACCTTCATGTTCCTGATTATCATCCTCGGTGCTACCCATCCTAAAGCACCTGCTGGACTGGCAGGTTTGGCAATCGGTCTGGGCTTGACGCTGATTCACCTGATCAGTATTCCCGTAACCAACACCTCGGTAAACCCTGCACGCAGCACAAGCCAGGCATTATTTGTAGGCGATTGGGCATTGGGTCAATTGTGGCTGTTTTGGGTCGCTCCTATCGTAGGGGCTGTGTTGGCTGGACTGGTCTATACCTATATCTCTTCTGACAAAGA
>CAYGTH010000770.1:0-3074 GCA_964352745.1 uncultured Bacteroidia bacterium
ACTATCCGCCAGCCTATTGGCGTAGCAGCTGCCATCACGCCCTGGAATTTTCCGAATGCGATGATTACGCGGAAAGTCGCCCCGGCTCTCGCTGCCGGATGTACGGTCGTCATCAAACCAGCAGAGGACACCCCACTCTCGGCCTTGGCGCTGGCAGTGTTGGCAGAAAAAGCAGGCTTCCCGCCTGGTGTACTGAACATCGTCACGACCCGCCAGCCCGCTGCCGTAGGAAAAGAGTTGACCAGCAATCCCCTCGTCCGAAAGCTCTCTTTCACCGGGTCGACCCAAATCGGCAAGCTCCTCATGGCCCAAAGTGCTGAAACCGTTAAAAAATTATCGCTTGAACTCGGAGGAGATGCCCCCTTTATTGTATTTGATGACGCCGATATAGATGCAGCGGTCAAAGGGGCATTGGCCTCCAAATACCGGAATGCCGGTCAAACCTGTGTATGTGCGAATCGTTTTTATGCCCAGGCAGGGATTTATGAAACGTTTACGCAGAAACTGGCTGCTGCTGCCAGTAAGATGAAGGTGGGCAATGGTATGGAATCAGGTATCGAAATTGGACCGCTCATCAATACCAAGGCCATGGAAAAGGTGGAGCGACTGATGAAGGATGCTACCGACAAGGGAGCAAAAGTGCTTACAGGAGGTAACAGACGAAGAGTATCGGAATTTGGCGCATTTTATGAACCAACCGTCCTGACCCATGTCTTGCCAGGCATGAAAATCAGCTCGGAGGAAATTTTTGGACCTATTGCTCCCGTGACCCAATTTGAAACAGAAGAAGAAGTCATTCGGATGGCCAATGATACCCCTTTTGGACTGGCCTCCTACTTCTATGGGAGAGATTACGCCAGAATCTGGCGGGTAGCCGAAGCGCTTGAGTATGGCATGGTGGGAATCAATACCGGTATGATTTCCACGACTGTCGCGCCTTTTGGTGGGATCAAACAAAGTGGTTTTGGTCGGGAAGGCTCGAAGTATGGAATGGACGATTTCCTGGTGATGAAATATTTGTGCTGGGGAGGCGTGGAGTAAAACAGGGGCTTAGCCTTGTTTTTCCTGCTATAGCCGGATTCCGCTCCGGATATATGTTCCCAATCTGTAGCATAAATGCTTTGGCCCCATTAACAAGGAAACCCTTTCAAGTATTTGAATTATTGCATATCTTGAAAAAAGCATATCTGGTATTAGCTTCAACTACTTTTTTTGAGCTGAATGATGGGGAGTGTTTCTGTCTTCTCTGGCTAATAGGTTCCGGATATATGATATGGAATCACTATGAACAGAACAAACATTACCCTCTTCCTTTTTTTCATCTCTTCTTTGCTCACCCATCAAACGTTTTCACAAAGTGTCATAGATTTTGATGGGATAAACGACAATATCACCGTTCCCAACGCTTCAAGCTTTATCGCGAATAGCCAATTGTCTATGTCTGCCTGGGTGTATCCTACCAACCCCAGTCCGGGCTGGCCGGATTTCGATGGGATCCTTGGGTTCAGGAATGATGTAAATGCGGATTTTTACCTCCTTCACCTGAATGCTTCGAGCATTGAGGCGAGATTCAGAAACAGCTCCGGCACCAATTATGACATGGTCTATAGTGGGGTCGTGCTTAATACCTGGAACCACTTTGTTTTCACCTATGACAACTCAAGCCTGACGCTCTATCACAATGGAACCAGTGTCATGACGATGGCAGCCAGTGGTTCCATTACCAGTACGACACAAGCATTAAACATTGGCTTTATTCCCTTTCAGACCAATCCCTTCTATTTTGATGGCCAATTGGATGATGTCGCCTTATGGAATACCAGCTTAAGTGCTTCACAAGTAGCAAGCCTCTATTCCAACTGTGGAATAGACACCTCTGCCAGCAATCTGGTATTAGCCTATGAATTCAATCAAGGAACAGCAGGGGGGAACAACACGGGGATAACAAACATTGTCGATAGTAAAAATAATGCGGCCGGGGTCATTTCCGGATTTGCGCTTACCGGAACAAGCTCCAATTTTGTTACAGACTCTAAGCCCCTTTCCACGAGTTTTTTTTCGCTGACCGAATTTTCTTGTGAGCCCTATACGAGTCCCAGCGGGAACTCTGTATGGACAAGTTCCGGGATATATACCGATACTATTTTTGCAAGTGCCGGGTGCGATAGCATCTATACGGTAGACCTGACCATTGCTACAGCGACTGCAGCTTTCATTAGCGTCGATGATTGTAATTCCTATACCAGTCCTGGCGGAAATACCTGGACAACAACGGGTATATATGCCGATACCATCCAAAATGTCAATGGCTGCGATAGTATCATTACCATTGACCTGACCATCCTTACGCCGACCGCATCTTCTCTTACGATCAATGAATGTGATTTCTATAATAGTCCGGGTGGCAATATCTATACGACATCAGGTATGTACACGGATGTCATTCCGAATGCAGCAGGTTGTGATAGTACCATTACCATTGATTTGAGCATTAATAATAATTCAAATGCCTTTTTTCAGGCATTGGCCTGTGAGAGCTATACCAGTCCGAGTGGAGACTTCGTATGGACGAGTTCCGGGATATATGAAGATACCCTTCAAAATGCTGCAGGCTGTGATAGTATCCTCCTCATTGATCTGACGATTGGGACTCCGAGTGCAACCAATATTTCTGCTGCTGCTTGTAACGCCTACCTCAGTCCCAGTGGTACCTACGAATGGACAGTTTCGGGCATGTACGCCGATACGCTCACTAACATGGCAGGTTGTGATAGTGTACTCAACATCGACCTGAACATTGCTTCATTTGATACTACGACCACCCGATTGTCTAACACTGAGCTACTGGCAAACATGAGTGGGGTTGTCTATCAATGGATTGATTGTTCAAGTGGCTTGGCGATTCCAGGAGAAACCAACCAATTATTTAATGCTTCCAGCAGCGGGTCCTATGCTGTCATGATTAGCGACAATGGCTGTACGGATACCTCTGCTTGTGTTGATATAGTGCTCACCAGTATAATGGATGTAAAAAACACGATTTCATTTCAGTTGCTTCCCAATCCTGCAAATGA
>CAYGTH010000771.1:0-3067 GCA_964352745.1 uncultured Bacteroidia bacterium
TATTACCCTGAATTCAGCGAATGCTGTAATAGGGGGCAAAGCGTATCTCAAACATGCTGACCTGACTGCATTCGCAGATCCTGCAGAAGTGATTAATCCGACCCATATTAATTATGTCGATTCATCCGATAATTATTTCGAGTTCATCTGTGTGTCGGTATCTCCTTTCAAGGTTTGGGTTAATACATTGGATCCAGCTGGGGCGACGCCAACTATTCAAAAACCTCCTATCTGGATCGATGCAAAATTACTTGAACCCGCTGCAACGAATGGATGTGTGGGAAAAACTGTTGAGTTTTCTGATGGAACTACCGAATATTTTATGGAGTTCTCAGATAGTGTTGAGCAATCTGCTTATTTCTCATTTAAGATGCCTCCCGCTCCTGCTTATTCAGGCGGCACGATAACGGCGCAATTCAATTATGTGATAGAGTCAGGTTCGGGTGATGTGAATTGGGAAATTTCAGCCAGAGCATTAGGCGGCGGCAATTCATGGAATGGAGCATTTGGGACCGCTGTAGCGGCTACATCAACTGCAGCAGGGGCAAATACAAACTCTGAGTCGGGCGAATCTGCTGCAATAACCATAGCGGGGGTCCCCGCCTCAAACGGATTGGTAAAATTCAAAGTAACACTTGACACCACCTTAACAACGACCGGCGAGCCGGTACTGTTTCGGGGTGTCTATATCAGGTATTAAAATGGCAGGATTCAAATTTGAAATCGATCTATCAGTATCGGGAGAGACTTACTACAATGCAGAGGGCATTGACATAACTTCTGAGGCAGGCGTTGTATTCCTTGCGCATATAGAAGAGGATATCGCTTCTGCAAAATTTCGGGTTTCGGGGAAGTACTATGTTTCCCAGTCCGCCCTCAACGCAAATGCGAGAAATATGGACATCTACACAATTAATGCAGGCAGAAAACTGAGACAGGCTTCTACCTTCGAAAGGACGATCTCTAATCAGGCCAGTTATCTAGCGCTTGATACACAAGGTCGTGTAGATGGAATCAAGCAGGTAATTGAGGGCGTGTTTGGGGCAAATAGTGTAACAATAGTTTAATGATTCTCAGCGCAAAGAAAAGAAATACTTCGACTCCCTGGCTACCAACAGATGCCGCAACAGCTCCCTCTTGGTGGCTGAAGGACACAGGTATAGGCGATGTTGGAGGAGTTGCTGAAACCTGGACAAATGAGATGTCAGCCGATCAGTTATCAGATACGACCTCTTCCCCAACCGTCTCAAGCGACGAGGGGCACGACATAGTAGTATTTGATGAGTCTGGACCGATGAATGCTGCTGATCTACTTGGAGGGAGTGTTTCAGATGTAGATATATTTCTACTTATCCGATGGACAACTAGCAAAAATTTTCTTATCTCCCTTAATGGGACAACAACAGGATCACCAGGAAGAATAGTTGCAACTGCTCCTTTTTCGGGCCTTTGCTATTGGGATATGGGGGCTCCATCCGGGACTAACAGAATCTCAGCAACGTTTACTGATACCGGATTTAATGCGGGAGAATGGGGGATACTTAACTTGCGAGGCGGTACGAACATTCAGGAGATTTACATGAATGGAACCCTCCAGGCCTCAGATGTCACGGGTCATACTGTAGACACTACTGGCGGATTGAAAATCGGCCATACTGGAACAACGTTGAGTACAGTTGATATAGCACAAATCCTAATTTACAAATCCAGGCTTTCGGATTCAGACAGAGAGAAAGTTGAGGGTTATTTGGCTCATTATATGGGCGCACAAGCTGAGTTACCAGTCGCGCACCCATATACATCATCCCCTCCAACTGTATAAATATTTTAAAAAACCTTTAATAAGGATTAAAGAAAATTCCTTTCCGTCCTAATCAAAACGCCACACGCATAGCAATTTGCAGCATGCAAGGACTCATGCGCATATTGGCCAGCAAGCCCCTGTTTGCTATTCAACCTGAAGTGGGAGTAAATCTCCTGTTAGCAGCGCTGATTTCAATTAAGCAAGGCCGTGATTTCACACCCGAATCGATCATCGATCCGGCGCCCGAATCTCGTTCAGGCGACATTGAAATCACGAATGCAGCAGGAGAAACAACTGGCCGTGTACGGGTGATGCAGATACATGGACCCATTACCGCACAAGACCAGTTTTGTGGCCCAACCGGCACGCTTACCATGGCTCGCCAGATCGAAGCGGCAAATGCAAACCCGGATATCACGGGTATCCTATTGGATATATTCTCTCCAGGCGGATCAGTATGGGGAACGGGTCGACTGGCATCTACAATAGAGATGGCAACAAAACCAGTAGTCGCTTTTGCAAATGGCCTGGCAGCTTCTGCCGGATACCGATTAGCCAGCGCTGCTGACAAAATCGTGCTTTCAGACAATACTGCAGAGTTAGGAAGTATCGGGGTCATGCTTCATTATCTAGACTTCACTGAGTACATGCGAAAAGAAGGAATCAAGGAAATACAAATCCTATCTTCCTTCAGCCCTGACAAAAACAAATACAACTTCTCCGATCCGGATGAGGCAGACGTGCAATTGATCCAGTCTGATATGCTAGATCCCTATGCCCGCGAATTCCGCGAGGCGGTGGCATCTGCTCGTCCAGGCATCGCTCAAGAAACGCTTACTGGTAATACCTATCTCGGACAGGAAGCCCTTTCCCTGGGCATGGCCGACTATATGGGCGGCTTTAATGACGCAGTAGAACTCGTCATGGATCTCTCATCTTTACAAAAAAAATCATCAGTTTATATGAATTTACTCACTCCCGGAAAAGCGCTTAAACAGCAACACGCTGAAGACGTAGCTCAGCTGCAATCAGATCATGAAGCAGCAATGCTCGATCAGCAGAATCAACACGCTCAGGAACTGAATGAAATTCGGGCTGATCACGAAGCTCAACTCGCCCAGGAGCAAGCGAATCAAAGCCTTTCCCTGGCTCGAATCACTGAGTTGGAGAATCGGTTGGAAACGCTTACTGCAGAAAACCTGATCCTGAAAAAGAAACCAGCAAATGAGATCTCAGATCCTGAAGGGGACGAAGGGGTACCTG
>CAYGTH010000772.1:0-3061 GCA_964352745.1 uncultured Bacteroidia bacterium
TTGTCTTCCATAGGAGAATGCATTATTGCGGCTGCAAAGGTACGCAGCAGGGCGGAAATCGCAAAGAGGCGATGCTTATTGGAAAGGCGACTACCCATAGCATTTTCGACAGTCGCCTGCTCAATCGTAACCCACGATGGAAACGCAACTGTTTCGACTTCAATCAATCGGAATTTGTTCCGAATTTTCCTACATCAATCCATATATGTTTCCGAACGATAATAACTCGCTTAAACGGTAATAGAAACACCAGGGATTATTATTTTTTGGATTGGAAAGTATTTGCTGGATAGTAGGTGCTGCTGTTAATAAAAGGGAACGTCATCTATTTTTTTCAAACTTTGCGTGTTAGCATCCATACCCAAAGATTCCAAAATGCTAAGGATGCATACGATTCAACAACTATATCAGCGAATGAATGTAAACGCTTTCATCCTTTCACTTGCACTTGTAACGATTTTCAGTATACATGTCACCGCCCAGGTCAAAATCGGGGACAACCCCGGGACCATAGGAACTTCCTCCCTGCTGGAGCTGGAAAGTACCGACAAAGCACTGGTCATCCCGCGCGTGGCAAATACAGCCGCTATTGCCACCCCGGTAGATGGGATGCTCATTTATGACAATTCGGCTACCTGTCTCAAAATGCGAAATAATGGCAGTTGGAGTGGCTGTCTGGTGGAAGAAAATACGGCGATAAAAGTGGGGACTGTTAGTTCGTTGGATTGTGTAGGTGCTACTTTAAGTCCTGGTTCTGCTCAAATTTATTCAGCTTATACAGGAACAGCTACCATCAACTATTCAGGAGCTACAGGGGGTTTTTACAATGGAGAATCTGTTGCCTCAACTGGAGTTACAGACTTCACTGCAACCGTAGCAGGAGGAGCCTTTCCATATGGAAGTGGGACATTAATATATGACATTACAGGAACCCCTACCAGCACAGGAACAGCAAGTTTTTCAATTAGTTTAGGTGGGCAATCTTGTTCAATTGATATGGCGGTCGCAATTGATCCAATAGCAGCGCAGCTAAGCGGTGCAAGTTTGAGCAATTATGTGGCAGCATCTAGTGGAGATTGGGTTGCAATATCTCAATCTGAATATAATAATTTAGCAACCAGTTTAAGTGATGTAACTCGATTTGGAGTTGCAGAAGCCAATGCACTTACGGGGACAAATGGGCCATTCGGAGGACCGACTCGAACTTATGGACATAATGTAAACCCTTCTCCTTCCAATAGTTATGTTTTTGCCTTTAAAGTGGCGCTTAACGGTGATATCATCGAAGGAGGGAACGAGATTGTGAGATTATCTTCTTCTTCTGGTGGAACTGGATTTAACGCTGTTGGTGGAAATTTGCCTAATGGAACCATTGATGGGAACCAACAACATTTTGTCTTGAAGGGAGCCAACACCTTATATGCAAACCCAATGTATTTGGGCTTTACTACTGATGAACAAACAAGCGGAATTTATTATGAAGCAACAGGTGTTTCAGGCAGATACTCCTATTATAACTCATCAACAGTTGCTATTTCTGGCTACGGCTGGAGCATGCAGGGGCTATCCACCACCACCAAACAATGGTAAGCATGAATCTAAAAATAAGCAGCTATCTCCTGGCATGGATTGCATTTCCCCTATTTGCTTTCAGCCAGCAAGCCATACAGAACGAAGGCAATATGCAGTTGCACACCGGTGCCCAATTGGCTCTGTACGGAGACTTTACGAATAATGGCACCTTTGTCAATAGCGCAGGCTCACTCTGTACGGTAGGCGGAAGTACTCAGACGATTAATGGGAGCAATCCCCTTACGGTCAGTAACTTTGTGGTGGAAAATGATGCGGATGTAGCACTGGACAATGTGCTTCAGATAGCCGGTACCTTGACCTTTACATCCGGCAAACTGGTTACGAATAAAGCAAATATCACTACGGAATATGTACACTTCCTGGCAGGATCTTCGCATAGTGGTGCCGACAACGATACTTACATCGACGGTGCGGTGCGCAAAACCGGAAATACGGCTTTTACCTTTCCTGTCGGAGACAATGGGAATCTACAGCCGATTTCCATCTCTGCACCTGCCCTGGCAACGGACCACTTCACTGCCTATTATGAAGAAAGTATGGCTCCTTACAGTCTTACAACGAAAGAGGCATCCATCCATCACCTGAGTACCTGCCAATACTGGATACTCAATCGAACAGGCGGTACCTCCGCCGTAGAAGTGAGTCTGGGCTTTGATGCCAACTCCTGTGGCATAGACGAACTGTGTGACCTGCTCGTTTGCCGTTGGGACGATAGTCAATGGGTCAATGAAGGAAATGGTGGCACTACAGGCAGCATTGCAGCGGGAACGGTTACGTCCGGAGATGGGACCGGCAATTGCGGAAGTGCGCTGGCGATAAGCAGCTTCAGTCCCTTTACTTTGGGTTCTTCTTCTGAATTCAATCCCATGCCCGTGGAGTTACTAAATTTTGACGCCCGGCGATCCGGCATCCGTCAGGTTGATCTTTCATGGGAGACGGCCACGGAAGTGAACAACGACTTTTTTGTGGTAGAACGATCTGCTGATCGCAACAATTGGGAACATCTCCTTCAGGTGCCCGGCGTCGGGAATTCCAGCGTAGTGCAAACCTATCAGGCCGTCGATACCTTACCGGGGAGCGGCATCAATTATTATCGGCTTCAACAAGTGGACCAGGATGGGCAGTATAGCTATTCCCGTATCCGATCGGTTACTTTTGAGGAATTGGAAAAACGTGTTCAGTTATATCCAAATCCTACGACAGGCCACCTGACAATTGAAGGAGAAAAGGCTGAACTGGCAGAAGTTTCGATATGGAATGCTTTGGGGCAGGAGGTAACGAGTCAGGTGGATATACTGGAGCGGGGCGATACCCGTATTGTGATTGACCTCGCTGATTTGGCCGTGGGGGTGTATTACCTCAAAACGCAAACCCGAAGCCAGCAGGTGCATAAGGAGTAAGGATATTTCATACTCACTTCAACACCTGATGCCCGATGTTGCAGGTAAGACATTTTTTGGGGTCGCAG
>CAYGTH010000773.1:0-3060 GCA_964352745.1 uncultured Bacteroidia bacterium
AGTGTCCTAAGTGCCTGAGTGGTTTCTCTTTGTGGATTTTTGGCCTACACCCTCTACATTGCCTGGGATATATTCTCCTTATATTTTATTAAAAAGTGGTAAATTGTATAAATATTCAGTGTATTAAAGAGCTTATACAATCCCACTTTCCCTATGAAGTTTTATTGTTTTCTGTTTGCCCTGGCCTTACCGTTGGGTCTCTTTGCTCAACAAGTTTCTGATACTGATTTTTCTCCTGCAATTCCCAATCCTGTCTATGAATCTGGAAAAGGCTCCGTTGTCTTCATTGATGAGGGCCATCATAATTTCCATACCAAAACGGGTCGTTATCAGGCATTTTCAGATTTGTTAGAGCGGGACGGATATGTAGTGGAGGCGTACTCAGGTGAATTTGAGGCTGCTCGTTTGGCTGCCGGAAAAGTGCTTGTCATCTCCAATGCGCTGAATGAAATCAATGTTGAGAATTGGTATGTGCCAACGCCTTCTGCATTTACAGAAACGGAAATCGAAGTCCTTCAAAATTGGGTGGCAGATGGGGGCAGTTTGTGGTTGATTGCCGATCATATGCCCATGGCTGGTGCTGCGGAAGCCCTCGCTGCTGTTTTTGAATTTGAATTCTCCAATGGATTTGTGATACATCCCGGATTCCGTGGGCCCGCAATTTTTCGCACAATGGATGGGAGTTTGGCTAAAAATGCGATTACTCAAGGTCGAAATTCCGATGAATCCGTTGACGAGATCGCAACCTTTACCGGGCAAGCCTTTCGCATACCCGAAGCGGCCACGCCCATTCTTACCTTCAATTCCACCTATGTCAATCTCCTGCCCGATACCGCATGGGTATTCACGGCAACCACTCCCAATCAGCCGGTAGAGGGATGGTCCCAAGGTGCGTACCGACCCTATGGAAAAGGCAAGGTCGCTGTATTTGGCGAAGCTGCTATGTTTACGGCCCAACTTGCAGGCCCTGAACAGCAAAAAATGGGCATGAATAATCCACTTGCTCCTCAAAATTATCAGCTCCTGCTGAATGTGATCCATTGGCTGGATGGGAAGTTGGGAGAGAAAAGAGAGAAGTAGAAAGAGTGAAGAAGAATGAAACGACCAGGATCGATCGTGGGTTTAAGTCCCATAATATGTGCTATTTTGCAGCTCAACAGGATGATTTCCCTTTATATGGAGCCTAATAGCTTATCTTTTCGTGATTTGGGTTTGTCAGAGGCGCTGCTCTCAGCCCTCGAACAGCAGGCCTACGCACAGCCATATCCCATTCAGACGGAGGCCATTCCCGTAATTTTGCAGCGAAAAGACCTGTTGGGGATCGCTCCGACGGGTTCAGGCAAGACGGCTGGTTATATATTGCCCATTTTGCACCGCCTGCAAACCCATTCCTGGACCTTGCCCAACCGCCATATAGCGGTGTTGATCCTGGTGCCGACTCGCGAACTGGCCCAACAGGTGCAGGAAGTCTGTGAAACCTTTGGTCAGGCATTGCCTGAGCCCGTGAAAAGCATGGCCGTTTATGGGGGCGTTTCCATCAATCCCCAGATGATCCAGATGCAGGGCGTACAAATCCTGGTAGCTACGCCGGGCCGTTTACTGGATTTGCTGAGAAACAAAGCCTTACATCTTTCTGATCTCAAGGTGCTCGTGTTGGATGAGGCAGACAAATTGCTCAATCAGGGATTTCAGGAGGAGATGAATGAGCTATTGGCTTTGATGCCTCAAAAGCGACAAAATTTACTCTTTTCGGCTACTTTGAATCCTGACTTAAAGGCGCTGACGCAGTTGGTCTTATTCAAGCCTACCCTGGTTCATATCCAGAGTGAGGCAGAAGCAGAGCCCTTAATTCATCAGCGGGCGTTTCGGGTTTCTCAAGAACGGAAAGGGCCTTTTCTTCGATTTTTGATTCAGCATGAGAAGCTTTCGCAGGTATTGATTTTTACCTCTTCAACCCGAAGTGCTGAGCGAGTGGCAGATAAGCTTCAAAAAAATGGATTTAAGGCGGCTACGGTTCACGGTAAAAAAAGCCAGGGTGCCCGGAGAATGGCATTAGACGACTTTAAAGCAGGTCGTTTGCCGGTTCTGGTGGCGACAGATTTATTAGGGCGGGGGATTGATATCTCGGGTTTGCCCTGTGTGATCAATTATGATTTGCCGCGGTCGCCCAAGGATTTTATTCATCGAATCGGGAGAACCGGTCGGGCCGATCAGGCCGGCACTGCCTATACCCTGGTCATGCCCGAAGAACAGTCGCATTTTAAAGTCATTCAGAAAAAAATGGGGCGCTGGATTACCCTCGAAGACACAGCCGAAGTCAATCTGCATGGATTTTAGGAAGAGGGCAGCCAGAAGATTTTTGGTATCTTGCTTTTCGAAATTAAGGTTGGTCCGTGGGGGAGGCTCCTATTCTTGTTTTTGCCCGTTTTTCCTGTACAAAACGCACTTTGTTCAGACCTGTTAATGCTGCTGAATGTTGACAAATCTCAAATCAAAACTGGGCCGATTTCGATTACTCGGCATCCTCGAAGGGGGCTCTTTACTCCTGCTGGTATTTGTTGCCATGCCCTTGAAGTACGCCTTTGAAATGCCGGAAATGGTGAAGATTCTGGGGCCTGTTCACGGAGTGTTATTCATCCTGTTTGTACTCGCGACGATCATGATCAGCATCGAACGAAACTGGTCTTTTTTCCGGGAAACCTGCCCTGTTTTACTTTCTTCATTCATTCCCTTTGGGACGATGTATGTGGATTGGAAGATTTTGCGGAAGATGGAGGAGGAAGAAAAAAGAGTGAAGAAAAAAGAAAAAAGAGGAGAAAATGAATTCATTTAGATATTTATCTGTCGGAATCCTGATTGCTATTATCGGGTGTTTTTCTGTTGAGTCCGCTTTTTCTCAAGACCACCTTGATGAAAACCATAAGACGTTCAGCGAACAGAAGCTTGAGGAACAGACGTCATTGCGAATTCTCCTTTTTTCGGGAACCGGATGGTATCGCCATCCGGATATTCCGGTTACAAATGGCTGGTTGGTGCGGCTTGGAGCAGATCATAATATGC
>CAYGTH010000774.1:0-3049 GCA_964352745.1 uncultured Bacteroidia bacterium
ATCGTAGGCCGTCGATATACATTATTAATATGCGTGGTATCCCGATCAATATCCAGAAAATAAAAAAAGAGTCTTTCAGTTCCCGAACTAACAAAAAGACAGAATCGATAAGTTATCTAATCGAAATCTATGAAAAGGGGAGTAGTTGGAATAGGATGTTTGAAGCTACGCGTGATCAATTGATTAAGCTACGTGACGAAATTGATACTGAATTGGCATCAGCTACGACTGCTGAAATATTGGAGATTTCCCAAGAAGAAGCTGCATTGATTGATAAACACTATCAAAAGGATAGCCTATGTCAAGATTGCCCACATAAGCTTACCTTCAATTGCAAAACCTGTCTATTAGTATTGCAAAGCCCGCTGGAACGCAAACTCTTTCTTGAATTAAAGAAAACATACATAGGGTTTGAAACTCAATGTCCAATCAGTTGGAAAGGGGAGAGGGTGTATATTGATACCAAAAGTCTTACCTCTGAGAAGGTCAAATTCCATAATATCTTAACGATTCCCGATTTCTACATTGAGAAAAGAGATATCAAACTCTGTATTTACACCGATGGGCATACCTACCATGAAAGGACGGAAGACCAGGCAAAAAGAGACAGGAATATTGATAGAAAACTCCAGGAGTTGGGGTTTATTGTGTTGAGATACACGGGCAAAGAGGTGAATGAAAATCCTCAAAAGATCATAGGTCAAATCAAGAAATGGGTAAAGTAGGCCCATTTCTACAAATTCAGGATCGGCTTTCTTTCCAAAGCTCCATTTCCCTATATTCGTCCATAGTCTGATATCATCCCCTAAAAGAGAATAATCTACATGCCCACATTACATTGGATAGGGAAGGAGAAAGTAATCAATCACCATCAGGACGTACCTTTCCGAATACTGGAACATCAATACGGATTCACTGGAGAGAAGGGAGAACAAAAGCAGGAAACCCAAAGTGGAAATAAAATCATCCACGGCGATAATCTGGAAGCCCTGAAATCCTTGCTGCCAGAATACGAAGGGAAAATCAAATGCATTTACATTGATCCGCCCTATAATACTGGGAATGAAAGCTGGGTGTATAATGATAATGTGAGTCATCCCAAAATCAAGAAATGGTTAGGCGATGTAGTAGGGAAAGAAGGAGATGACCTGACACGTCATGACAAATGGCTTTGTATGATGTATCCGAGGTTGAAGCTATTGCATAAACTTCTGGCTGAAAATGGGGCAATTTTTATTTCTATTGATGATAATGAGCATGCAAACCTTCTATTGATGTTAAATGAGATTTTTGGCACATCAAATTTTATTACTACTGTAAGTTGGTTCAAAAAAGTATCTCCTTCTAATGATGCCAAATGGTTTAGCAATGATCATGAGTTTTTAATAGTTTTTGCAAAATCAAAATCAAAATGGTTCCCCAATAGATTAAAACTAAACGCAAAGCAAACAAAGTATTATACTAATCCTGACAATGACAATAGAGGAGATTGGAACTCTTCTACTTACACATGTAATAAAACTTTTGAAGAAAGACCTAATCTTTACTATCCAATTCTTAATCCCAATACTGGTGAGAAAGTTTACCCCAAAAAAACGGCTGTATGGGCATATTCAGAAGATATTAACATCAGACATGTGAAAGAAAACTTGATCTACTGGGGAAAGAACGGAAAAGCTAAAATGCCAAGGTTTAAAAAATTCCTCACAGATCATAATGGTGTTGTTCCAAGAACAATATGGCACTATGATGATGCAGGGCATACACAAGAGGCTACTCAACAACTTAGAAAAGTATTAGGAAATGTGTTTTTTTCAACTCCCAAACCACCTCGATTAATAGAAAGAGTATTAAAACTTTCAACAGACAAAAATTCGATCATCCTAGACTCCTTCGCAGGCTCCGGCACGACCGCCCATGCAGTCCTTAACCTCAACAAAGAAGACGGAGGCAACCGGAAATTCATCCTGATTGAAATGGAAGACTATGCCAATGAGATTACCGCTGAAAGGGTAAAAAGGGTTATTAATGGCTATGGAGAAGGAAACAAAGTAGTGGAAGGTACAGGCGGGTTATTTGATTATTACGAATTGGGAATGCCTTTATTCCTGGAAGATAACAATCTCAATGAGGAAGTAGGCATTGGAAAGATTCGGGAATACATCTGGTATAGCGAAACCCGTACGGCCATAGAAGAAGAACAGCAAAAGGAAAGTGGTTATTATTTGGGAGAGAAGGAACGAACGGCTTATTATTTTGTGTATGAAAAGGAGAGGTTGACTACCCTGGACTTTGATTTCCTGGCTACGGTTTCTCATCAGTCAGAACAATACATCATCTATGCTGATAACTGCCTTTTGCCTCAATCATTCATGATGGAGCACAACATTGTTTTTAAGAAAATCCCAAGGGATATAACCAGATTCTAAGATGGAACTTAAAGGATACCAACAAAAGGTACTTACAGACCTGGAGGAATACCTGGTGTATCTTCAGGAATTGAAACATACGGGCAAAGCATTCAATCAGTATTGGGAAGATAAAATTGGTCCTTACAATCCCTTGGATGGTACGGGAATGCCTGGTTATAAAAACAACATACCCAAGGCCATTCATTTGGCTATGAAAGTTCCAACGGCAGGAGGTAAGACATTCATTGCTGTCAATGCCTTAAAGACGATATTTGATGCGTATGATTCTGGCAAATCCAAAGCTGTGGTTTGGTTGGTTCCCTGGAGTAATTTATTAGATCAAACGGTTAATACCCTTCGAAACCCTGATCATCCCTATCGGCAAAAACTTAATGCTTTGTTCAATCATCGGGTGGAGGTGTACGAAAAACAGGATTTACTTCAGGGTTCAAATTTTACCCCTACATCTGTCAAGGAGCAATTGACGATTGTGGTCATGAGTTTTGCTAGTTTGAGAGCAAGGAAAAAAGACGACAGAAAAGTATATCAAGAAAATGGGCAGTTGGCTTCCTTTGCTTCCCAATATGAGGATGATTCTCATTTAATGCCGGAAATAGATGAAACGGCACTTATCAATG
>CAYGTH010000775.1:0-3034 GCA_964352745.1 uncultured Bacteroidia bacterium
TCTACAGCTGCCTTTCCGGATCCGCAAGCAGCGCTTCAAAATCGGCGGCTACTTTGCCACTTCCTACAGCAACAACACCGACGCCATTTCTGCCCAATTCAAATATGGCCTTACTTTCTATAATCCGATTAAGAATCGGTGGGAGTATTGAGGGGAAGAGGGGTCAGGAGAGAGGAGTCAGGAAAGGAAAGACAGAAGAGAGAAGACGGAAGAGAGAAGAAGGCCAAAGAAAGAAGAAGATGCGAGTTGTTTCCTTTTGGAGGGAAACGGGGCTGCGCGGAAGGGTTTCTTAGGGGAGCGAAGAAAGCTCAAATTCAAGTTCAAAGTTCAAATTCAAGTTCAAATTCAAGTTCAAAGTTCAAATTCAACTTGTGCTTTTGAAGCAATCAAACCATCGAACCTCAAACGGTCAACCCAAACAGGGCCTTGAAAAGGAGGCAGGCGGCAGTGCGGGAAGGGTTTCTACAGGTCAGAAGAAAGAAGAAAAGAAAATCGCTATTCAGTTTTAGCCCTTTTCCGGCGAATCCGGTTTCAAAAACCTGCAAGGGCTGGTATATTGCAGGCCAATTGCGATAGCCGCTATGGACATTCTCTTTGAAGACAATCACCTCATCGTCGTAAACAAACCTTTCTGCATGCCTTCTCAGGGTGATGAGACGGGCGATTTGAATGTGAATGACTGGGTGAAAGAATACATCCGAACGACGTATAACAAGCCCGGCAATGTCTATGTGGCACTCCTGCACCGGTTGGATCGTCCCACAGGCGGCCTGCTCGCGCTCGCCAAGACGTCTAAAGCAGCGGAGCGCATGTCTAAGCAGTTTCAGCAGCGCAAGGTCCAGAAGACTTACTATGCGATCACAGAGCGCATTCCCGAACCCACAGCGGGAGAGCTAAAGCACTTTGTCAAGAAGCTTCCTGGCAAAAACATCATGCGGGCCTTTCATAAGGAAGTGCATGCCAGTAAATCGGCGCATCTTGCCTATAAGGTGCTCAGGACGGTGGGGAAACGTGCTCTCCTGGAAGTTAAGCTTTTTACGGGGCGTCGCCATCAGATTCGGGTACAATTGGCGAGTATCGGTTGCGTGATTCAGGGGGATGTGAAATACGGACAGAGCCAGTTTAATCCGGACAAATCTATCTGCCTGCTTGCCCAATCCCTGACCTTCGAACA
Source organism: uncultured Bacteroidia bacterium (assembly GCA_964352745.1). GTDB lineage: Bacteria > Bacteroidota > Bacteroidia > J057 > J057 > CAYGTH01. Next base: position 1,175 of record CAYGTH010000775.1, read on the forward strand.
TCCCATCCGAAAAGAAGCCATGACTTTTTCCCTGGAACTGCCTCAAAACGCCATTTGGCAGCCGTTTTGTGGATAACTTGACAAAAAAAAATCGTAGGTTAGGGGTTTCCTATTCAGCGCTAAAGTTATATGAATCGAGAGATAAGGAGACATGTAAGCCAGGGACAAGCCTTGTACGAGGCACGTTCGTACGAAGAGGCTTATCATCAGTTTACTCTTGCCATTCAGCTGGTAGAGGCAGCAGCTGACGACCTGTTTATGAGCGATCTGGAAGTGGCGGAATTATACCTGACGCGTGGGGCTATTCTCGCGGCAGAAGACGAGCAACTAGCCGTCAATGATCCGGACACCTTTCATCTGATTATGGCCGATTATGACATGGCCATCGACAATTACCCTCAGCAGTATTATTATAGAAATCTCAGAGGTCGGATGTACCTGAGTTGCGCCTTTGCAGATTTTACAGAAGAAGCTCAGGCCGATTTTGCATATGTGCTCAAACATGACCCGGCAGATGCGGGCGCGCTCAAGCATATGGGCCAGACCTTTTCCAAACTCAAAGCCTATGACACGGCGATTGGGTTCTTTACCCGATCGTTGGAGACCCATGTTGATACGGAATGTTACCTCCACCGGGCATTGTGTTATTTCAAGAATAGTCCTCCGGATTTTGATGCAGCAGCGGCAGACTTTGGCCGCGCGCGCAAGCAGTTGCCCCGACTCGAAGAACTCTATATCTGGCGAGCACAATGTTTTCAGGAACTCGGCAGAATTGCGGATGCCATTGCCGAATATGATCGCCTGTTGGAAATCAATCCGGGAGATGCCGGTTATTATGTAGATCGCGGTGCCTTGCGCAACCTGCTGGATCAGGAAGGCGCGCGGGAAGATTTTGACCGCGCCATCGAACTCGGTCAGCATCCCCTGGCCTTCAACAATCGGGCATTTTATTTCCTGAGCCTCGGCAAATACAACCTGGCCACGCGTGATGCCAAAGCAGCACTCGCTTCAGACCCCAAATGCCACATCGCCTATGCGACGCTGGCGGAGATTTTTGCCCGACAAAATAAGCGGAAAGAGTTTTATCACTACCTCTCACTCGCGCTGCGCGACTATTATGACGATGTCATAGAGGTACTGGAAACCCCGGCTTATGCGCCTTTCCGAAATGACAAGCAGTTTGCGGAATTACTTGGCAAAACGGTGCCCAAAGGACGGGTGGCCTGATTTCTGTTTGATCAGGGAAGGAGGGCTTCGCCAATTTCTCAATGTACTGCTATTACAGTTGATATTAACTCCTATACCAATGTGTATGCTTTTCGGCAGCCCTTAGCTGAAGATGTACAATGAAAATTTCGGTCATTTCTTTGTTAGAGAGCGAAACAGCCTTGTTAATCTCATACTTAATGCTAGATTTAATAGAATTCGAGAAATAACCAATAATTATGCTTAATAAGATAATCAATTGGTTTCGGAAAGAGGAAGAAAATGATGGGCTAGGTCTTCCCCAAAGTGAGAAGGAAATATTCTTTCTGAAACTAGACGATATACATGTCGGTATTTTGGAGTGCAAAAATGGCTCCTGGTATTTTCAGTATTCTGATGCTTTTAAGCAACAAGAAGATCTGAATAAAATTCCGGGTTTTTCAGACTTGAATAAAATATATACCAGTGAATCGTTGTGGCCGTTTTTCCAAATCCGAATTCCTGGACTTGGGCAGCCAGCTATTAAGGATATCATAAAAGAGGAGAAATTAGATTTTAATAATGAAGCAGCACTGCTTAAACGTTTTGGACATAAAACAATTTCACTCCCGTACAGAAATAATTGCAAAAAATCAGGGAAAAGATTTTGATACC
>CAYGTH010000776.1:0-3024 GCA_964352745.1 uncultured Bacteroidia bacterium
GGTTTTGCCCGGGCATGTCAGGAGGCTGGGGTGATTTTTGTGGGGCCGCATCCGGAAGCCATTTCGGCAATGGGTTCCAAGTCGCAAGCAAAAACCCTGATGATGAGCCATGAGGTGCCAGTAGTGCCGGGATATCAGGGGGAAGACCAGACGGCGGGCCGCTTACAAGCAGCGGCAACAAAAATCGGTTTCCCTGTATTGCTCAAGGCCACAGCAGGCGGGGGCGGGAAAGGCATGCGGATTGTGAATCATGTCGATGAAGTCACCGCTGCCATTGAAGCTGCCAAGCGCGAGGCCCTGAATGCTTTTGGGAATGATGAATTGATCGTAGAAAAATACATCGCTTCCGGCCGACACATTGAGTTCCAGATTTTTGGCGACAAACACGGCCATGCAATTCACCTGCTGGAACGGGAATGTACGGTTCAACGGCGTTATCAGAAAGTGGCAGAAGAGAGCCCTTCTCCGGTAATGGATAAAACGCTCCGCGCACGTATGGGAGCGGCTGCAGTCAAGGCTGCCAAAGCACTCGCTTATGACAATGCCGGTACGGTAGAATTTATCTATGATGAGACAAGTGGAGAATTCTATTTCCTGGAGGTGAATACTCGTTTACAAGTGGAACATCCTGTTACAGAGGAGATTACGGGGCTTGATTTGGTTCAAATGCAGATTGAGTCTGCTCAGGGAATGCCCCTGCGGATAGCACAAGAATCGGTAACAGGTCAGGGATATGCCTTGGAATTCCGCTTGTATGCGGAAGATCCTGCAAATGATTTCTTGCCGGTTTCTGGCACGATTCATCGCTTTGAAGTGCCGAAGGTGGAAGGCCTGCGCGTCGAAACGGCTATCCAAAGTGGCTCCGAAATTTCCGTATTCTACGATCCGATGATCGCCAAGTTGATTGTCTGGGAAGAGAACCGGACGAGTGCTCATCGAAAAATGGCCTATGTCCTGCGCAATTTGGTTTGCCTGGGGATGACTACGAATCAGGCGTTTCTCCTGCGGCTGGTCGAGCATCCTGAATTTCAGCAAGGACAATACGATACCCATTTCATTTCAAAACACCCGGCACTCACTCAGCCCCCTTCGACAAGTGATCATTCCATCGCACTCCTGGGAATTGCCGCTACCCTGCAAGGTTGGAGCCAGCGCGACCGTGAGCGCCAATTACTCCGGGCAATGCCTTCGGGCTGGCGAAATAGTTTTTACGCCTATCAGCAGGAAACATATGAATTCGGAGAAGCAAGCCACACGATCCGGTATCGCTATTCGGCTGGAGCATTTGAGTTTCAGATAGAAGAATCCACTTATCAGGTGAGTTTGCAAGAAGCAAATGAGCAATACCTCCGGGCTGAAATCAACGGCGTCCAACATCGTTTTGAAGTCAATACGGTAGGCGATTCCCATTTTATTCACCATGAGCAATTGGGAAATGTGCACTTGAAACAACAGCCTCGATTTCCTGAAAAGGAGGCGAAAACAGTTGCAGGCGGGTATCAGGCTCCCATGCCTTCGCAAGTGGTCAAGGTACTGGTCGAACCCGGCCAGCAGGTGCAGGCAGGTGAGAACTTGATTGTGCTGTCCTCCATGAAAATGGAAAATACCCTAGCCGCAACTGCTGATGGGATTGTAGAAGAGGTTTACGCCACAGAAGGAGCGAATGTCGCCGCCGGGTTTTTATTATTAACACTCACAGAGGCCGAAGGCTAAGCTGACCCTTCCAGCACTTCACGCTTTTCTATTCTTCATTTACATACACGCATGAATCTATATACTGCCTCCCAGACCGCATCGCTTTCCAGCCAGACATTCGCCTTCATTCAGGTCGAAGTAAAGGATCATGTCCTGACCCTGACCCTGAACCGTGCCCATAAGAAAAATGCCCTCCATCCGCAGATGGTAAATGAGATTGCATTCGCCCTTCAATACGCTCACCATGAAAAAGAGGTATGGGTCGTACTGATTCAGGCCAAAGGCAATGTGTTTTGTGCCGGGGCTGATTTGAAGGCCTTTGCGGGAATGGTCGAACCGAATGATTCCACCATTCCCAAACCCGAAGGAGAGGTACTGATCGGAGAACTCTTTAACAAAGTGCATAAGCCGGTCATTGCCAAAGTAAATGGAGATGTCTATGCAGGGGGGTTCTTTTTTCTGGCAGGGAGCCACATCGTAGTAGCGCAAGAGGAAGTGAAATTTGGGTTGCCGGAAGTAAAAAGGGGCCTTTATCCTTTTCAGGTGATGGCGTCTCTGATGCGGGTGATGCCGCCGCGCAAAGTGATCGACTGGTGCATTCGGGGCTATAATTTACCCGTCACCGAAGCCGCTCAATATGGGCTGGTCAGTCAGGTCGTATCAGCAGATGAAATCGACGCAGCCGTAGCAGAAGTTATTGCTGAACTGAAGGGAAATAGCCCGACAGCCATCCGCATGGGCCTCGCCGCCTACGACCACCTCCAACCCGCCGCCGCTGAGCATGGCTACCTCATGGATATGCTTCGCAAAACCATCATGACGCAAGACGGACAAGAGGGCCTTGCCGCTTTTCGGGAGCGCCGTGCGCCGGTGTGGAGGGGGGAGTGAGAATATGATTGAACACAGAGGCACGGAGACACAGAGAAAACTGCAATTATGAATAGAGAAGATTATAACAAATTAACGAAGCATGTAATTGGGGCTGCAATTGAAGTTCACAAGGAACTAGGACCAGGTTTACTGGAGTCTGTATATGAGTATTGCCTTATAGCAGAACTCAAAAAAAGAGGACTGAAAGTGAGAAGTCAGGTAGCAGTTCCAATAATATACAAAGGAGAGCAGCTCGGAAAAACCTTCTATATGGATTTGTTTATCGAAGAGGTATTGGTAATTGAACTGAAATGTGTGGAAGTTCTTTTGCCAGTCCACGAAGTTCAACTACTCACATACCTGAAGTTATCGACGAAAAAACTAGGTCTGCTAATCAATTTCAATGTTCCCAAACTTACTGATGGGGTAAAAAGAATCATTAACGGATACCTGTAAGGC
>CAYGTH010000777.1:0-3024 GCA_964352745.1 uncultured Bacteroidia bacterium
TGGATTCTGTACCACACCCTGCCGCCGGGTAGAATGATGGCTTTTGGAGATACGAATGCCGACCAGCCCTTGAGCAGTCCCGCGGTAATTGCCGCGGCCGCAAATGCCAATCAGGACGGTATCCTACAGCACTATTACCTGAGTCATTTTACCGAAATGAAATCCCCCATGGAGTTGTTTTGGTTCAATCCCAACCTGAAAGCGATCTCTCCTGAAGGAAAACTCCCGCTGGGGGTCGCCTACCAGGAATATGGTGCTGAGCTCATTAGTCGCAGTTCCTGGGATCCGATTTCGACTGCCTGCGTGGTCTATGGAAAGGCGGGAAGGGAAACCAATCACGATGACAACGACGTCGGACAATTGTGCATAGATGGGTATGGCGAAGCCCTCATCCTTGACCCCGGAAAACCGAAGCCTATTTACCCCAAAGACTATTTTAGCAGCACCCAATACAACTATTATACCCGCTCTTCTACCGGGCACAATGTGCTTGTTATCGGTGGGAAAGAGATGATTTCCGAGCCCAATCATACAGCAAGAGGAACCTGTTTGGCTTCCTCCTTTAGTGATTCGCTGGGGAGCTCCTGGAAACTGGATGTCTCTCCAGTCTATGAAAACGCCTCTCGGGTTATCCGCAGGGTAGCTCACCTTTTCCCCGGAATTGTAGCGGTGCATGATTATGCCGAATTGCAGCAGACAGAATCCATTGATTTGCGATGGCATTGCATCCAGCCGCCGCTTTGGGATCAGGGAGGAAATTTTACGGTGCAGGGGGAGCAGGCAATGATTTCTGGAAAAGTAATCGCCCTGGACGATCGGCAATTGACCTTTTCATCCGGGAATCAGGCATTTCAGCCTCCTTATCATCTTACTCGGCAGGGAGATCCTTTGGAACAGCACTATGAGCCCTTTCTCAAAGTTTCTACCCGTGGAACTTCCTGCTCCATCCTTACGCTTTTTTCTGTTTCGGAAAAGGAAGCTGAAGTGCCGCTATGGCAAAAAACGGATTCCGGTTTTGTAATCGAACGGCCCGAAGGGAAGTATGAGGTGAGAATTGCAGCAGGTAAGATTGAACTGGTGTCCCCGGAAGGAGACCGATTGGCATTGGAATGAAGAATCGATTCTTTCAGTGAAAGAAATCAACTCTCATACACTTATTATCCTATCAGGACATACAAGAAACGCCTTTCGGAAAGCGACATGTATTTATTCAAACATTGGCCGAGTAAGACTTTCGATCTTTCGTAACTCCTTAGCCCCCTGTGTAAGCTGCTAAAAAAGGTATTTTGTAAAAAAAAAGGCGATTGGTCTTACCAGAAAAGATAGCCGGATGCGATGCGTTGATTCTTACTCATTGGTAGCAACTTGCATCTCAATCGTGCGTGCTAAGGAGGTATGCGTCACAGATGGTATCCTTGTTGGGGAAGGTTTCCAGGTCTGCTGAGTGCTGGAGGAGTTGGGGTAACACATCGGAATTTCAAATGAGGTTCCTCGACTCCACAAGGTTCCGCTCGGAATGACCCTTCGGGTTAGGACGATGGGTTTCGGAGTGGAATCCGAAACCAGCAGCCAGCATCAGGTAAGCCAAAGGGTTCCCACCCAAGCGGGTCGGGGATGCAGAAGCCATAGGGAGCAGGAGCCTGCCCCGCACTTGATGCGGGGGCGGCGAGTGTGGCTGGTATTGGCTTCTGCGCTTTTTTACGCTACTTTTTTCTAAAAAAGTGGCAAGGAGATAGGGCAGAAAAGCAACCGAAAGCATCCCGGACGAGCGCCTCATTTCTGTTCCAGGCATGTCCTGAGAAATGGTTTGCATTTCAGGGGTTTATTTATGCCGATGTATTTCAATACAGTAAAATAATCCTTAGTTTAATCAACCCAACTCCATTGCCTAATTCATTACCATTATGAAAACAACCTTTAACCGACTCCTGCTATCCGGAGCAGCGTCCAGGCCTCCATAGGCACGCAGGTGAGAAATACAGTAACCAGGTTTGTTACAATTAAATAGGAGGCAAGCCTGGGAAATAACTCCTGACCTGGAAATAAGCCTAACCTGAAAAAATTAGCCTACTACTTACATTGACCTACAAATACTCATCATCATGGTTTACAAAAACAAAAAACTTCAAAACATCTTCAAAGACACGTTGAAAACCGAAAAAGAACAGCAGGAAAGTGGCCGCCGGTCATTTCTGAAGAAGGCTGCGCTGGGAGGGCTTAGCATGGCAGCATTTACTGCCGCCTCTGCCAGGGATCAGGTGGAGTATCTTTCTCAGCATGTGAATCGGCATTCCAGTCCTTCTGATTTAAAAATCACGGATATGCGGATTGCTGAGATCGGCGGAGATGTCGCGTTCAGAACGCCGATAGTTCGCATCTATACCAACCAGGGCATAGTGGGGCATGGCGATGTGCGGGATGGTGCGGCAAAAGAATATGCCCTGTTTTTGAAAAGCAGAATACTGGGAGAAAATCCCTGTAATGTGGAGCGCCTGTTTGGGATCATCAAGCAATTTGGTCATCATGGCCGGCAGGGTGGGGGCGTGTCAGGCGTTGAAATGGCCTTATGGGATTTGGCAGGGAAAGCCTACAATATCCCTGTGTATCAAATGTTAGGGGGAAAATACAGAGACAAAGTGCGGGTATATTGCGACACGACTGTCTCAAAAGATCCGCATGAATATGCCAACCGAATGCAAGCTCGGATAGATCAGGGCTATACTGCACTGAAAATGGACATTGGCATTAACCTCATCAAGGATATCCCGGGGGCATTGATCAATTCGCCAGATTCCAAATACAATCCCTACCGCCACGACTATAATTCATACAACAATACCAAACATCCCTTTACCCGGGTTCAAATCACCGAAATGGGAATGGAAAAGCTGATGGAATATCTGGAGGTCATGCGTGCTAAAATCGGCTATGACATTCCGATGGGTACGGATCACTGGGGCCATTTCGGGGTGAATGAAGCCATCAAGATTGCCAGAGCCACAGAAAAATACAACCTGGCTTATA
>CAYGTH010000778.1:0-3009 GCA_964352745.1 uncultured Bacteroidia bacterium
AGTACATAGTCGCCCTCCTTTGCAATGGGGACCATTTCGAGGCTTGCTTCCTTCATGATACCGCCAAACGAGACTTTCGCCATGCGGACCAGACCATCATATTGCAATTCGATTGATTGGATTTTTCCAGGTATTGCGAGGCACATAAGGGAAAATATTAGCGTTAAGGATTAAAAATGTCAGGTATGTTGAATTTGTATTTGAACTTGAATTTGTATTTGCATGTGGATTTATCTTTCCTCTTCCGTCTTTCTTCTAAGCCTTTTCCCCTCTTCCCACATCAATTGTCCAAGAGAAATATTCTCATCATTTGGACTAAGCTGTTCATGGAAATACAATTGAAATGGGTCGGATAATTGATTTATGATTAGGTCCACAAGTAGCGCGTTTTGAAATACGCCGCCGCTCATGGCAATATGTTGGATAGTGAGTCGGTCTGCACACGCGCGAATTATTTCCGGTAATGTCAGGTGAAACTTTGCAGCGATACAGGCCCGGTCCTTACCCGAATCGCGGTCTTTTGCCAGTTGAGCAAGAACTGCACGCCCGGAAAAGGTGAGGGCTTCCCGTTCCCATTCGTAGCGGTCCGTAAAACCTGGATGCGCTTGCAAAAACCGCCTTGCCTCTGCTTCCAATTTCATAGCAGCTTCTCCTTCAAACTGCTGTACCTGGCAAATACCCAATAAGGAGGAGGCTGCATCAAATAAACGCCCCATGCTGGAAGTATGCACCTTTGCCTGTTTTCGGATGCTATCGTAAAAGTCCAATTCCAAATCCGTAAACTGCATCCTGACCATCGGATCATCGGGCAACATTGAAAGTGCTGAAAGACGCGGTTCCCGAGCCATCTTATCACCACTCAAGCTGGGAACATAGGCCAGATGTCCGATTCTTTCCATGTGTTGATTTTCCCAACTCAAACATTCACCGCCCCAAATCTGACCATCATTGCCATAGCCAGTACCATCCCATACAATTCCAAGAACAGGATATGGCGCTTCCAAAAGCCCATGTTCGCCCAGTACAGCTGCAAAATGCGCTTCATGGTGCTGAACGTTAACAATCGGAATCTGCCATTGAGTAGCGAATTTCTGAGCCAGTCGGGAGCTTGCGTAATTCGGATGAGAATCGGCGAGGATCAACTCTGGCTTACTATCCAGAACCGTAAGCATATGATTCATCACAGACTCAAATACGTGTTCGGTATCAAAGTGTGATAAGTTCCCAAGGTACTGACTGACGTAGACATTCCCTTCGTGCAACAGGCTGAAACTTGATTTCAAATCCGCCCCAAACGCGAGTATCCGCCGGCTGGACAATTGCAGTTGTTGGGATTTGAAAAAAGCAGGTGCCATGCCACGGGATCTTCTCAAAATAATCTTTTTTTGGTGCCAGTAGGAAAACCGAACTAAGCTATCATCCTGTGGCACAACGATTTCCCGATTGTTGATAAGGACTGCATCTGCCAACTGTTCCAGTGCCTTGGATTCTTCCTGGTAGATAATTGGAGCATCACTCCTATTGGCACTAGTAGCCACAATTGGTCGTTGGTAGATACTTAGCAGCCATTCATAGATCGGCGCATAAGGAAGCATAATACCCCACTCGTGCAAGCCACTTACCAGATTTCCAGACAGGCCCGACTGCTCTCTTGGGTGCAGCAAAACAATAGGAGATACCTCATTTTGCAGGGTTTCGATTTGCGCTTCCGAAAGTTCATACGCTTTTAATGAATCCAAATTAGGATACATGAGGGCAAAGGGTTTGGAAGGTCGATCTTTTCGGATACGCAATTCCTCTATAGCTGCTACGTTTGCGGCGTCGCAGGTGAGCAGATACCCCCCTATTCCTTTGATAGCGACGATTTTTCCGGATTTCCACAAGTGAATTACTTCTTTCCGAATCTGCTCAGGAGTATAGGAGCCCTGTTCTTTATCGTTCAATCTCAATGAAATCGAACACTGTGGGCATGAGATTGCTTGCGCAAAGTGTCGCCGTTCACCAGGATTTTCATATTCCGCTTTGCAGTCGCTGCACAAAGGAAAGGCCTTCATTGCAGTTCCCGGACGATCATAAGGTAATTTTTCGATGATCGAGTAGCGAGGCCCACATTGTGTACAGGCAGTAAACGGGTAGTCAAGGCGACGATCCGATTCCTGTTTCATTTCTGCCCGGCACATAGTACATAAGGCATAGTCAGGCGTCAGGAATACCTGCCGTTGACCAGCATGCTGACTTTCGATAATTTCAAACTTATCAAAGAACTGTTTGGATATTTCCCGCAGACTGCTGTCAGTTATATGCGACAGGGGAGGCCTGTTTGAGAGAATTTGTCTGTAAAAAAAACGAGCATTTGTTTCACTCGCATTAAATCGGATACATACCCCTTCCATTCCATTACTCACCTCTCCCTCAATATCTCCTGCTGTAGCAATTTGGAAAACAGTGGGCCGAAACCCTACTCCTTGCACGATTCCCTGTATGCGAATTTCCCAGGATGGCATCAAACTTTTTCCGAAATAGATGCCTCTCGCTTGATTCGAACTTTTTCTAACAACCATTCACACCAGGCGTCTATCCCCTCTCCATTCAGGCTGCTGATTGTCATGAATTCAAGTTCGTGATTGATATCGAGCGCATCTTTGACAACTGCGTCTACTTCGAATGGCAAATAGGGCAATAAGTCCGATTTGGAAACCAACATCAAGTCGCTGGTTAAAAACATCTTGGGATATTTCTTGGGTTTGTCGTCGCCTTCTGTAGTAGCAATGAGGGTAATCCGATAATCTTCTCCCAGATCAAAGGAGGCTGGACACACCAAGTTCCCTACGTTTTCTACAATCAGAAGCTCAGTTTCAGTAGTATCGAGTTGCTCCATGGCCTGCCAGACCATTTGTGCTTCCAGGTGGCAAATTCCGCCCGTTACGATTTGCATGGCTTCAGCGCCCACCTCTTTTAGTCTGTCGGCATCACGCTCTGTTTCAAGGTCGCCCACGAGAATCTTCATTT
>CAYGTH010000779.1:0-3006 GCA_964352745.1 uncultured Bacteroidia bacterium
CTATTGACTTAATAATCAAGTCTTTATAGGCATCGAACCTCACACCTCGATTATCAGCACTGAAATAGAGCCCACTCCCGATACTAATCGCGGTATCAGCCGCCGCCATCATTTGAGGGGCTGTATATATCCCAGAGGCATAGAACACAGTCGTATCACTCACCAACACCCCAAGGGTATCACCTGCGAGGAAACTTCCTCCTGTAAGGGAGTCAAACCAAAAAACAGTTTCTCCTGTTGTATTGCCTGATAATTGAATAGAACCAGGGCCGCACAGGGTAGTATCCATGACAACCGGATCCGAAGGGGTTGGGTTCAGTACTGCCACAAGTGTATCTGATTCCGTACAATTTCCAATTGCAACCGTAACAAATGCCGTATCGCTTCCTGTCAAGGTCAATGTTGGTCCTGTCGAACCTTCATACCAGCTATAAGTAGCTCCAGGGTTTGTAACATCTAATGCCAAAGTACCCCCACATAGTATCGTATCATTCCCCAACTCCACAATGGGATTAGAAGCTATAGTTATATCCAATTGACTCCGTAAGGGACTTGCACAACTGGCATTATCGCCTATCACCTCCCAAGCGAAAAAATACCCGTATCGAGTGCCTGATGAAAAACCACTGTAAACACTCCCCAACCCAGGCACAACAACTGGAAAGAGACTCGTCACACTTGTACCCAAAAATAATTTCCCTGCCGAAATATTCATCCCGACGAGTGCATATGCATTCCCCTGAGGCACTGGAAACCAGACAGGCACACGCGTAAGGCCGTCCGGAACCGTAAAGGTTTTGGTTTCCAGTACAGCATTACTGCTATTCCTCAACTCAATATCAAATGTCGTAGTCCCCTGAGCATAGATATCAATAGATTTAATAGTCAGGTTCTGATAGGCATCAAATTTCACCCCGCGGTTATTGGCATTAGAGTAAATCCCTGGTCCTAAAGCCGGCAGATCTGGTGCGCCCATTATCTTCACATCGCTATTGACTCCGGCAGCATAATAACTTGTTGACGTTTGGATCTCTACATTAAGCGTATCTGCCCCTAAAAATGAGCCTCCCGATGGAGCGTCATACCAAAAGATGTTATCTCCGGTCGCCGTTCCTACCAGATTCAAAGTGCCCGAACCACATATGGTTGTATCTGTAACCACCGGATCGGATGGCATGGAAAGCACTACAACGATTATACTATCCCGGCTCGTTCCGGTTCCATTTGCGACTTCTACCCAAATGGTATCACTGGCACTTACCGTTACGGTCTGGGAAACAGCTCCGGTACTCCACAAGTAAGTACTCCCCGTGTTTTCGGCATCCAACAGGAGGCTTCCCCCACAGAGAACCGTATCAGCGCCTAGATTTACTGATGGCTGAGCGAACAGCTGGTGGGGCATCGCCACACCTGCCACACACAACAATGACAAGCACCAAATCTGGCTCTTTTGTATAAGTTCAGTGAAAAAAGAATCCATAGTAATTTCAATATTATTGACTAATCCGGTCGTCATTTCTCTTGCACGCTTCGACAATTCTTCCTACGATCTTCTCACCGCTCTCACATAATGGAATTCTGAATAAATTCAGCAATTCGCTGGGTAGCATTTCCATCCCACAGGGTAGGTACTTCCCCTTTTTTAAACGTGCCTTTTTCAATTTCCGCTGCGTACCTGCCAATTACTGCTGTTTCAAAGGGAACCAATACATTAGAACCCACTTCGATCGTAGCCGGCCGTTCTGTATTAGGCCTCAATGTCAGGCAGGGCACTTGACGGAAAGTTGTTTCCTCCTGTATCCCTCCGCTATCTGTAAACACATATTTACAATCAGCTATTAATTTCTGAAATCCGAAATACCCCAAAGGCTCAACCAACTTCACATTTCCAAAAGTATTCAGACGGGAATCCAGCCCAAATTTGGAAATATTATTGCGGGTCCGGGGATGAATAGGAAAGACAAGGGGGTGTCGCGCAGAGATAACTTCAAAAATATCCAATAACTGCGTCAGGCCCGACTTAACATCCACAGTAGCAGGCCTGTGCATGGTTGTCAAAATATAAGCTCCTTTTTGAAGCTCCAACTCTTCCAGGATGGTAGAGGCCTGAATTTCCTTATCAAAGGCAACCAAGGTATCAATCATGGTATTGCCTACAAATGCCAGTTTCTCCTGAGATTTTTTTTCCGCCAATAAATTATTAATCCCACTCTGCTCTGTGATAAAGCAAAAATCAGCAATCTCATCTGTTAAAATTCGATTGATTTCTTCCGGCATTCCCCTGTCCCGACTTCTCAACCCGCTTTCTATATGCGCAAAAGGAATTCCCATTTTCTGCGCTGTCAGAGCGGCTGCCAAGGTCGAATTCACATCCCCCACTACCAGTAACAAATCCGGCCGATGCTCTTCCAGAAAGCCCTTTTCAAGCCCCAACATGATTTGAGCAATCTGTGAATTTGGAGAGCCAGCAGGTACATTCAACCAATAATCAGGTTCAAGTTGAAACTGCTCAAAAAAGATGCGAGACATTTTAGCATCGTAATGCTGACCGGTATGCAGGAGTTTATGCACATGGCCTCGGTCAGGCCGATCTAAATGTTTCTTAAACTGAGTTACTTTGATAAAATTAGGCCGAGTGCCTACAACCGTAAGGATTTGAAATGGCATAGTCAATTAATAAGAACTACAAAAATAATCGTTCATCAAGAATATTCCTTATACATGTAACATTTAGCGAAAGATAGATACAGGAATCCAGAAAGGACAAATGGTTTTAATTATACTCGGTTTGGGAATCGATTTTTTAGCGCATGATCCAAATTTCGGATTGCTACTTCAGGCCTGAATTTTGGGGTAACATTGTATTCTGGTCAGCAGCAAATGCAGGAATTTATCCTTGCCATCTGCATTATCAGGATGAGCCTAATCAATTTTCCGGGCATACATCCTCTCAATAATCTCCACGACTTTCATCCCTTCCAATGCATTGGTTGTTATAGAACTCCT
>CAYGTH010000780.1:0-3005 GCA_964352745.1 uncultured Bacteroidia bacterium
CTGCGAGCGCAGAAGCAAGTAGAAGTCCCGGAGCGGGGCCGGATGGTGAGGGAGTAGGCCTTCGTTGAATATACGGGTCGCCCTAAATACTTAATTCCTCGGCAGCAACGGATCTGAATAAACAGATTGAACCTTTTCCCGAATCTGTTGCCGCAATTCTTGTACTTTTTCCGGTTCTGCCTTACTCAATTCCCGGACCTCATAAGGATCTGTTCGCAAATTGTACAGCAGCGTTTTATGCAGCGTTTGGTCGGTAATGAGTTTCCAGTCTCCATCGCGAATGGCAAAGGAATATCCTTCCGGATTATCGGCGGCACGGGTATGAAAGGCCCAAAAAAGCGGTTTCGGGCGGATAAATGAATGACCGTTCAATAATGGGGAGAAATCAACGCCATCCAACTCGCGATCTGTGGGAGCGGGTGTTCCCGTAAGTGCGCACAGCGTAGGGAGCAGATCATAGCCGTGTATAGGTGTGTCAACAACTTTTCCTATTGCAGTATTCCCCGGATATTTGAGGATACACGGCACCCGGATTCCGCCTTCAAATAAATCAGCTTTTCGCCCCCGCAATCCGCCGGTGCTGCCATACATATTCACCTCCCACCAGTAGCGCCATTCAGTGGTGACGGGGCCATTGTCGCTGGTAAAAATGATCAGGGTATTTTCTGTTAAGTCCAGGTGATCGAGCCGTTTGAGCAAGCGCCCTATCTGATAATCGAGGTGATTGATATTGGCATAATACTCGCCGGGTCCGCGATTATAGAGGCTGTCGAGGTCCACTTCTCCCGCTGTAAAATCACTGTATTTTCGCAAAAAAGAATCCGGGCTGGCAATCTCGGTGTGCGGTTCATTAAAAGGCAGGTAGAGAAAGAAAGGCTTGCTTTGATCGCGACGGTCGAGCCAGGTCATCGCATCATCGACGACGATTTGGGCACTAAACCCTTCCATCACGCCTTCAGCTTCGCCATTTCGGTAAAAATTATTGGGGTCTTTATGGGTGGGTAGGGCAAAGGCATGATTCGCCAACCAATCAGGAAACCCATGATCCTGGGGCTGTGCGTGCTTCGCTTCTTCCAGGCCGCCATTGAGGTGCCATTTGCCACTGAGATAGGTTTGATAGCCGTTTTCGCGGAGGAGGCTGGCGATGGTGATTTCTTCTGTGTGCAGGTAAATTTCTTCCCCTTGCGGAATCCAGCTTTCGATGCCCGTCCGAAAAGGAATTCGCCCGGTCAAAAAACCGGCGCGGGAGGGAGAACACAAGGGGGAAGGCGAATAGAAATTCGTGAACCGCATGCCGTCCTCTGCCAGTTGGTCGAGGTTGGGCGTTTGGATGAATGAATGTCCATAACTGGCCAGATCGCCATAGCCGAGGTCATCAGCCAGGAGAAATACGATGTTGGGTGGGGATTGGGAGAACGAATAATTACTTATTCCGACACATAAGCATGTCAATAAAAAGAAAAGGCGTATCCGTATGCCCATGCATATATTCGTTAAGTTCATGTTTGGGACAGGAAATTTGTTAGCGAGAAGCCATTAAGATGCATACTTTTCTCGTAGCATCTCGCGAAAGTCCTCTCCACTTATCGTTTTGGATGCTCCTTTTTCGTAGGCTTCGATACGGCTCAGGATTTCTTGTTCATCTTTCGTTGGCAAAACGCCATCTAATACCTCCATCACACTTCCAGACTCTGCCAATACCTGACTAAGCGCTGCAATAAGCGCCATCTGCTCTTGCCTGCTCAGGGCTTGAGCTTGTGATAAAGTTTGTTGGAAAGCAGTACTCATATTCAAATTTACGATAAAATCCCTAAAAAGATCAGACAAAACGCCTCTCCATAATAGCCTGTATCATTTCTTCAATTGTAAATCCAGCAGCCACTTTGCGCATAAATCTTTCCAGGCAGCGGGCGCTCTCCCCCATTCCCCTAATCCAAACCCATGACCGCCCACATGAAAGACATGCAAGGCAGCAGCGACTCCCTTCGCTTGAAGGGACGAAAAAAACTGTATGCTGTTTTGTGGATTGATTCGATCATCACCCGCCAATGCGATAAAGGTTGGCGGCGTTTCGGCACTCACTTGTTTTTCCAATGAAAAATAGGCGCGCATTTCAGGCGTATTGGCATCCCCGCTTCCGAGCAGGTTTTTGCCAGAACCGGATATGGTTTTTGTGATCGCGGTATCTAAGGAAATAACAGGGTACATCAGCATCATAAAATCAGGCCGGCAACTGACGGCATCCCATTCATCTCCGACTTTGCTCCAGTCTTCATGGAAGTGTGTTCCGGCAGAAGCGGCCAAATGTCCTCCAGCGGAAAAACCGATCATTCCGATTTGGTTCGGGTCAATTTTCCAGGTTTCGGCCTGACCGCGTAACAGCTTAATAGCCCGCTGTGCATCTTGCAAAGGAGCTTTGTAGCCTTCGATGAGGTCTTCAGAATGCGGCAGGCGGTATTTCAGCACAAAAGCGGTAATCCCCAGTGTATTCAACCACTTAGCGATTTGGTAGCCTTCTTTGTGAATCGCCAAATGCCGGTAGCCCCCACCAGGACAGATAATGACAGCCTGACCTGTATTGTGCTCCTGATTCGGTGTGAAAACAGTGAGCGTAGGATATTTGACAAGCCGTGTTCGCTGGTTTTCTTCAACTTCTGCAACCTCCAGCCCTTTGGAGTTAGGCAGAGAATCCGGCCAGAGGGGAATGATCGTTTGGGCCTGGGGGTGCAGCCAACAACTGACCAGTAATAGGACAAGCACCAGACGAGCCATCTCTTTGCCTCTTTCCACCTTTGCGTTCATTTGAAAACCGTTTTGAAGAATCCCTGTCGGATTCTGCTACAATATAATATCTTATCCAGGAACATGGGGTTTTCGACTCATTCGGGTGTAGGTCAGCTTTCCCACAAGCGAAGATAACCGAAAGAAATGCCCCTGGATTTACCACTGAGGAACTAAGATCACAAAGAAAGCACTAAGCGGAACCTCCAGGGGCTCATGTACAA
>CAYGTH010000781.1:0-3004 GCA_964352745.1 uncultured Bacteroidia bacterium
CCTACTCCGATACAGGCAGCTATATAGTGACCCTAATCGCCACTGATGTCAATGGCTGTATCGACTCCATTCAATATCCCGTATTGGTAGAGCTTTTCGAGGCAAACTTTACCGGAACCCCGACTATAGGCATTTGCCCTCCGCTTAATACGCTTTTTGCGGATAGTACAATCGGAGACGCTGTTGCCTGGCAATGGGACTTTGGAGATGGAGTAGGCATCAGCTTCTTGCAAAATCCCGGTTACACCTATATAGCTCCTGGCAGCTATGATGTAACCCTTATTGCAACTCACGCCAATGGTTGCCAAGACACGATTGTCAAGCAAGATTTTATCCAACTGGCAGGGCCAAATGGAACTTATGTGTTAGATTCTTCAGTTTGCTTTGGAGATTCCATATGCCTGTCAATTACAACGGTAGCAGCAGATACCATTACGGTTGATTTCGACAATGGAGCTTCTATTGTAACTCCAGCGGACAGCAACAATACCATTACAGTTTGCTATTTATACCCAATACCAGGGCAATACCAACCAGCAGTAATTCTGGAAGATGCTCAGGGATGTCAATATGCACTTCCCCAAACAGATAGTCTGACTATTCGTAATCTGCCAGTAGCTGATATTGGCATTACAGATTCTATATTCTGCACTCCTGCTTCTATTGGATTTACAGATTTGGCAATTCCTGGGGATACCGCTATTGTGAACTGGGATTGGGATTTTGGAGATGGAGGGATTTCAGCAGTAACCAACCCCGTATACGTTTATGACAGTGCCGGGCTCTTTACAGCAAACTTGATTGTAACCGATGGATATGGCTGCATAGATAGTGCTACGACTCAACTGGTAGGACTTGAGGGCACAATCGCAAACTTTGTGGCATCTGACACCTTTAATTGTTCTCCGCTCACCGTTCAGTTTGTAGACCTAAGTACAAATATCCCGGCAGTTGCCTGGGAATGGTCCTTTGGAGATGGAGATTCTGCATTTGTCCAAAACCCGGTCCACACCTACTCCGATGATGGCTTTTTCGATGTAACAATGGTAGTATTTGACAGCTTGGGTTGCTCAGATACCTTGACACGTGAGGACTATATCTACCTCCGACATCCTCTGGCAGACATTCGCAGCAATGTGGTTGAAGGATGTAACCCGGTAACCCTGACGTTCTATGCGGATAGCAGCCAATCCGATACGACCATCGTTTTATATGAATGGTGTCTAACAGAACTATCCACCGGTGCCAGCAATTGTAACTTTACCCCTGAAGGGCTGGATAGCTTCCTCGTCACCTTTGATGAGCCCGGTGATTTTGCGATGACCGTAACCGTAACAGACATATTCGGCTGTACCGACGTCTCGGATTCCCTCATCATCAATATTGATGAACGGTTTGTACCAGACCCAATCATCCTGAGAAGGGTGAGTGTAACCAGTGATACCAGTGCCATTGTTGAATGGGATCCCTATCCGGATACAGACTTCCTGGACTATATCGTATATCGGATCGACGGTACTGATTCTGTGTTTGTTACGCAAATAACAGATCGACTCACAACCAGCTTCGAGGAAATGAATCCGAGTCTTGATTTTTCTCAAAACGTGTACTGCTACAAAGTTACCGTTCAAAATTCCTGCGAAGAGTATTCTCGCCTGTCTGAGACATTTGAACATTGCACGATTGACCTGACAGCAAGTCCCGCAATTGATGCAATTGACCTTACCTGGACTCCTTATATTGGCTGGCCAGTCAATCAGTATAACATCTATCGGGCGACTTCTTATAATACCGCCAATCTCCAATTTATTGGAAGCGTACCTGGAACCATTCGATCTTTTACGGATACTGAGACCTTCTGTGAAGATGAAATCACTTATCGGGTGGAAGCCATTGAATTTGGGGGAAATCAGGAAAGATCATTTAGTGATTTGAGTACTGAAGGGCCTATCCATTTCCCTCCTACCGAGTTTATTAATGTTTCCTATGTAACCGTTACAAATGATAGCTTTATTTCGGTCCACTGGCAGCCTTATGGCGGCTACAAACCCAAGCAATATTATATCGAACGCTCACTCGATGGTACAAGCTGGGATTCCTTAGCTACTTTACCGCTCAGCTTCCTGTTTGCCGAGGATACTGCAGTTGAAGTAGATGAATTTTCCTACTACTATCGGCTATTTGCCATAGACAGTTGCGATGATCGCTCAGCAGAAGGGTTGTACGGAAAGAGTATTTTGCTTTCTGCCAATCTATCCAGCAGCGGGGATCCGGTAATCAGCTGGTCTCAATATGAGCGTTGGCCCAATAATGTATTGAGCTATGAGATTGAAGTGTATAATGATCAAACCGGTGCATTTGAACTGGTCGAGATTATTGCCGGAAACACAACGACTTATACCGACACACGGACCCGATTGAATCAAGCAGTTTATTGCTATCGGGTAATAGCGGTGGAAGCCGGAGGTCTTTTGTCCCGATCCATGTCCAATGAAGACTGTGTAACTTTTGGACCGCAAGTATTCGTACCCAATGCATTCTCGCCAAATGGAGATGGCCATAATGACGAGTTTAATGCGGTAGTACCTAACCTCAGGAATGCAGAATTGATCATCTTTAACCGGTGGGGAGAAGTGATCTTCCGCACAAATGACCTCAGCATCGGCTGGGATGGTACCTATAAAAACCAAGACGTCCAGGAAGGCGCCTATGTATATGTTGTTTCCGGAGCCGGGGTAGATGGCAGCGAATTCAAAAGAAGTGGCACTGTAACCCTCATCCGGTAGTTTTTCGTAAAAATCCCCAACCGGACTAGTGGCATTTTCCGCTAGTCCGGTTTGTTTTTCCGCAGGGATAAATTTTTATGGAAAAAATTCATTTGTCGCTTGCAGAAATATAGCAAATGCCTATATTTGCAGACCGATTACGGTGGTTATAGCTCAGGTGGTTAGAGCACCAGATTGTGATTCTGGGGGTCGTGGGTTCGAGTCCCATTAGCCACCCA
>CAYGTH010000782.1:0-2999 GCA_964352745.1 uncultured Bacteroidia bacterium
CTGAAATATCAAACATCGCCCTGTATAAGCGAGGTGTGATAATTAATCATGGATGAGGCTGATGGAGATCCTCGGTAGGGTTGAACAATTGAATTGGCGAAAGTCGAACTTAGTGAAAGCTCAGTGTTCTTAGTGCCTTAGTGGTGAAATTCTCGCGATTTGTGGCTTGATCTGAGATTGGTGAATTTATGCCTGAGGAACTGGAGAGGGTGCTAACATAAACAAAAACACCCCAACAGCCATAGCCATTGGGGTGTTTAGGATAAATAGAATACTGGATATTAACCCAGTTCCATTTCACTGATAATGCCATCAATCTTCTCGCCGAGGGCAGCATAGACCGCGTCAAAATCTTCCTTGTTGTCAAGCGGAGCCTGAACACTGAAGTAGAACTTGATCTTGGGCTCTGTGCCGGAAGGGCGGGCAGAAACCTTGGTGCCATCAGCCGTGATGAATTGCAGTACGTTAGACTTGGGGAAATCCAATGAAGTGGAATTGCCTGTCAGTAAGTCTGTACTGGTCTGCGCCTGATAGTCCAGGGCCTGCACGACAGGAGAACCCTGAATCTCACGGGGAGGATTGGCGCGCATATCGGCCATCATCTGCTGAATTTCTTCTGCACCCTTTTTGCCAGCCTTTTTCACGGAGCTTAGCGCCTCGCGGTACATGCCAAACTGGGAATAGATGTCCATCATCATGTCGAAGAGGCTCATGCCCTGATCCTTCGCATAAGCAGCCAACTCGGCCAGCATCGCGCAGGAGATAATGGCGTCCTTGTCTCGTACAAAATCATTCACCAGATAGCCGTAGCTCTCTTCGCCACCGCCGATGAATTCCATTTTGCCTTCAAATTCTTTTAGCACGGCAGCGATCCATTTGAATCCGGTCAGGGTGTATTTGGTTTCTACGCCAAAAGAAGCTGCCATTTTTGCGAGCAAATCCGTCGTTACGATGGTCTGTGCGATATATTGATTGCCATCGAGTTTGCCTTTTTCTTTCCAGGCACGCAGGAGGTAATAGATCATGCAGGAAGCGGCCTGGTTTCCGTTCAGAAGCTGCCATTCGCCGTGGTGATTTTTCACCCCAATACCTACCCGGTCAGAATCGGGATCCGTTCCCATGACCAAATCAGCATCGAGTTTTTTGGCGAGTTCGAGGGCCATGTTCATCGCTTCAGACTCTTCTGGATTGGGATAGACTACCGTGGGGAAGTTGCCATCAGGAACAGCTTGCTCTTCTACCACATGCACTTCTGTAAATCCGAGTTTCTTTAATACCGGAGGAACCATGGTGATGCCTGTGCCGTGAATAGGGGAGAAGACAATTTTGAGATCGTGCTGATTGGCGATAGCTTCCGGCGTTACAACATTGGTCATAATCGCTTCGAGATACGGCTCATCGATGAGGGTCGATATGCGTTCGATCTTGCTTTCGTCAGCATCAAATTTCACCGCTTCAACCCCGCTGATTTTTTGTACTTCCGCAACGATGTTTTTATCATGAGGGGCAACGACTTGTCCGCCATCATCCCAGTAGGCCTTATAGCCATTGTATTCTTTGGGGTTGTGAGACGCCGTCAATACAACTCCACCTTTACATCCCAATTTCCGGATGGAAAAGGAAAGCTCTGGCGTGGGACGCAATTCTTCAAAGAGATAGACTTTGATGCCATTGGCTGAAAAAACGGCAGCAGTAATCTCGCCAAAGTACTGGCTGTTATTCCGACTGTCATAAGCAATGGCAACGCTGATATCTTCAGTCCCCGCATTTGCTGCAAGAATATAATTGGCAAAACCCTGGGTCGCCATTCCGATGGTGTATTTGTTGACACGGTTGGATCCCACGCCCATGATGCCGCGTAATCCACCAGTTCCAAACTCAAGGTCTTTGTAAAAAGAATCGACCAATTCATCTGGATTGTCATTCTCCATCATCCGGCGAATTTCTGCCTTGGAGTCGTCATCAATAGTACTGTTGAGCCAAAGGGTTGCTTTTTCCTGAATAGCGGGATCAATTGCGATCATAAATGTGATTTTCTGTTTACGAGCGTATTTTCGTAATCGGTTGTGAACAATATAAAAAGACCATAGGAATTTTGGCGAATCTACGCGAAAATTCCTGCTATGTGAAATGATTTTTCGCATCAAATCTCACACTGGGCAATCGGCAAATGGCGTGCCGAATTCTCCTTCAGCCCTTCGTAATTCACTGATAATTAATCCTTAGAATCCAGGAGGTAGAAGGGAGCGGGAATGGGGATGTTGTGGGAAGCCTGGCGGACTTCGGTTAGGCTATTTGAGAAAATAGGAAGGAGAGTATTATAATTTTTCTCCCACATAATAGAAATAATTCCACAAGCCCAGGTAAGCGGGGCGCACCTCCTTTTCAACCACTTTAAAATTCGACTCCAAAAAAGAATCAAGATGAGCCTCCATTCTTACATGGTGATTGGACATGTGATCCCGAAAGGCTTTGACGGTACTGCTGTGAAAATCAACTATATAGATTCTTCCACCGGGTTTCAGGTCCTTTACTGCCTGCGCGAGAATCTCTGACCACTGTGGATTAATCATGGTGAGAGAATAAGAAAACAGGATCGTATCTACCTGCCCTGACCAGGGATGAGCTGTGCCGCCATAGGGTTCTGCTAATAACTCAACCTGGGGGTATGAGGCGAGTTTGCGACCCGAAATTCGAATCATGTCAGGAGAGACATCTATGCCGATCAAGGTGGAATTGGGAAACCTGGGAGCCAACCTGGCCAGATTATAGCCTGTTCCGCAGCCCACTTCTACTAAGGTGCTATTCGCCCCGAGACCCGTAATGCCTTTGAGAATTTTTTTGCGCCCAAACAAAAAGGCCCATCGTGTCGCATCATAAATACGCGATTGAAACCGGTAGTAGGACTGCATCATCTGGCCCTGCTGATCTTCGGTTTTTATTTCTGCCATGCTACTAATGTCTATAGTCTGATACCTTTGATCTACTCACGCTATTTC
>CAYGTH010000783.1:0-2998 GCA_964352745.1 uncultured Bacteroidia bacterium
GGCTTCTGCGCTTTTTGGGTCCCTTTATTAAAAAAGGGACAAAGACTTTCAAAAAAGAGTATAGTCAGCAGATCGGAGGCTGCGGACAACATCAGACTTTTTTATGAAATCATTCCTGGGTTTACCTCAAGAAACTGAGCGCATACGTTTTTTTGAGGTAAAAATCAGCAAGGGTGACAGCAAGAGCGGGCGCACTGAGCGTTCAGGCACAGATCCTTAAAGCGGAATGAGTCTAAAGACGGGCGGGGCTCGTGGATAAAAGACTGCTTGAGGCGGTCTTGTCGATATTTGTTATAACGGCCTCCGCCACACACAGCGAATAATCTCGGCCTCAGTTCCCCCCGGATGAGTCATCATAAGTTGATCAGCATATTCAGCACCCATTTGCTCATAAAAAGCACGGGCTTTCCAGTTCTCGCAGAACACCCAGAGATATAATAAAGAACCCGGATAGGCCGTTTCCAGCCAACGAGAAGAGGCTCTCAATAATTCGGCTCCTATCCCCCGGCCTTGCCACTTTGCCAACACATGGAGGTTGTCGAGCAAGGCACCATATTGAGGATCATGATCAGCATAGGTGCAGGCAAATCCACATAATTCTCCGGCGTCCTCGGCGGCTACAATGTACTGTTCCGGTTTAGGGTTGCTAAATCGGTCTCGCCAGATTTTCAAACGGTCGGTCAGGACCTGGGCTGCCAGGTATTCATCCGAAAGAATGCCCTGATAGTGTTTCTGCCAGCTTTGGGCATGTAAATGGGCAATCGCATCTGCTTCATCAGCACATGCAAGTCGATAGGTAATCATAGCGTAAACATACGGGTTTTGTACTCTTTTTGAAATCGAATGAGCTGTATGATTGGGCTTTTGCAATTAGCTTGTTCTGTTTATCTTGTTTCCTTGTAACTGTTTAGCAGTCTGCTATAGCCGGATTTCGATCCGGCTAGCCAGTTGCCTTTGCTTTGGCGGATAGGGTTGGCGGACCGGAATCCGCCAATAGCCCTTGCAGGGCTAAGTAGTTGCCATTTATCATGAAACACAGCACTTGAGCGCCTGTCAGCCGATAACTCCGGAACCAATCAGTTCCTCCCCATCGTACCAGGCTGCAAATTGGCCGGGGGAAATGCCTTTTTGGAAGGCTTCAAATATCAGGTAGGCGCCTTCTTCTTCCCGGTACAGGGTAGCCGACCCGAGTGCCTGGCGGTATCGGATGCGGGCCATGAAACTGGCAGAAGTACCCGGCGCCAGGGCACGGTCTTCCCGCACCCAATGGAGGTCTTCTGCTGGAATGAACAGGCCTTTTCGATTTAATCCGGGGTGATCCTCTCCCATACCGACATAGATGGTATTGGTTTCCACATCTGTATCGATGATAAATAAGGGCTCAGGTTTGCCGCCGATCCCCAGGCCTTTGCGTTGGCCGATGGTGAAATAATGCGCGCCCTGGTGATGGCCCAATACCTGCCCGTCTGCAGGCTGGTACGTGTAGGCCGTTGTCATTTCCTTGAGCCATTCGCTGCGGGATAATTGTGCGTCTCCGGCAGTTACTTTTTCCTGATATATGGGGGAGTTCGCCAGGATTTCGACGACCTGCCCTTGCTTGGGTTTGAGTTGTTGTTGGAGGAAATCCGGCAGGCGAATTTTTCCTACAAAGCACAGGCCTTGTGAGTCTTTTTTCTCAGCAGTTACCAAATCGAGTTCTTTGGCAATCCGGCGAACTTCCGGTTTTTCGAGTTCACCTATGGGAAAGAGCGCCTTGGCCAATTGATCCTGAGAGACCTGACAGAGAAAATAGCTTTGGTCCTTGTTTCCATCGGCGCCTGCAATCAGGCGATGGATTTCCTGGCCATTTTCGACGATGGTTTCCTTGCGGCAATAATGTCCTGTTGCGACATAATCTGCTTTTAGGCGCAGGGCTGCTTTGAGAAAGATATCAAATTTGATTTCCCGGTTACAGAGTACATCGGGATTGGGGGTGCGCCCCGCTTCGTATTCGGCGAACATGTAGTCCACGATTCGCTCCTGGTAGGCAGCGCTCAGGTCAATGGTTTGAAAAGGAATTCCGAGTTTTTCAGCTACCAACAAAGCATCCGTGCTGTCTTCGATCCAGGGGCATTCTTCATCCAGAATAACCGAATCGTCATGCCAGTTCCGCATAAACATTCCGATTACTTCATAGCCCTGCTCAATTAGCAAGTGGGCGGCTACGCTGGAGTCCACCCCTCCTGAAAGTCCTACGACTACACGCTTTTTCATCCTGGTTCCTTTCTCTTTGAACTACAAAGTTAAGCATTTCCCGAATAGCGTAACGAAGTGAATAAAATCAGGTTGCGGCCTGCAAAATATCATCTGATTCTTCGCTGAAAAATGGGATCATGGGTAGGTACCTAATCTACAGAATATGGCACTTCCGGGAATTCACCTTCGATACAACAAAAATGAACTCATTCAGGCAGTTGAAGAACTGGAAGGGTTCAGGAATATTGACATCAGCAATCGCCATGATCTCAATGAACTGATTAATTTCATCATCTCAGATCTGGAAATGAAAAATGTTACGGTCTCTAATTGTGATGTCCAGGACGAGTCAGTTCTGTTTGACTTTTATTGCGATGTGGATGCCGATATTCGGAAGTTTCGTGATGAGGTCAAACAATTTCAGGACTATGTAGATCAGGTGAAGGTGTGAGTCTGTGTCAGACTGAGAGGGGTAAAGTTCCCCAAAACTATTTAGCACCTGATTTCGACTTCGCTCAATCTGACGGTGCGGGGATTGTTGTTTCTATGGAATAGCTTCACTACTCGTCAGGCTGAGCGGAAGTCGAAGCCCAGAGATTTTTCACTTTGATAATTTTCATAGTGCGAATCGTTTTGGCAATTCGCTAGTTCTTGTATCCTTTCCCAGTTATCTGCAATTAAAGCCTCCTTTTTTGCCCTGCTCCAGCCTTTAAGCTGCTTCTCATACGCAATCGCTTCATAGGATTTATAAATTGCGCGTAAT
>CAYGTH010000784.1:0-2989 GCA_964352745.1 uncultured Bacteroidia bacterium
ACTCATAATTAATCAGCCCTCCCGAATAATAGCCCAGCTCCGTCAAGGTCGTTCGGATTGCGTCCTGAAAAGACCGAATCTCTGGTGGGAAATCGCCTTCCAGATATACTTGAATGTATAGCGGAAATTCTGCGGTATCGTTTTGAAGAGACTGAACGGTCTCGATACTCATATCAGACAAGGAGTATCGTTTCTCCTTGGTCAGGTCAAAACGGGTGAAAAATCCGGACGCCAGCAGATTGACCACAATCAAAATGCCGATGATCAAAAGGAGTTGGAGGTTTTTCTGAAAGGATTTTTTTTTCATAGACCCGATAACCAACCGAATGAGTGATTTGAGTAGCGAATTTATCTGCTAAGATAGGAATTCTCCTTTTCACCTCGCCAGTTGGGCTTTGAATTAACGTACTGATTATGGCTCAAGATAAAAGCACTTCCGACAGCGGGGTTCATATACATCCTTCTCACCAAGTAGAATCTGCGCATCTTCTTGTTTCAAGCGAAACGAATGATTTGCGAGACTTCCGCATCGCTGGCAAATCGCATGTACCTTGGTTACAAATTCTGCCATGGACATCAAAGCAGGCATCGGACCGAAGGGTTCTCCTCTAAAGTCCATGTCCAATCCAGCTACAATCACGCGAATTCCCTGATTCGCCAAATCACGCACAACCTGTATAATCCCTTCATCAAAAAACTGGGCCTCATCAATTCCCACAACCTCTACTCCTGCTACCAATTGGTAAATCTCTTCTGTCTTTTGGACAGGAGTTGAGTGAATGGTGTTTTGATTATGAGAAACCAATTCATGTTCGGAATATCGAGTATCTTTTTGAGGTTTGAATATCTCTACACGCTGGTTTGCGATTTGCGCACGCCGTAATCGGCGGATCAGTTCTTCTGTTTTTCCGGAAAACATACTCCCGCAAACAACTTCGACCCATCCCGTTTTTCTCGGCGCAGAATTGATTTCCGTAAACATGATTGTCTGTGTTTTTTCCCAAAGGTAAGCTCCCTTTTTGATGAATCACCAAAATTTGAGTTACTTTTGCAAAAAAGCAATCCGGCGTCTATGGGATTTTCCGTTGAAGAGGTGTTAGGCAAAGCTTCTCGCAAAGCCTTTTTCGGGGTAACCCGCATTCTGTATAAAGATGATCCAAATTGGGTGTGTCCACTCGATGAGGACATAGAGAATATCTTTAAGCCTGAAAAAAATATTTTTTTCACACACGGAGATGCCACAAGATGGATTCTCCGGGATGAAAGCGGGGCTGTAGTCGGTCGAATCGCTGCTTTTATCAATGAAAAAAAAGCTTTCAGCTATGAAATGCCTACTGGAGGTATTGGTTTTTTTGAATGTATCAATAATCAGGAAGCGGCAAACTTTCTCTTTGATACTGCAAAAGCATGGCTTTCGGAACGAAAGATGGAGGCTATGGATGGCCCCATCAATTTTGGGGAAAACGATCGATACTGGGGGCTTTTGGTAGAAGGGTTTTCTCAGCCTACTTTCCAGATGTACCACCATCTTCCCTACTATAAAGAACTATTCGAGACCTACGGTTTTCAGGTGTACTTCGAGCAAAATTCCAACGAAATGGACCTGAACCGCCCACTCCCGGAACGGTTTGAGAAAATCGCCCGATGGGTTATGCAGAAAGATGGCATTGAATTTAAACATGGCTCATGGAAAACAAGATGGGCGTATGCCAAGGCTCTTCAGGAAGTATATAATGACGCCTGGCAATACCACGAAAATTTTACGCCGTTACAAGAAAAACAATTGGCAAGGCTGATGAAGGACTTTCGCTTCATTGCCATCCATGCTTTTCTTCCCTATGTAGAAGTAAAAGGGGAACCGGCCGCCTTTATTTTGTGTATTCCAGACCTGAATCAAATATTCAAACCCCTAAAAGGGCAGTTTTCTTTATGGAACAAACTCCTCTTTTGGTGGAGGAGCCGAAATGAGTTTGCCTGGTATCGCAAGCGGGGAATGCTGACCCGAGGGCGGGTTATCATCATGGGAGCGAAACCTAAGTTCCAGAAATATGGATTGGAAGCCGGGATGATCATCTCTTCTTTTGATTATGCCAAAGTAATGGGGTTTAAAGCGATTGAACTCAGCTGGGTGGGAGATTTTAACCCGAAGATGGAACGCCTCCATGAAGCTACTGGAGCAACACATATACACAAACACATTACATATCGTTGTCCTTTTGACCCTTCAATAGAGATCTCCCGGTATGCAACGATTCCGATGGATCGCCCTGCAGGGGAATAAATCCTCAAGACCATTTTGAAATCTTTTTTCTATGAAAAAGATCTTCCTTATCATCGGGCTTATTGTCTTGGCTATCGCCGTAGAAGGGGGCAGAATTTGGTATGTGGAAAACCGACAGGATCAAACCGAACAATTTATCCAGGCTCAGACGCAACATAAAATTGATAGCCTGGCAAACCGGGAGTTCCGCGAAAAAGAATCCGACCTAAGTACCGAATGGGCCGCTCGCCTGGAACAGGACCAGGCATTAGTCAATACGCTAAAAGACTCCATTCAGCTTCTCAAAGCAGAACTTACCCGTGCCCGCTATGGTAATCTTGCAGATTTGGTCACCCGACTTGGAGAAAAGGGGATTAGAAAGCGGGAAAAAAGACTTGTACTGCCGAGCAGTAAAATGATCACCGAGTCCTGGGCCGATATGCGTATTTTTCTGGATGGATCTATTCCCAAAAAAGAAATTACCGTCAAACTCACACGGCCACATAAGAACACAGAAATCGTAACCTGGAAGACCGGAGAAGTATATTACCTCAAAGGGCAGGAAAGCGAAAACCTACTGGAAGTGTCGGTTTTGGGAAATACCGCAACACAAGCGGTTCTCTCCTGGCGCTATTATTCGGGATTCTAATTTCAATAATCTCTTTCTGTCATGAAGATTCAACTCATGTACAGGCTCCTCGCAGGCATTTTCTCGATGATGGAGAGACC
>CAYGTH010000785.1:0-2976 GCA_964352745.1 uncultured Bacteroidia bacterium
CCCGACTTGTCGGGACGCAATGAAATATTTCCGGAATGACGGTTTTGTTTTTTGAGCATTTCTCACATCTCCACTCTTTCCATTGCACATCCAGCTCAATTTGGGTACCTTACCTAAGTAGGGGTGAAAGGGAGGGGCTGAATGATTACGTTTCCTGGCTGTTTATGGCTACTCACTGTTCTATATGTTCTCAACCCGAAAACAAATTTATGAGCAAGGAGCCCATTGCAAACAGGCCTGTGCCGATTCTCTCAGGCAAGCCCTCACGGATATTCAAAAGAGGTACCCCTGTCCCGCAGACCCTTGAAGCTTTAAGGGAAGGTCAATCCATTTTGATCACGGGGTTTTATTCGAACGGATTGGCGCTTTTGAAAGCCTTACAGGATTTTCTCAAAACCAAACACACCGACCCGTCTTTTCAGGGCCAGCGAAGCTATAGGATAGAATATCAGCAATTATCCCAATTGATATTATTGGAAGTAGATAACCATGCGATAACGGCAAAAAAATCGCCTGACATAGGTTGGCTCAAAAGACTATATCCTGAATCCGGAAAATTCCTACTGCCCTTCCCTCAAATCCAGGGCCTAAACAGCGCATGGCAATGGTATATAAACGGGATATCAATTCCCGGGCTGAGAAATAAAATTCACCCCTATTATGGGACCTATTTCCCCACCAGATTTGAGCATTTAAATCTTTTTGACAACTGGCTTACCCGCTACCAGGGTCCCAAAAAGACAGCCATCGATGTCGGTATAGGGAGTGGCGTGCTTGCTATGTTCCTGATGAAAGCCGGTTTTCAGAAAGTGTATGGGACGGATACCAATCCCAACGCCATCATTGGGCTGCAGCAATCGATGGCAGGGACCAAACTAGCCCGGAAAATAGAAATTGACTTTGGAAATCTCTTCGGTAGTTGGGAGAAGCCAACGGAACTCATCGTATTTAATCCCCCCTGGCTCCCTGTTTCCTCCGAGTCGAACAGACCGGATGAAGCGATTTATTATAATGAAACCCTCTTTCCTGATTTTTTTACAGCGGCAAAAAAGCACTTGCTGCCCGATGGAAAACTTGTCCTGTTGTTTTCGAACCTGGGGCAAATAACCGATGCTACCACAAGCCATCCAATCGAAACGGAATTGGAGACAGAAAGCCGGTTTCAACTGGATTTTTTCCTCAAAAAAGGCGTAAAAAAGGCCTCTGATAAAACTAACCGAAATCTCCCCTGGCGCGCTTTGGAGGAGGTGGAATTATGGGTATTGTCGCACAAATAGTGGGTTTCTAAGGATGTATGCGTTCGCTTGCTTGCATGTTGGTGAGGGTATGCATACATGTGATAGAAATGATGCATTGTATATCGATGCCGTTCAATGAAAAATGCTCCCCCAGATATTAGTTGATGTGCGTGGCGACCAATTGTTCAAAGGCTGCCTGTTCATCGGCATCTTGAAAGGCACTTTTGGACACAATAATGGCCTGGGCTTTTCCCAGATACAAAAAATAGTTGGTAGCCGATTCTGTCATTTTCGTGACGGCAGCCCATTGGTAAACCGTTTCTGCTACCGGCGTCGAGACTTTGATGACATCCTCCGTCAATTCGATTTCTCGCCTTCCGGTCATCATTTGATTATTTCCAGTATCCTGTAAGCGTTTTTTCAGGAAGTATTTGAACAGAAAGACCCAGATAACCCCGATCACCCCTATGGTAATCGCCCAGCTTAACAGGATTTCCAATTGAAAGTCTTCTTTTGAGATTTCACCATAGCCATAGAGCAGGAATACCACGCCCAACACAATCGCATATATCTTTAGAGAACGATTTTTGGTAAGGCTGTTTTTGGATAGGTCTATCAGATCATCTCCGGTTTGTTCGAATACAAGTTTCATTTTAGATTAATTAGGGTTCCAATGTACTCCTTTCAAATTTGCTTCCCCTCCTAATTCTTATTCTCCAAAGTATCACAGTCCTCCTTTTCCACCGTGTACGCTGCCGTAACGATCTGCCAGTTTCCGTCTCGTTTCATGAGGGTAAATACGTCAATTCCACAATGAGAAAACGCTCCATTGACGGTAAATTCGTAGGGAACCCAGGCCACCGCAATGCCTTTGTAACAGTTCAAAAATAAAGGGCACCAAAACGTATCTTTGGTTTCACCTCTCAATCTACTCAAATGGGCAGACCTAAAAAAGAGTTTTACAATGCTGGTGCCAGGGAAGCGGCCCAGAACTACTATTGTTGTCAGAATCCTCGATAAAAATTTCCCTCTTAAGCAACCCTCTTGTATCGAAATGATTGACCCCAAACGCATGCATAGAATGGATTACCCCACATACCTACAAAGAGGACTCTATATTGGCTCTGGGGCTATTGAAGCTGCGCATCGAACTGTCATTCAGAAAAGACTCAAACTTTCAGGACAACGATGGACAAGAGAAGGAGCACAGAACGTCCTAAACCTGAGAACTTTGAACATGAGTGGGCGATGGCATGAACTCCAGCAACAACTTAGAGCCGCTTAGCGACAAAATGAAATACACCCGATGTGCTTGTCAATGCTTCAGATGAAAAGTGGGAAGAGGTAAAAAGTACTTTTTCTTCTGCAACAGATTCGTTTAAAGAGGGGTTTTCTAAAATCACATCTCTGATTTAATGCAATTGAGAAGTAGGTGAACTCATGTTTGAGTGATGCAACTCCTTCCCATAATTTCGTAGCAATTTCTTTGTCTGGGTTGCCTGAACCTGTTAGTATAAATTGATCAGCAACGACAACAGAGATGAACTCGATGCCGTACGAGCTTACAATAATGCAATCAAACTAGTGGTCTGTCAATATTAAAGATTGGGGTTGCCGGTCACAGATTTTGTTGCAGATCAAGGCGAAAAAACCGAGCCTGACGAGTCAGGTGAGGTGTTTTTCAACGCAGAGTTGCGGCAAAAGATGCAGCGGCAACCGGAAAATTAAGTCTTGACAG
>CAYGTH010000786.1:0-2973 GCA_964352745.1 uncultured Bacteroidia bacterium
CCTTTGCGAACCTTGCGGTTATTCTTCGCTTGCAGGAAAACTGGCCTACACCCACATTTGCAGATTGATGTTCCTATTGCTGCAGGGCGGACGGGCTGTGGCCAAATTCTTTTTTAAAGCATTTCGAAAAATAGGATGGGCTTGAAAACCCCATTTGAAAGGACACCTCTGCGATAGTATATGCCTGGTTCTGAATCAGCTCTTTGGCGCGATGTAACCTCACAGAAGAGATCAATTGTATGGGAGATTTATTGGTGATCGCCTTTAGTTTTCGTTGGAGCTGGCGCTCGCTTATTCCTACTTCTTTACAGAGCCTCTCTACTCCAAAAGCTTCATCCCCGAGATGCGTATCAATACATTGGAGGACATTTTCCAAAAAAGAATCATTTTTCAGCAATTGGCGCTGGGTAAATCTAGTCTGCTGACCAGGGGACAGGGACGGATCCGACACCGTGTACAGCGGCCTTGATTCGCCGACTTTGGAGGTTGAAATAACGGAATAGGGGGAAAAGCTTAATCCCGCTCCCGATAGTAAATTTTTGACAGACTGGGTGATTAGTATTTGATTGGA
This sequence comes from uncultured Bacteroidia bacterium, assembly GCA_964352745.1. GTDB lineage: Bacteria > Bacteroidota > Bacteroidia > J057 > J057 > CAYGTH01. Next base: position 572 of record CAYGTH010000786.1, read on the forward strand.
TGGGCTGCGTTCCAGTAAAGATTTAAAAAAAGCTTTTGTTTGATTGCTGAGAGAAAAGACTTCTTCGACAGTGGCTTCTTTAATGTGGATTCCAATCGAAAGTTGAATCTGTAAATTCTGTACGGCATCGACCAATTCCATGCTGCAGTGAACCGCTTTACTGGGCCCTTCAAAAGTGGCGATAAAACCCTGGTTGTGATAGTGAACCATCTTGCCTCGATATTGGGCGACAACCTGAGTAATCAATTTTTCATGACTTGAATGAGCTTGGGTTGAAGAAATAATGCGAGCCGCTACAAAAGTGAAGAGTCTTTCTCCATAATCCCTGATAGGTTTTGTGTGTTTGATAAAAACACGTATTTCTTCCAAAACCCGACTCGCATTGCCCACCCAGAATAAATGATCATCTCCTTCCAGTTCCACAAATTCAGCCCCTTCGATCCGCTCAGCAATAAATCGGCCCTCTTCGATTTTTACATCGATATCATGTGTTCGCTGCATGATCAGTGCAGGCACCTTGATAGAGCCTAAAATATCGATGATATCTACTTCCGTATTCATTTTCGTAAGAACCATTGCGGCACTCGGGCTGGCCCCCGAACGGAAGTAATTCGCCAACCAATCCATAAAGGGCTTATCATTCGCTTTAGAAGGAGCCAGAGATGCTAAATTCATCTTACCACTCCCCCAGCTATTCTCAATCATATCATAGACGATCTGGCGCTCTTCATCTGTAGGGGCCCAGGGATAATCCGGAGCAAACCGGCGCTTGGCAAATATCCCAAATGTGATCAGCGCAATCGTACGATTGGGATAGGTAGCAGCAAAAAGCGCGGAGACAGATCCCCCTTCAGAGTGCCCAAACAAGACTGCTTTTTGAGAATCCACGGCGTCCATTACAGCCCGAATATCATCCATTCTTTCCTCTACCGTAGAAAGCTCCACAATGCGATCAGACAAGCCCGTTCCCCGCTTATCAAATAAGATTACCCTGGCGATCTTCCCCAACTCCTGGAGAAAATCCACCAATTCCGGGCAGGCCCACATCCAATCAATATTAGAAACCCAGCCCGGTATATACACCAGGTCAATCACACCAGAACCGAACACCTGGTACGCAATATTAATCCGGCCGCTTTTTGTATATCGAGTTTCTGGTTTCATGAAGACCAATAGTTTCTTACAGTCAACAGATAAAAAAGTAAAAAAAAGCGATTGCCATTTAACTTTCAGATTACATACATAGTTAAGACAGTCAAATAAAAGCCGATCAAATATTATTGAAGCCAATAAAGCTCAAAGCTGCCGAATCAACTCCTTAGCCTTCTCCAAATTAAAAGCCCCGTCGATGGCTTTGCTGTCAAACACCATGAAATAATGAAAATTCCTTCCTGCCAGTTCTGCCCATTTATTGCCTAATCGGACTTTTGCGGAACTATCCGTATTATCCAAATGGTCTCCTTTGGTTTCCAATAGTATCAAATTATCGTTTTCCGTCAGAATGATGAAATCTGGGTAGTGATTGGATTTAAACCCATTGATCGCAAACCCCTTTCCTCTCTCCAGGTTCCTATGCCAAAACACCACATTGGAAAAGCCAGCAATACTCATGATAACCCGTTCTTCGAATAGGTTCATACTCGCCTCTTTTTCATAAAGAGAATTACCAATCTGACTTCCTAAATTACCTGGAACAATTCGCTCCTTAAATGACCAGCTAGGTTCTACAAAAACCTTATTGATTTTGACCAGTTCATTGAAACGATTTTCAGAATAGGCTTCCGAAAGAGATTTAATTTTCTTTTTGATTCGGTCTTTGTACGTGTATTGGCGTGCCAGGACATCTCGTAATTGTTCTGTACTGAGTTGGTCCAATATCCGCCCTACATACTTTTTTATTTCTTGATCAGGGATGGGAAACATGCTTCCAATCTTATCCATCAATTGATGGGTAATATCCCGTACTTGCTTCTCCTTGGGTTGTGCCAGGATGTATTCCACCAATGGTTCTTTGACTCTGTTATCCTCAATTTGCGTAATGGTTGGCCTGTATTCGTTGTCCTTGTCTATATCCACTTTATACAATTCAGAACGAATTTCATCAAAATTGATTTTGGTATCTTCATTGGACAGTTGGAACTTTTTTAGGAGGGATTCGCTATTTAGTGAGATCTTATTTTCTTCTGTTCCAAAAAGACTATTACCAGGAACTTCCAAAAAGAATTGAGGCAACTTTATTTGCAAGGCTTTATCCTTATGGATTTCTTTGATTTGGTAACGTTTCACTTTATCTCCCATTTCCTCAAATAAGTTTTCATCGGGTGTTTGCGTCTTCGTTTTTTCAATGACAGCTTCCATTTCCTGATTCTGTTCTTCTGCTATTTGAGATATATCCCGGACAA
>CAYGTH010000787.1:0-2957 GCA_964352745.1 uncultured Bacteroidia bacterium
TGCGGCCCCCTGCTCCCAAAGCAGGTGCGCTAACCGGACTGCGCCACACCTCGATCATTCATATTTCAAAGCTGATGTGCTAATCCCGATATACCGGGACGCCACACCTCGATCACAATATTTCAAAGTCAATGGGGCAATTCAAACTGTTCAAATCTTCCCATTCTGTTCCTTCAAAAGTGCTTATCTTTTTTGATCGGCCCACAAAGGTACGAAGCCTTCTCATTTTTACAAATATTATTACAGAAATGATGAAAAAGCTTCGGGATTTATCTGAAGAATATACAATCCCGCTCATCAGGGTAGGGGAGCCCAGTACAAAAGGTGTCTCATCAGCCTTTATAACAGCGATTGTGCCTGCCGGTTGACCCGGTCTGAAAGTATTACTAACTCCCTCAATTCTTACTATTCTTTTTCTAAGCCCTTCCATTTGTGGATGTTTTCTTCATTCTCCTCCAACTCAAATATAAAATTATGTTGCTTGGAAACCTCAATGGCTGCCTCCGCGACTTGTATCGCTTCGCTGTACTGCGCCTGAGACGCCAATATTTGGGACTTCAGCATCCACGGTGCGGGATTGGGGGCGTTCAGGGCAATGGCGACATTGATATATGCCAGGGCTTTTGCTTCTTCCTTCCGTTCATAAAAATGATACTGAGCAGCAGCCGAATACACATACCAGTTTTGCGTAGTGGCCGCCACAGCCTGATCAATTTCCTGTAGCGTTTGTTGGTGGGTTTGCGTTTTCAGGGGGATGCTGATACGGGTCTGTTCCCATTCCAGGTTTAACAGGCCTGATGATTTGTTTACTTCCGTAAAAGTAAAGGTGCACATTTCCGTATGTTCGACTTCCTGGGGAGCGATTTCGATTCTCAACACATCCTTTTCAGGCTCATAGGTATAGGCGCCCCACTGGTTCCATTCCCGATTGAGAATGACGGTCCAGGTATCGGCATCGGGAATCATAAATAAGCCATATTTCCCCGGAGGTACTTCTGTTCCTCCAAATGAGAGCGGGTAATCAAAGGAAAGGATTGTCGCTTCATTTGCGCCAGCTCGCCAAACTTTTTGAAAGGGAACCTTCTTTCCCATAATCTCACGCCCCCTGGTGCTGGGCCTGCTGTAGTTGATCGTTACGGTACAAACACCGATCGTTTGACTGATCATAGCCTTGGGGCTGGCTCTGGGAATTTCCATAGGTTGTGCAAAAAGTAAGGTGTGGGACAGTAAACTAATAAGAAAGAAGGAACTTACTTTTCGAATACACATGGCTGGATTGAATTAGGAACGAGTAGGAATTATTTCACAGAGTAGCACGAAGAGTCGCAGAGGTACACAAAGCAAGATAAGATACATACCTTTGTGAACCTTAGCGCTTACTTTGGGTTTCTTTGTGATAAAAAATAAAGGGAAGTCAGGGGAATGAAGAGGGAGGGGAGGCTTTTCTTCAGTGATACCCTTCACAATCCATCTCACGGCTGGTTTTGATCTCCAGCAAGATTTGAAAGTGTTCTGGGGCTTCAGCATAACATTCAGTTTCTGTATTGGGGATCTCATCGGAGCTTGGATTAATGGCTCGTCGGGAGCGAACCTGATATGATTTTTCCAGACAACGGATAGGTGCGCCTTTGTAGTAATAGTGTCGGCGCTCGGTTACATCATCCACCGTTTGCATAGGGGAAGTATCCCCAGCCCCATCTGCTGTATCAAACATCCAGGTCCCTTCATCTGAAAAGTGAAAAAAGAGTTCATCATCCCAGACATAATATTCATGGCCCGCACCAAAGTGATCGCCCATGTTATAGATATGCTCAATCAGGCGGAGTTTCCCCTCCGACTCATAGTATCGGATGGTGCCTTGTTCCGGGTTTTTGGGACATTCGTAGGAAAACTCAGTTATGGTCAGGGTTTTGGCCGTTTTGGCGGAAACAATTTGGCTGTATTTATCCCGAATGTCTTCGAGGGGATCAAATTCAGCAGCGTCCTGGGCGGTGGAAAGAAAAGGAAGAGACAAGAGTAGGAGACATAGGAAAAACAAAACACAGAAGCGGTTCATGCGGAATCAGGTTAAGGTAAGCGAGAAGAATGGCTATGGAGATAACGCTGGTTCCCGACTCAAATTTCCTGTGTGCAGTAAAGGCTTACTGAAAAGCAATATAGTCGATCTCTATCTGAAAATCTCCTTCGCGCTTTTCATTAGAAATCAGGCCAATTCGCAGGGTGTTTTGCAGGGCAGCGGTAGTCATTTTATTGCCCATGGCACGCCCCATCCGATATTGCTGAAAATCAGCAAGGGGAACCCGAATCGTGGTCCATTTACCGGTTTGCGCCCGAAATTCATGCTTGAAATTAGGCATATAAAATCGCTGGTCTTGCTCCAGCCGCATAGCGAAGGCATGCCCGGTGGCTCGAAACCGCATCTCGACTTGCGTAAATCCTGAGAGGTCAAATCGCTTAAAGGGGCTTCTTAATGAGCTGAAGCCTCCATTATTCCGAAGAGAAATATTCCCCTGATACAAGAGGCTGTTCTCTGTCAAGCTTATTTTCCCCTGAGAAAGACCGCCCATTACCCCATCATTGATCACCTCCCAATCAGTGCCGCCAGTAGCGGTACCGAAGTCAAACTTTAATTCATTTGGGGAACTGGTCATCAAAGGCAAAAGCAACATCAACAAGGTTGGGAACATAGGTACAACAATTAGACAGGAGAGAATAGCTGTTAAACCCCCTCTTGTCCAATTTTGTTTAGACCCTGTTTGGAACGCTAATTTCCTTAGAAAATCCTGCCTTCAGGAAACTGATCTTCGCCAGTTGCACTCGAAATAGCTCGCTATTTCGCTAACAAATTTCCTGTCCCAAACAGGGTCTTAGTTTGACTTTCGCCATTTTCAACATTATTTAGCTGCCAGATATGCTTGAAATAGGGCGAAGCCCTGTTTCCCAGCGGGAAACCATAT
>CAYGTH010000788.1:0-2956 GCA_964352745.1 uncultured Bacteroidia bacterium
CCGCGAAGAGCTCGAATCCCTGACTGACGCCTATATCCACCAGTGTCGGCAGATGATGAAACTCTCCTTGCTGGTACAGGAAAGTGCCGAGGGCCGCATTCCCTCCAAAGGCAAACTTCGGGACTGGGAAAAAGAACTCTCCAACTATTTCCATCCCCCTAAAAAGGAAAAGGTGCCTACTGCTGTCATTACCTTCAATTTGTACCAGGAAGGCATGAGCATCCTGAAAATCGCCAAAGAACGCAACCTGACGCAAAGCACCATCGAAAGCCACCTGACCGAATACGTCAAAAATGGCGAGGTTGATATCTTAGACTTTATGGACGAAGAACGCCTCGATGAGATCCTGGCCGTAGCCACCCAAAAAGGCGTAACCCTCAATCAGGCCAAAGGCAAGCTCGGTGCTGACTTCAGCTACGGCGAAATCAAACTGGCACTTGCCTATGCGAGTCGGGGGTAGATGCCTCGTAGCGGCGGATTCATTCGCCGGGAAGAACCGAGGCCGGGTTGGAAATCTTCTCGAAAGTGATTTACTTGTTAAGTAACGTGAGTTTTGGACACGGATAATCCCAAAATGGATGTAATGAGGATTAATAATTGTTAAGCTTATAAGCTTGTGCGCCGGAGATGCAACGGGTGCGGGGAGGATGGCCAGTGAGTAGGCCTTGGTTTACCCGTTGCGAGTTTTGCGCCACTTTTGCGGAAAAAGTGGCAAAGAAGCACCTCAATCGATTAAAACAATCTTCATGTCCATCAATTTGTGAAGCATCTAATCCGAAACTCAGGTTAATCACGATCCCATGACCGCTTTTCATTGTTAACCGCATGTCAAAACCGCAGATAGTTACTGACCTGGAACAGTCTCTGGGCCTTACCTTAACACACATAGACAATATCCAGCAACACATGGAGGCCCGGTATCCCGCCTCCTATCTGGAAGTCATGACGCCAGAAGAGGAAATGGTGGGCAGTAAGTACAGCCGGTATGCCTTTACCGAGGGAGAAAAACTGGTGGGCCTGAATCTATATGGCTGTGAAGTGGGAGATGAGCAGCTTGATGTGTTAGCGAAATTGCCCATGGAACATCTCAGGGCACTCAATCTCGCCAAAAACAAGTTCACCAGATTTAATTTATCAGCACAATATCAATCCATAGTTTTTCTCAATGCGAGCGAGAATCCGGATTTTCAACTCATCGGGCTGAGCCCTTCATGTAACAAACTGGCAAGGCTCGAATTATTTGAAGGTAAGTTGGAAAGAATCACGATTCCCGAAACCTACGACAAGCTCTATTATCTGGACCTCAGCAAAAACCCAACCCTTACCGATTGTGATTTTGAAGGAGGACTGGATGGCTTGCAGGTACTTTTTTTGCGCGGAACAGCCATCACCGAATTTACTTTGCCCGGCCATTTTTCGGAATTGGTGCACCTGTACCTGAATGATAATGCTAACTTGACACATGTGTGCATTGAGCATCCTGTGGCGAAACTCAGCACCCTGCAAGTCAAGAAATGTAAGCTGCAAAACTTTTCAGAAGCCTCCCTTCAGTTAGGAGAGGAAACGGTTTCAAATCAAGACTTCTGGAGAATTTTTCAGGCATATTTCCCGGCCATTGATTCAGTGTTTATCGGAGAGAACCCCATCAATGACTCCACGCTGTTGACAAAACTGGTAGATGAGAAGCGTCAGAACAACCTCAAGACCCTTCAGCAATACTATCAGCAACGGGAAGGAGGCACGCAAGCAGACAATGAAAACAAGGTGCTATTGATTGGGAATGGCAAAGCCGGTAAAACCAACATTCTGAAAAGATTGGTCAAAGAAAAGTTTAACAAAAAGTGGGATTCCACCCACGGGATCACGATCAAAAAATTTCCTTTACAGAAATATGATCTGTATTTCTGGGATTTTGGGGGGCAGGATATTTATCACAATACCCACCGCTTGTTTATGCAGCAGGATGCCGTGTACATTCTGGCCTGGAGGATGGAGACCGAGACACAGGAGTATACGAAGCACACCATCGTCCAAAGTAATGGGAAGCCCATGATCCGGGATTATAAAAATTACAAACTGGATTATTGGCTGAACTATGCCCGGCAACTGGGAAAAGGCAGCCCTATGATCGTGGCTCAGACCAATATTCATGAGGATGGGATTCAAAAAGGGATGATGCAGGAAATCAGTTCACAGTTTGAAGCCATTTTTCTCGATGGCCTCCACTGTTGTCATCTGGAATCGGACCCTCAGCAAGATGCTTACAGCACCTACAAAACACTTGAAAAATCCCTGCTTGCTTCTGTAAAACACATCAAGGATAAGCAAAACCCGATTTCTATTGCCCTCTATCAATTGCGAGAATATATCCGGGATTTACAGGCTACTCCCAATGGACCTAAACGGCTGGATTTGGATACCTATAAAACCAAGGCAGGGGAATTGGGGGTTCTGAATCCCATGTTAGAACTGAAAACCTGGTTATTCAGAACCGGAGTGGTATATTTTCAGGAAGGCATATTCAATAATGAAATTATCCTGGATCAGGAATGGATGATAGACGCGATTTATGCGCTGTTTGACCGATCTGACCAGCGAATGGAGGATATTCGGGATAATGGAGGGGAGTTTACCGGTGCCAAACTAAGGGAAATATGGGCGGATGACTATCCGGATCATCGGGTACAGGAACTCTTACTGGGGTTCATGAAAGATTGTGATATCTGTTATGAAATCGAAACGGAAGAAAAACACCCCTCCTTTGAAAACAGGCATTTTGTAGCACCCAAACTACTGCCGAACCATGCGCATTCGGCATGGGAAGGGGAGCAGGAGCGGGAACTACAGCGGGAATCGTCCCAATCCTATTACCTGAAATACAGCTATTCCTTCCTGCATGAAAAAGTCATTGAAAGCATCATTGCCAAAACGGCTTATCTGGCGGATAAACCCTGGT
>CAYGTH010000789.1:0-2954 GCA_964352745.1 uncultured Bacteroidia bacterium
TTGCTTTTTTTGTGTTGCTCTTCGGGATTTGTAATCCCGAACCGCTAATCGGCTGGGCCGCGGCCATCTGAGATAAGGCGCAGTTTCCTGGCGCAGCTGTTGAAACCTTGTTGCGGGATTACAAATCCCGCAAAGCTGTTGCTTTTTCTTGCTGTTTTTCGGACTCCCGAATTCCCCTAACCAATCAGACCAGCCAGGAGGAGTATCCCCCAGATACTGAGCATCCCTATTTTTTCCAGCTCCCGCCGCATAAAAACCCGGGCTTTTACCAACTGGGACTTGACTGTATGAAGAGAAAGGTTGAGTTCCCGGGCTATTGAGGGATTATCTTTCCCTTGAAAATACCTCATCTTAAAAATCAACTGGCGCTGCGGGGGAAGTACTTCTACAATATGGTTTACTTGTGAATCATGCTCTTTTTTCAGGTACACCCATTCTCCATCCTGATGATCGGTTTGAGAATAAGCCTCCCGGAATTTCTCCTTCAACCGCTCATTTGACGCAATCTTTCTCAAGTAATCATAGGCCTTATCTCGTGCGATTTTATAGAGCAAGGGTTGAATAGACTGATGGGTATTTATGCTCTTTCGCTTGTTCCAAAGACTGATAAACACATCAGCTGTTGTTTCTTCAGCGAAGGCACTTTCCTTCAGGAGTTTCATACAAAAATGGAAAACGGGCTTTTCATACTGCTCAATGAGCCAGATGAGACCTTTTTTGTCTCCCTGGGACAGGGCCTCCAGATATATATGCTCATCAAAATGTCTCAATCTGATCAATGATTAAAGGAATAAGCCATTTCATATAAAAATAAACAAAATCCTTGCAATGCCCTATTTATCAAGGCTTCATGGAAATTTATTTAATAAAAATAGTGTATTGAGTAATCCCTTCGGCAGCTACGATACGGTATCATATTGGAAGCCTGAATTTTCTTTCCAATACGCACCTATTCTATCCGGCCTCATATGCAACAGAAGGAACACCTCATACACAAGCTATTTCATAATCAATGTTCTCAAGCTGAGTTAGATGAACTATTTGCATTGGTCAAGCAGAATCCTTCAGCGGAAGCGCCGGAAGTCCTCCAGGAATTGATGGAACAAATGGGGGAAGTTCCCCAATATGACCGGGCCGTATTTTCCCGAATCAAAGACAAAATAGCAGTGGGTACTGCTGAGATTGAATTTGCCGAAGAAAAGATCAATCGGTTTTCGAGGAGACGATTGATAAGCATAGCGGCCTCCGTGTTGATTGTATTCGGTATGGGCTGGATGGGCATTCAGTTTTGGGGAGAAAATGAAATCATCGAGCAAACTACTTTTGGGGAAATCAGGCACCTCAGTCTACCGGATGGCTCTGCCGTTTCCCTGAATGGAAACTCTACTTTGCGATATGCCCCGGGCTGGAAAGCTGGCGAAACCCGAATGGTTTACCTGGAAGGAGAAGCTTTTTTTGAAGTAGCTAAAAAACCTGCTACGCAAGCGAAATTCCAGGTCATCACCCAGGGCCTGACGGTAGAAGTACTGGGCACCTCCTTTAATGTCAACCACCGAAATCAGGCAACCGCTGTATTCCTGAAAGAAGGGAAAGTAACAGTTCAGGCAGAAGACCAGGACGATCAGCCCGTAGTGCTGAAACCGGGCGAAATCATTCAGTATTCAGCAACAGAAAAGACGCTGACTGCTCCGAAGCGCGTTTCTGGCAAGCTGGAGACCTCCTGGAAAACCGGGATGCTCGAATTCGATGATGTACCCCTCATTGACATCCTGAACAAACTCGGAGAATTCAATGATTTCACATTTGAGATCACAGACGAGAACTTACAGGCAGAAAAGTTAACAACTTCCCTCCCCGCTCAAGATATAGAGAAGGCAATGTCCATATTGACTAAAACAACCGGAATAGACATTACCCTGGAAGCCGGGAGATTTCTGGTAAAATCCAAGTAACCCTAACCCAATACGTGTGAGAAACTGTACTACTACTACGATGAATCGAATCATACTCCTACTCCTCTTCCTGGGATTACTGCCTCAATATCCGATGGCTACGACCTTGACGCATATGATGAATGCACAAGGGCGGCCCCTGGGAGACGTATTAGACGATCTGGGAGAAAAGTATCAGGTATTTGTCAGCTACCAATCCAAATTGGTAAAAGACATTGAGGTAGAGTTTGAGTTTCGAGAGGAAGAAAGCCTGGAAGTGGCTGTTAACCGCCTGTTGGGGGAAGCAGGCCTTTCCTATGAATTCTACCAAAAGCAATACCTTATCATTTTCAAAAATGACAAGCAAGGCACCCGAAATGCCCGAAAGATCCAAAAGAAATTACAGCAAATCGGAAAACTCGAACAAAGAGGCGACCTCAGCCTCCTTCGCAACAGCAAAGATGTAGTTCAGCGAAATACTGCCATCCTGCAATCTGTCCAGCAGCAGGCTGACAGGCCGATTTCCGGGACTATCACGACCGAAGATGGTGAGCCGCTCATCGGTGCCACTGTCCGGGCCAAGGGGACAGGGCAGGGTGCCTTGACAGATACGGAAGGAAAATTCAGCTTTGAGATATCAGATGAAGTAACTACCCTGATCGTTTCGTACCTGGGATTTGATACGCGGGAAGTAGCCATTAATGGAAAAAGCAAACTCACCATCACCCTGAGTGAAGAGATCAAATCGCTCGATGAGGTTGTCATCACAGCCCTGGGCATGAAGCGGGAGAAAAAATCGCTGGGCTACGCCGTGCAGGAAATCAATGGGGAATCGATTCAAAAAACCCGGGAACTGGATGTAGTCAACTCCTTGTCCGGAAAAGTCGCAGGAGTAAATATCACACAAGGCGGCGGAAGCCTGGGCGGGGGCGGTGCCAGAATTGTCATCCGGGGCGAAACCTCCCTTGCAGGCAATAACGGACCTCTTTTTGTGATCGATGGAATTCCGGCGGGGTCTAATGA
>CAYGTH010000790.1:0-2951 GCA_964352745.1 uncultured Bacteroidia bacterium
TTCCGGCCTTCAGGAGCCGATTCTTCCATAGGCTACTGCAGTTTCTGCGCCTGCAAACTCACGGGCAATTCGTCGAATAGTACCCGCTTCCATTTCCAGCAAATTGGAAACTGACTCTGGGGAGAAATCTTTCACCCGCTCAGCTATATCATCCATGCCATCCACAATACCAGCCACGTTGCCCAGGCTAGTCAATTCCTCATCGAAGATCGTATGCAGTAAGGCCAACAAGAATAAGGGATCATGCCCCGGTCGGATAAACAGATGCTCATCAGCCCTGGCAGCAGTTTCCGTTTTTCGGGGATCTACCACGACTACTTTACCTCCTCGTTTTTGGATCTTGCGCAAGCGGTCGGCGATTCCGGCAGCGCTCATCAGGCTGCCATTTGAGACCTGCGGATTTGCGCCCAGAATCAGCATATATGCTGTCCGGTCCACATCTGGAATCGGAATGAGAAAGTAATGCCCAAACATAAGTTTGGCAGCAAAATGATGCGGTAACTGATCTGCTGAAGTTGCCGAAAAACGGTTTTGAGTTCGTAAGCTGCGGATAAAAGCAGGCCCGAACATCAGGGTGCCCATGTTGTGGACATTGGGATTTCCCTGATAAACCCCAACAGCGTTATTCCCGAATTCATCAGCAATTTCCTTCAATCTACTTACGACTAATTCATAAGCCGTTTTCCAGGATACCTCCTCCCAGCCGGAAGCCGTTTTCCGAATCGGAACCTTGAGCCGATCCGGATCTTCATAGATATCCTGAAGGCCTAATGCCTTTGGGCAAATGTGTCCTTTGCTGAACACATCTTGTTTATCCCCTTTGATGGAGACGATTTCAGTGCCTTGAACCTGTATTTCCAGGCCACACATGGCTTCACACAGATTGCAGGTTCGGTAATGCGGGGTAGTAGCTGACATAATAGGAGTCCTTTGGGGATTCCTAAAGATAAGAAAGAGATTCCAATGTCCCCGACTCTCATTTTCTTAGTCCGAAAGCATCTGCCAACCCGTCACATTTCCAGCCCAGTCGATTGTATGGCTCATGAAGAGATACCCTTCTTCATAAAAAAGATAAGCTTCCAGATTAAGTACTACTGGCACACACGACACTACCGTTTTTTCTTCCTGTAGCAATTCTCCCAGTTTAAATTTGGGCACGAAGCCAATTTCATTCCCAATAAAAGGCGTATCCGCAATAGTTAACCCGCAGTTGACTTGTTTCAATTCAACATCATGGTTCGGTCTGAGATGAATCGTATCATTACCATAGAAAAAGAATAAAATAGATTGATCGCGCTCCGGGACAAGGGCGTAATCTCCTGTAGAGGTAATGGGATATTTGACGGGTTCAGGAAAACCTCCTTGTAAGAAAATCGGGGAACCTGGGGTTAATGACTCCACTAAATAAAATTGGCCATTCTCTTTCTGCACTTCTACCACCAGCGTATCACTTGTCCATAGGGTTGACTGACCTGCATCTTCACAGGTGCCCATTTCGTATCGAACATACTGATTCATTTGCCCCTCCACTGGGGTCCGAAGAGAGATGCTGTTGGCGGGTGCAATGGGTGCTTTGGGAGGATCAATCGGATCAATCGGTGTTGTTTCGCAGGCTGCGAGTATCAGCCCTGCGCTCAAGAGACAAAAAAGGGTAGGTTTCATGATGGATAAATTAGGAATGTACCCAGCAGACGTTTCAACGAACGTATTTGCTGCATCCCTCATTCATCACAAACAGATACCAGCTCAGAATCCCCAATCTACTACTACCTGAATAGAAGCTGCCCCACCTGCTGTGGCAGTAAAGGTATAGGGCCCTGTATATCCTCCTCCTTTCAAGATCAACTGTTGGGCATCGAAATCCCCGTCGGCCAGAGATATTTGTTTATCCTGCCCACCGGGATCAGCATCAAACAATTCTACGATGAAAGCACTCGTAGCTTTTACTTCAAAGCCTGAACCCATTTCAAACGGGTAGGTATCCGTAGCATTTGCATTTTCAAATGTAGAAGGACTGGTAAAGGTGGTACCACTTGGGGTCTCGGTTACGACCATATACAAATCAGGGCCATCAGCCACATCAAAGGGGTCCCCATTTTCATCCGACATAGGAACACCTGAAATCGAGATTTCCTGAATCAAAAACAGAGTAGGGATTGATAGTTCCTGACAATTGTTTCCGCCATATCCATCTGCACATTGGCAACTCCCGTCCACACATGTACCGCCGTTTGCGCACAGCGTAAGGGAACAAGGAGTTGTTTCATCACAGGATACGAATTGGAAAAAACCAGTTACCAGGATAAAGAACAAGAAATGTTTCATAAAGGGAGGAATAATGAAATATACGAGTAAAAGGGCATTCAGGAGGGATTGTGAGGCAGTTGTTTTTCCATACAAATGCTTTCTGCCATTTCTGCATAAGGCCCATAAGGAGGGATTCGGTAGTATCCACAGTTTTTGTACAACTGGACAGCTTCAGGCTGCCTCACACCGGTTTCCAGTCGAATAGATCGAACGTCAATGGTGTATGCGATTCTTTCCAGAGCTGAGACAAGTTGTTGCCCATATCGCTTTCCGCGATGCTCAGGAAGGACAAACATTCGTTTCAATTCAGCTATACCGGCATCTTTGGCAGGTCGTATAGCACCACATCCTACAGGATTTGACGCTACATACATTACCACAGCTATCGCATCAGGAGACAGGTGATTATAGGCTCCGTATTCGAGTTGCGTCATCTCATATCGATCCAATAGCTCATCATCAAGGTCCCGAATCAGGCCTAATAATACCGGATCATCCTGAACCGTAATTTTTATGTCAATCATTCCCCCTGCCGCATTCTATTTAGTTAGCAATAATACGAATATTGGTAGAATCTAAAAAAGAAATGCAAGCATACTTTTTCAGTACACCTGCATTCACTTACAATAAGGAGGAATTAAAAT
>CAYGTH010000791.1:0-2945 GCA_964352745.1 uncultured Bacteroidia bacterium
TTGCAAACATCTTGCGGCGGTTATCTACACCCTTGCCAATGAGGTAGATAAAAATCCCTTTCTGGTATTTCAACTCAGGGGGATGGGTGTAATGGCAGCTTTGGAGGAGCAGGGGTTCACACAATCAGGCGCCCTAAAAGCACATTTGCCCGAACTCAGTAAGCTGCTCCGCGAAAATCCCGATACTTCAGTCCCCACCCCGCTGGAAGCGACATTGGCAGCTATGGATTTTAGCCTCATACCCAATTGTCGGGAAAAATTACTTCGGCTCCTGCCTGCAAAGCCGGCCTTTTATGCGGGAAAAGATTTTCGATTGATTCTCGACAAATGGTACAAACGAATAAGTCGCGCCGCTACTCTGTTTGATGCTTATGCCAGGCCCGATTCTCCTGCTTTCCCCTATGACCTGGAAAGCCTCACATTTGAACTGGATGATGAGTTGAAAGGAGAGCAGGTGGTAGCACAAACGGGGCACGGAAAGCTCCGCCTGGACCAGGAATATCCTGATCCGTTGGAGGCTGTTCTGGCTCAAGTTGCTGATCTCGAATCTTCGACCGCTCCTGGAGTGCTGCTTTTCCTCGAAGCTCTCTGGCAGTTTGCGCTTCATCTCATGGAAAAGAGTGCTATCATTCCTCAGGTAATTCGTTTGTCGGAAGATCACTTCCGGCTTCGCTGGATTCCTGCTACTGTTGATCCGGTCGTCAAAAGGCTGAGTCTCCGGTTTGCGGCGGGCTTTCCATCAGAATTAGTACTGCATCATCGAGGAGTTAACCAGGGAGGATATTTTGAGCGGGAGGAGCAATTCCGGTGGCTGTTGTCGCTGATGATTGAAGGTTTTGTGCACTCAGAAACAGCACTTGATACTGAAAATTCGATCAATGCATTGTTTTTTAGTGATTTTTTGTACTTCAGCAATCGATTCGAAGAACGAGAAACCCCTTATGCCATTCAACAGTGGTTGCAACGCTTTTACCTCACAGCGCGCGATTTTGTGCCGGTGCTGAAAGTAGAAGAAGCCGAGCCCGATTTTTTGCTGAGTTTTTGGATTGAAGACAAAACCAAACCCCTCGCTCCCTTGACTTCGTTGTCCGATTTGTTTACCCAGAAAAAACATGCTGAGCGGAGGGTGAAGATTTTACAGGATATGGCTTCTCTGGAAGAATTTTTGCCGGAGATTCGAGTGGCAGTAAGCAGCAAGGGAAAAAAATCCATTCGCCTCGACAGCCAGTCTTTTGTGCAGGTACTCAGTAATACCTTGCCTGCCCTGGAATTGATTGGCATTCGCATTTTGCTGCCCAAGGCCCTGCAACGGATTGCCCGGCCACAGGCATCGCTGGAATTGTCAGAATTTGGAAATCAACATGCGGCCAAAACCTATCTGGATCTCCGCGAGATGCTGGCCTTTCGTTGGCGGGTCGCCATTGGGGACCAGATGATGGACTCGCAGGATTTTCTCAAGCAAGTCAAAGATCTGCGGGGTCTGGTCAAAATCCAGGAAAGCTATGTGCTGATCGATGAGAAGGAGATGAAAGCCCTGCTCAAAAAACTGGAAAACCCTCCTCAGCTCAATGCCAATGATCTCCTGAAGGCAAGCCTCAGCGAGCAGTACGAAGACCATCCGGTAAGTCTTAGTAAGAAGGCCCGCAAGTTGATTCGGCAACTGGTTGAGCAAGAAGAAGTTCCGCCGCCAAAAACCTTGCAGGCAAAGCTGCGGCCCTATCAGGAGCGGGGATTTGGATGGCTGTATAAAAATGACCGGATCGGTTTCGGTTCTATTCTGGCCGATGACATGGGACTGGGCAAAACCTTGCAGGTGATTGCCTTTCTGACTCAACTGATGCAGGAAGGTCAGTTGCAAAAACGGAAGGCAATTGTGGTGGTTCCGACTACGCTCCTGACCAATTGGCAACGGGAGATTGACAAATTTTCTCCGGAATTGAGAACATCTGTTTTTCATGGGCCGGGTCGCCAGCTTGACCTTGAGTCGGGAGAGGTCGTTCTTACCAGTTATGGCGTGGCGCGTTCTGACGAAGAATTGTTGGCTAAGATCAAATGGCGCGTGCTCATAATAGATGAAGCCCAGGCTATCAAAAACCCGGGTACGGCACAAACCAAATCTCTCAAAAAAATCAAAGCAGAAACCCGTATCGCCATGAGTGGTACGCCGGTGGAAAACCGCCTTTCGGAATATTGGAGTATCTTCGACTTTGCCAATAAAGGCTACCTTTCCTCTCTGAGTAAATTCAAGAAAAACTATATTGTGCCGATTGAAAAGGACAGGGACCAGGCGCGACTCGATCAGTTTCTCACCCTGACGAGCCCCTTTATCCTACGTCGGGTCAAGACCGACAAGTCTATCATTTCTGACCTGCCAGACAAAATCGAACAGGACCAGATGTGTTCCCTAAGCCCTGAACAAACGGCCTTATATCAGGGGGTTGTGGAAAGTAACCTGGCGGCGATTGAGGAGAATGAAGGGATCGCCCGGGCGGGCATGATCTTCAAGCTGATGACCGCCCTCAAACAGATTTGTAATCACCCCTCACATTTTCTCAAAAAGGAAGAGATCGATCCGACCCTTTCGGGGAAAGCTGCCTATCTCATTCAGTTGCTGGACCAGATTCGGAGTCAGGGCGAAAAAGTCCTCATTTTTACCCAGTACCGGGAGATGGGCGAATTGCTGAAGCAAATGATCGCCTTCCGATATCCTGAAAAACCCTTGCTCCTGCACGGCGGATTACGCCGTAAGCAGCGCGACGAATTGGTCGAAACTTTCCAAACTCAGTCTTATGCCTGGGCCTTCATTCTTTCTCTCAAGGCTGGCGGTACCGGCCTGAATTTGACCGCTGCCAATCATGTCGTCCATTATGATTTGTGGTGGAATCCGGCTGTAGAGGCCCAGGCCACAGATCGGGCCTTTCGTATTGGTCAGCAAAAAAATGTAC
>CAYGTH010000792.1:0-2941 GCA_964352745.1 uncultured Bacteroidia bacterium
CTGACAGGCACCCTGACTCCAGTCAATGGATGCGCAACATTCACCATTACCCCTACTACTGCTGGGGTAATCAATCTGGAAGCCACGAGCGGAACCCTTGTTGGCGGAACAGGGTCTCCATATCCCTTTTCCATCACCATCCTTTCCGGTCTTAACCTCTTCATATCCGAATACATAGAGGGATCCTCTACTAATAAATGCATTGAGATTTATAATGGAACGGGCAGCACAATTGATCTGGGAGCTGGCGGATATGCCATTTCTCAATTCAGCAATGGGAGCAATGCTCCCTCTGCAGGCTCTCCTATAGCACTCACCGGAACTGTTGCAGCCGGAGATGTATATGTGATTTGCAGCGACGAAACAGGCCCCGATCTCCTCAATCAAGCCGATCAGACAAGTGCAGCACTCACCTATGTGGGAGATGATGGCATTACATTCGGCAGTCTTTCCCTGGGCGTGCTCGATTTTGTTGGGGCGACTACCGGAGATCCCGGAAGTGCCTGGACAGGTGGGGGGTGCAGTACTGCAGATCAAACCCTCGTAAGAAAATCCAGTGTAACAACCGGTGATCCGAATACTTCAGATACCTTTGACCCTTCTGCTGAATGGGATTGCTATCCCCAAAATACCTGGGCCTATCTTGGAAATCATGGAACCCCTATTACAGCAACAACCCTGGCTTTTTATACCGCTCCTCCTACCGGTTGCCTGGAAGCTGATGGTTATTTCCGGGTAGAAGTCTGTGCACAGGATGCAAACGGATTCCCACAACCTGATTTTACAAATGCAATCACACTGTCTCTGGGAACCGGGACAGGCCCCTTGATTATTGCCGGAGAAGACAGCAAGATCCCCGAATTTGGCTGCGCAACCTTCTTTGTAAAAAACAGCATAGCTGAAAATATTACCCTTACGGCTTCAGCAGCCGGGGTTGGCAGCGCTACCAGCAGTTCGCTCACAATTGCAAGTAGTTGTTCCGAAATTACCCCCCTCACAGGTGTTTTTGACCCTTGTGGCGCAGAGGATCAAAATGAGTATCTGGTCGCCCAAAATGGTAATGCAAGTCTTGATATTGCGGATTTAGCAATTGGCCAAATCGATCAGACAGCAGGCATACAACCGAATTACAATTTCACCTGGAACCTGACGGGATCTGCCACTCCCGACAATCCAGATGCTACCTGCAACCTCCTGGGCAATGTCTGTAACCGGTTGCTGAATGTGAATAATGCCGCTGATCTAACGATTCTGAATACGCTTCGGACAGCACTCAACACTCAGGCGGGATGCCCCCTTTTTGAATTGCCTGCTGCTACCGGAACCGGAGGAGAGATTCCGGCAGATGCTTTTTTTGTCACGTTTTTGGGAGCTGGAGGAGATGGGACAGCAGGGAGCGAAGGTTTTGACGGACTGGGAACCAATCTGGATTTTAGTGCCTTCTGCGCCAGTTCTGTGAGTACCGTCTATTTAGTGGCAGGAGAACGCAGCTCTGCAGCTACCGGCTTTTTCAACAACTCCGCGACAAGGACCTATCGTGTCCTGAATGGAACTACTGCAAGGGATTTGGAGTATGCCATTCCCACAGGCAGCAACGCCACCCAGACCATCAGCGCAGATGGATCTATTGTATCTCCTGCCAGTACAGATTGTGTTGCTGAGTACCAGTTTTTGGATTCTCCTTTTCCGGTTGAACTCTTATCTTTTGAAGCTACTCCCATCGAGAATCAACGCGTACTGCTTACCTGGGAAACTGCCAGTGAACTAAATAATGATCGCTTTGTGATCGAGCGCAAGCAGGAAGGGGAAGCCTTTCGGGAGATTGGTACCCTTGAAGGTGCGGGAACTACGACAGAGGTACAAGCCTATTCCTTTACCGATGACAGCCCTGCTAACGGCCAGAACTTTTACCGGCTTATGCAATGGGACCTGGATGGGACTACTCATCCTTCACCTGTTGTTGAGGCATTTATCAACACTCCGGACAATTTCAGGCTATTAGCGGCCTACCCTAACCCGGCTGAGGGCTATTTTTCGATCAAGCTTAATGTACCTCAATCAGGCATAGTTCGGGTTGAATTTTATGAAATAAGTGGGAAAATTGCCCATTCGGAATTACATGTTGCTGAAGCAGGTATTCAACTCATCCAACCCGACATTTCCGGCCTGTCCGAAGGACTATATCTCTATCGTATTCACCTGAATGGCAGCACATTAAACAACAAACTGATAATTAACTAAGTCCATAAATTATCCCAAAAATGGTAAAATTGCAGGCTTGGGCAATAAAATGGAGCAGGAAAAATTGACTATCTATGCAAGATATTGCAGGTGGATTCGCTATATTTGCATAGCCCCCTGAATCTGTTAGCATGAGAAAAATTTTTGTTCTGCTGATTGCCTCCCTGCTCTTTTTCCCTGTTTATACACAGTGTCCGGATATTAATAATGATGTCGTTTTTATCAACGAGATTCACTACGATAATGTCGGTGCGGATGTGAATGAAGGAGTCGAAATTGCAGGCCTGTCCGGTACCAATCTGGCGGGTTACAGTCTCATTTTTTACAATGGTGCAGATGACATGGAGTATCTCACTTTTCCCTTAACAGGAACTATTCCTACTCTGCCATCAGGCTTAGGAACTCTCTGGTTTAACATTCCGGGTATCCAAAATGGCAGCCTGGACGGAATTGCTCTTTATAATGGAAATCCGCCTACTCCAGGATTGGTGCAATTCCTAAGTTATGGAGGCAGCATAACCGCCGCCAATGGTCTTGCTGCGGGGGAAACCTCCGAGGACATTGGCGTTTCCGAGGATGGCTCTACGCCGGTTGGCTCTTCGCTTCAGCTTACAGGCGGGCCCGGTGCTTGCCCTTCAGATTTTAGCTGGACAGGGCCTGCGGCTGGCTCCGGATCATCCGGCAGTACAGTCAATGCAGG
>CAYGTH010000793.1:0-2940 GCA_964352745.1 uncultured Bacteroidia bacterium
ATCACTTCGGCGAAGTGGTCGGTCATCCTCCTATTATCCGGCAGCTTGCTGCCCGACAGATATTTTTCAGGTAGTAGTTTTGAGCCATCCCGGGAGGGATGGTTCTTTTTTTTTGGGGGCTGTCCCTTCATTAACTGATTCTCTATTGTTTTGAATTGGGCTGGATTTGCTGGGGGGAAGCCGGAGCCAAGATCCTGGCACAGTTGATTGAACACTCCTGCGAACGATGTTATCGTATTTTCTATTTTACAATATTATTGTTAAAGAATTCATCAAGGATATGCAACCTGAGCTGTTTTCCAACACTTTTGGGCTCTAAGTACCCCTTCATGTCAAGGAATATTTTCTCAGTATCTTTTAAATCTTCATCAGTATATATAAGCGTAAAGATTCCATGTTTTTTAAAATAATCTTTATGCTTTTTCATCTCTTTATCGAAATTTATACTGGCTTTTTTATTTACTTCTTTTTGGGTCATTTTTTTTATACCAGTGAGTAACCCATGAGTTGACCATGGTGATAATTCAAATCCAATTTTATTTAGCTCATTAGGTTCAATTATTGTAAAATCAAGCCGGTACTTGTGAACAACTTCAATGCCTTCATATCGAAACTCTGGTATTAAAAGAGGGATGTTTTCAGGTCTTGAGTGAGATAATACATAATCCCTATAGAGTCCGGCAATTTCATATTCATATTTCGATCCCGAATTTCTAACTATAACATTTACAAAGAAATTGAGGTAATCTGGAATATCTTTAAAGGTCATTTTGTCATCCTTTCCAGGAATTACAAACCCCGTTTCCATAATATGCCCTATTGACCAATATTGTTTTTTAAAATGCCTGATCTCGCTTTTATCGTTCTCCCATACCCCATTTGCAAAGCGTGGGGTTACTAGAATACCATAAGAGGCATTATTCTGGCCTATATAAATTTCAGCATCTTCAACTAATGGGCGTTTTTTGGTCAGGGCGTCATAATTTCTCAGAAATACCCGTTTCAAGAAAACGAAAAGATATTCTTTAAAAACCTCATGGCTCTGGAGTAGTTTATAAGTTTCATATAGGTTGCTAACCTTAACAGAGTCGCCCCGAGCTAATAATTCCTCCTTATATCCTTCCAGCCAAAGACTAATAAAGTGCTCAGGCGAATGAATAACCTCATTTTTTATATTAATGAACTCTTGGAATTTCCCTCCAATTTTTCCGTGCAAAGATTGAACCGAGTCAAATCCAGTTTTTGCTAAAACTTCCGGTAGTTGTCTTTTGAGTTCATCTCCCAGCTCCTCAATGATCTTATTTCGTGCTGTTTTTTCTGGATCCCTTTTTGCCATTTGTTTTCCATTTTCTTTCCGAAAGTATCCTTACGCCCGGAATTATTCCCTTCCCCCTGAGTTGGTCCCCAATCTTTGGACAGAAAAGCGGGCGAATTAAGTAAAGATGAGACAAAGGAATCACCCGATTCCCATACTAATATATTTTTTCTGGTTGAGCCTTGCAAGGCCACCATGGAAAGTTGGCGTTGGGCTGTCAAGGATGATGGCGGAGCCATCACCCGAAGGGCTTGTCCTTGCGGCCCAAAAGCCAACTTTCCTTCTTCGCTGCGCCAGTCTTGAGATAGAAAAAAATGCCTTATTCCCATAGAGCTGCTGGCGATTTCATCCCCAGGGCAGAATGAGGATTTTCGTAATTGTACTGATCAAAAAAGGTGGAGAGTCCTTGATGGAGCTCCTTCCCTCCCTCATAACTGTAGAGGTAGATGTGATCATATTTAACCGTTCGCCAGAGGCGCTCAATCATCAAATTATCCCAGCAACCACGGGCAGTCATACTGATTTTCACCTCTGCATCAAGCAGCACCTTAACAAATGCTAGTGAGGTGTATTGCACGCCTTTGTCGGTGTTGAAAATCTGAGGGGTTCCGTAGGTTAACGCCTCTTCAAGGGCTTCGATGCAGAAGCTGGATTCGAGAGAATTGGAGATTCGCCAACTGATCACATAGCGGGTATACCAGTCCATGATGGCCACCAGATAGAGAAAGCCTTTTGCCATAGGAACATAGGTAATATCGCTACACCAGACCTGATTGGGCCGTTCAATAATCAGCTTACGGAGCAGATGAGGGTATTTTTTGTGCTCCTTATTGGTAATCGTGGTTCTGGGTTTAGGGTAGATCGCCTGGATTCCCATTACCTGCATCAGCCGTCTGACCCGCTTGGGATTGACCCCATAGCCCTTCTTGATTAGAGCATCGCAGATTCGCCGCCGACCAAAACTCGGTTTGACAAGATAGATCTGATCAATCTCCCTCATCAGCTCGAGGTTTTCGTCTGACTCCGCACAAGGCATGTAGTAGTAGCTTGAACGGGAAAGGGCCAGTAGTTCGCACTGCTCTCGGATTGATAATGAATCCCTTGGATCTATTAACATTCGTTTGGATAACACACTCATTCCGCTGAGTCTCTTTTTTTTTTAAACCAGCCCAAACGCATCTGTAACTCCCCGACTTTACGGTGAAGGTTATCTATCAGCTCTTGTTCATTCTGCTCATTACGCTTTCAAGCTGTGGAGAATACTTCCACGGCTGAGTCCAGTAACTTTCGCTTCCACTGCGAAATCTGAACAGGACTCACCTCATAGCGGCTGGCCAATTGAGAGAGCGTTTCTTGCTCCCGAAGGGCTGCTAAGGCAACCTTGAATTTGAATTCGGAGGAGTGTGTTCTTCGCTTTTTCATCTTCAGTAAGATCGGTGTTTCTTTACTTATCTTACTGTCCAGTTTTTGGGGACCACTTCAGTTAGTTGTCCGTCTGAGTTGTCAAAATCCCAAGGGTTCGGATAGTTATTCGTCATATGCGTTCAGAAGACAATAGGTGGTAACGACGGGGCTACGTGCTGGTGGTGAGCCTGCAGGCGAAGTATAGTTCGTAGACCATGTTA
>CAYGTH010000794.1:0-2936 GCA_964352745.1 uncultured Bacteroidia bacterium
ACACTCAGCTTTCCCCAGTTTGAAAAATCGGACAGCGTTTTTCCGATATTAATACTTCCGACAGAAATCAGATTACTCAAATCAAAGGACGCAGGATACTCCGGGAACACATCAAGATTTTTTGAGTTATTTCCGGATGCCGCCACAAACAGCACATCATTAGCCGCAGCATACTCGACCGCATCGTAGAGTCCTTGTGAAAATTCAAACGACCCCCAGCTGGCATTGATAATATCCGCTCCTTGATCCACAGAATAATGGATCGCATCAATCGCATCAGATACAAATCCGAATCCAAATTGGTTTAGAAACTTCACCGCCATCAATTGAGTGTTCCATGCGACACCTGTGATTCCCAATTCGTTGTTTCCCACCGCACCGACAATTCCTGCCACATGAGTCCCATGACCACTGTCATCTTCTACCTCTCCTGTATCAGTAATAGTATTAGCTCCAATCCAATCATCAACAATCCCATTCCCGTCATCATCGATATTGTTTTCTGGCAATTCATTTTGATTCCTCCACAAATTATCATACAAGTCAGGATGATCGACATCCACACCAGAATCTATAATCGCAACCACAACATCCTGCGCATCGCTACGAACATCCCACCCAGGTGATGCATTGATCCCAGCTACAAAAACATTGTCATCCAATCCCCATTGATTCCCGCTCTGAAACTCAGGGTCGTTGGGCTCTAGATAAGCCGATACTAGGTAGTCCGGTTCAGCATATCGTAGAAGGGAAGAAAACGGATCCTCTGCAAGTCGACTCAACACATCAGGAACAGCATTCAAGTGCCAATCATTCAATGTTAGGAGATAGGTCGGTTTCTCAGGGAACTCGCGAATAGGCTTTAACTGCCCTATTTCAAGAATCTCCCTAGGAATTTCCTCCCCAACAAGAGATACTATGACATGTGATGCAGCATAGGAAACCGTGCTCTTGACCGCAGATTCTTCGCTTTCGGATTTATGAACGATCTCCTCAACTCGAATTGGATACGGAAGGCCTTCTGGATATTCAATACGAATTTCCTTGAAGTGATGGTCAGAGATCTTTTCCCGAGAGAAATTACCTGAAGGCGGTATAACAGCTCCATAACCTGGCGTAGCTGATCGCACAGGTCCACCCGTATCACTATGCTTCGTTTGACTGGAATCTACTTGAGATGGATCACCAACGTCACGTTTCGATTCGGGTTGGTCATAACCCGCAAAATAGAAATATCCGAATACAAGGGCCAAACACAGGCTAATCCATATGATACGTTTCATGACGAGGGTAAAAGGGTCCGCAAAGTGACGACTTTCTTTATTCAAGATAGGTCAATCTTGGAGAACTATAATGCTCCTTACACCGACAGGTCAAGTGGAGTATCGGGACTTAAAATGCGACGCAACAAGTAATAGCACTCGTCCGAGATCAACTGATTAAATGCCCACAGGAACGCCGTCAGCGTCTTCCCACTCCCGGTCAGGGCCGTTGCCAACACGTGCCGACCCTCCACAATCTCCGGCTACGCCTTCGATTGCACATCCGTCGGCTCCCCCAAATCCGTTTCAACCCACTCAAGAATGAGCGGATGAAAAGGAGCGAGGGCTTTTTGATGTTGAGGCATTGTTAGAAAATGATGTCGAGGATGTTAGCTAAAGTGATACTTGGTATTTAACTTGCAGAAAATTTATTTGTGGGGCTTATTGTAATCATAAAATTGCCCTGTTTGTTCCGAAGCCTGACGCGGCGCGTCAGAGATTTATGTAGGCCAAATGGGGCTATTTTGTTTTTTTAGGCTTCGTCTGTGTTTTATCATAGGAATGCTCTCTCGGTGTGAACTTCCAATGTAAATAAGGATCTTTCCAGAGCCCCTCGGGATGTTTGCTTTTACCGGTTGATATCCCGATGTTGAAGTTAGACTTACCGGTGACCCTACAAATTTCACTGAGGATGAACTTGTAGAGTGTTTCTTTAGCAATTGTCCGCTTACCCCGTCGTTTCTTTCCTTCCGGTACGAACTTATGTTTATCATTAAGTCGAAAAGCCATCGATCCTAGAACGACATCTGTGCACTGTAGCAAGATGTGCTTTTTCGAATCGATCTCGGCTATGTTCTGTGTTTCAATACGGACCCCTTTTCTTCGCAGTTCGTAACTGTCAGCTAGAGCAGAGATATAGCCTCGAAACTGAGCTCGCCTTTCCTTGCTGTGATAAGGAAGGCGGTCCAAGTAAAAGCGTAGACTAGTGCCATCTGGACTTTTCGACATATGAGCAAAACCGAATCCGTGCTTCAAAAATTGATAGTACAAAATAAAATACTCATCTCGATAATGATCAGGACTAAGGCCGGATGCGACAAAAGCATTCTGTCGATACATGATTCTAGTCCTCAGATGACCCGCCTTTATCTCATCAAAGTAGGCAGCAATAAGAATCTTGTACCTCTCAACATCATAGGGACTTGTCTTCTCCCATTTTACTTCCGATTCGATCCCGGCAATTGATCTAGCGTTCTCCAACCGCAAATTTACGCCGTTCAACTGAGTAGCACCAACGATCACTCCCCCATAAAAGTTTGAATAATACATACCCTTCTTCTCGGACTCGTCGCAGAAGACGATATACTCTTTTTCGAATCGGGTAATCACTCAATAGTCTGGGGGAATCTAAGCATACTTTAAAGCTGCCCGAGGTTTTGCAGGGTGGTGAGGTGGGCGATCGCCTCGGACTCGTAAGTTTCAGGCGAGTTGCTGCGCACATTGGCAGGATGCGAGGTGAGATCACCAATGGCGACCGAGATGGATTTGAGAGCATGTGTCATGTGATATCCTTTTGAGATGTTGCGCCGCCCCGAACATTCGGAACGGCCTGACCAATCCCCAAGGCGGGGATCACATGACAAAAGGCCCGCTTTCCCTTTGGAGGGGTCAGCG
>CAYGTH010000795.1:0-2936 GCA_964352745.1 uncultured Bacteroidia bacterium
CTACTTCTGGGACTTTGGAGACGGCAATACTTCGACCCTGCAAAATCCAACCAACGCATATCAGAGCGTCGGTACTTTCACCGTCAGCCTCACCATTACGAATCCAAATGGATGTACCGACCTGCATATGGATACCGTATTTGTATATCCGCAGCCGCAGGCGGCCTTTGTCGCGGATAGCCTGACCGGCTGTGTGCCGTTCCTGGTGCAGTTCACAGATCAATCAGTCAATGCATCTGGCTGGCAATGGTTTGTCGATGAGGCACCTTTTTCTACGGCACAACATCCTGATTTCACCTTCCTGTTGCCGGATGTTACCTATACGATCCAATTGGTAGCGGATACAGCAGGATTTTGCTTTGACACGGCAAGTGTGGTCATTACGACAGCAAGTCCACCTTTAGCAGATTTATCGGTCTCGGGGACTCAGTTTTGTGGCGGGCCAACCGATCCTATTCAGTTCACTGATTTATCTCAATCTACCCTTCCCCTCACCTGGGCCTGGGACTTTGGAGATAATGCGGGTACTTCCGTTCTCCAAAACCCCGTCTATATCTACGACAATCCGGGCGTCTATCCGGTGAAGCTCCAAATTGTCAACAGTTTTGGCTGTCGGGATAGTCTGGTGGATACTGTGTATGTCTATCCACAGCCGGAAGCGATCTTCACACCCGATCCGCAACAGGGATGTACGCCGCTGTTGGTAAATTTTGATAACCAATCTACCGGATTCAGTCAGGCATTCTGGCGATTTGGAGACGGAAATATTTCTACGCTACTGGATCCGACTCACACTTATTTTATTACGGATACGACCTTGACGGTAACCCTCGTAGTCGATACGGCGGGCTTCTGTTTTGACTCTATCACCGCCGTCATTGAAGTAGGCAGTGCGCCTGTCGCGGATTTTGAGGCCTCCCTCTATGAGGCCTGCGGCAGCGCAACGGTTACCTTCACCAATCAATCTACTTCGGCACGACTACCGATCGCTTATGCCTGGCAATTTGGCAATGGCGACAGTTCCAGTCTCGTCAATCCAACGGTTACCTATACAACCCCGGGAGAATATGACGTGCGATTGATTGTGGTGAATTCCTATGGATGTTCCGATACGACGATCCAGCGGATTACGATCTTTCCGCAAGCAGAAGCGCTCTTTGCCGCCAGTCCGGATCAGGGCTGTCAACCGCTGAATGTACAATTCACTGACCTCTCCACCAATGCGACCCAATGGCGCTGGGATCTCGGTGATGGTACCCAAAGTGATCTCCAGAATCCGTTCCATATCTATTCCCAAATCGGCAGTTACACGGTTTCGCTGATTGCTTCTTATGACGGAGAATGTGCGGATACGATTACCTTCCCGGATTTGATCACGGTCAATCGCACCCCGGTTGCGAACTTCACTTACACTGATTCCAGCCAGCAAGTCAATGGTCAGAATGATGGAACGCTCTCCTTCTCCAATGCTTCTTTTTTCGCGGACGTGTATGCATGGGACTTGGGAGACGGGACCACAACCGATGAGGCCAATCCGGTTCATCAGTACCTGACCAACGAAGTATTTACGGTTACGCTGATCGCCAGTACCTTCTCGGGCTGTTCAGATACGATGACGGCTGAGATTGCGCCGATGAGCTTTGGAGATCTGCACATTCCGAATGCACTCGCGCCTTTTGCCGGAAATCAACCGATAGACGAATTCACCGTTTTCCTTCCTAAGGGCATCGGGCTGAAAGAATACCATATTGCCATCTACACCATCTGGGGAGACCTGGTTTGGGAATCGAAAGCACTGGAGGACGGGCAGCCTTCGGAGTGGTGGGATGGCCGGATCAATGGACAAGTTGCCAATTCAGATGTGTTTGTCTGGAAGGTGCACAAGGCGGTGTTTGAGAATGATGAGCGATGGAGAGGAAGACGGGAGGGGTCGGTTACCTTGATTCGATAGGGGCCTGTGGCTGGGGGGCTTTTGGATGGAACACAGAGGCACGGAGTCACAGAGAAAAGCAATCGATCCGTCATGTTGAGCGAAGTCGAAACACAGAGGAAAGAGGGATTGAACGCAGAGTCGGGGAGGCGCAGAGAAGAACTATTGATCCGTCATGAGCGGAGACGAAATGCGGAGGAAGAAAGAGAGAACAGAGAGGCACGGAGTGACAATGGATAAGTTCAAATTCAATGCTCAAGTTCAATCTCAAAATTTCATCATAAGTTCTTCTTCCTTTGCGACTTGGTGGCTTTGCGTGAGGTAATAGGAACGTAACTATTGGCCATTCATTCGTTATAGAAATATGAATCGATATTTTTCCTACCTGATGGTCTTGTTGATTCCGCAATTAGTTGCAGCTCAATCGCCCTGGAAAGTCCTTGCGCCTGGTTTGGAACACGGTACTTTTTCGACTCAGGTTGCAACGCCGGTGGGGGACTCGAAGATCACAGTGCTTCGAATTGATCCGAATCAATGGGAACTAAAACTCCTGAGTATCACAGAAACCGGAGATGCTTCAGGCATGACTGCTCGTCAATGGTGCGAAAAACACAAGCTTGTCGCGGCCACCAATGCAGGTATGTTCATGCAGGACTATCGCACCCATGTGGGGATGATGCGCACTGCCACACACGCCAACAATAGTCGTTTCAATTCCTCCTATGAGTCTGTAGCTGCTTTTGATCCGGTATCGGACAGCTTACCCCCTTTCCAGCTATTTGATCTGGATGAACACGATCAATCCGAAATTTCAAGCCAATACCAAAGCCTCCTCCAAAATCTCCGGCTGGTCAAAAAGCCCGGTGAAAACCGCTGGGGTCAACAAACCAAAAAATGGAGTGAAGCCGCGCTCGCGGAAGATGCAAACGGTAATATCCTCTTTATTTTCACGCGTTCGGCTTTTTCGATGCGCGATTTCAATCATATCCTGCTGGGTTTGCCGCTG
>CAYGTH010000796.1:0-2936 GCA_964352745.1 uncultured Bacteroidia bacterium
TCCGGGGTAGGAGGCTCCTATGACATGTGTGAATTCAGCACGCTGAACTTCAATTCGAACATATATCTCTACCGGCACAAAATAATAAATTAGTAGTTCTCGGACCAAGGATTCAACCTTTTTCGGATCCTCTTCCGTTTCTACTTGTATCAGAATCCCTGGGATGCCATCACAGAACTTCTCTCCGAGAGTAAAGTCGATGCCCAATCGATTCTGGGAAGGATAACTTGGTTTAGGATAGGAGGATAGGTTATGTATCTGGGCTGGGACCTCCCCAATGCTTACGGGGCGCTTTAAGATGACCGAGAAAAACTCTGCTGTTAGGTCCCAATCGCCAGTTATCTCTGAGCTATGCGGCAGTAGGTGGAGCAGAGCTTGTAATTGGGCTGGAGCCAAGTGCTGGGCTGCTTCGGGCAGCTTCCAAAAGTCTGGCCACTCCTGGGACCAGGGTTCTGCATAGAATTCCTGGGTTTGCTGCTCAATGGCTGCTCGAGCTTCCCACATCACATGGTCAAAAGGAGAAAAAAAGGCTTTGGTTTCTTCCTGTCGCTCCTGGATCTGTGCAGAAGTCGCATTCGGAGGGATGAAAAGGGTATCTGGCAGACGATGTCGAAGGCCCTCTCGATTGGCGCGGACCATCCATGTTCCTTCATGGGGATCTACATCGATTTCCTGAATTTCAGTTGCTTTGAACCTGCGAAAGTGTCCATCTAGTACAATTTTACCCTTGATCTTGTTCTCTAAGTCGGACTCGGAATAGCTACCCATCAATGCCGCCAACAAGCTCTCCAGCCGAACATCAAAAGCTAGCTCACGATTGTATGAATAGGTTTTTTCGGGCATACGTCTTAGGCTTTTGGATCTTTATCTTGGTTGGGAGGTGGGGGGAGGTTAACATTGATGGGAAGATGCCCAGAATATTGTGTCCGTAAGGTTTCTTCCAATTCGAGGAACTGACTCTGCCAATAAGCCCTTTCGTTCCCCGCATCCCCTTCTAAGGTTATCTGAACTTCCAGAGTCCTGGTCAGGCCAAACCCCGGACGCTCGTCTATCCCAGCTCCGTCTTTGATTGTTACCGCAATATCCACATCGGTAAAATAGGCATAGCAAAAATGCTCAATATCCGCCCGGGTGACCAACTTATTCCGGCTCAATAAGACATGACGGGCTTTGTCCCGCAGTCCTGCTTCTTGCGGCAAGTCGCTTCCTCCACTTAGTCCCGTCAACATGGTAAGTTTGAATTGAGTTGCCCTACTTTGTAAAGGCTGCGCCACTGCGTACGCTCGGTTGGCTTCCTTTCCCTGGGTAATCCAATAGGATGTCTTGATAGGATTCGGTCCCATTCCTTTGGCCAGTAAGTACCATGGTACTTGATCGGATTCAGGTCGTGTATTAACAGCCAATAAGTTTTTCAGTTCAAACAGGTCAAGCGTGCCTTGGCTTTTGTCAACCAGATCCTTGATCAACTTATCATATTCGGCGGGATTATCGCGGCGTAACAAGTCCAGAAGACTACCCAGTTGTTCAAAGGTATGAAAGGAATCTAGCTGTCCCATCCCACCCTTTCTGAGATTGTACCCACGCATTTGAGTGGTCAGGTCTGTGAGAGAAGATGATGGGAGGGAATGCTGAACCCGGTTCCCCCCTTGCAAATTCTCAAAGTAAACGGACTGTAGTCCGGCCAACTGCTCTCCTTCACCAAGGAACAACGGTAGGGCCCTTACTGGCCAACGCTGATTAAAATCTCCTTCCTGAGCAGTTCTCAATGCCCGATTGGCTAGGACAATAGGGTTGACCGCTACCGTCAGATGGTTCCAGTTGAGAGGCAGGGGGAAGGAAAACTCAATGCGCAGCCAGTGAGACACGTCTTCCCTATAATTTTTTAGAGCGGGGGGAAGTGAGGGAGTTTCGGCAACTTGCACCTCAGTTTCGTCTTGTGCCTTAGGTTTGTCTAGAAGGGTAAATAGCTGATTCCCCCATTTTGGGGCACTCTTTCCCTCCACTGATGAAACTAGTTGGTCGATTCCCAAGTGTAAGCCGCTACCCACCTCCACAGGTTTTTCATTCAAGCTCCACTGTCCCTTTCGCAGCATACTGTATAGCAAGCGTTGCTCTCGCTTGCTAGCTCCCTGTAAATGAAAGAAGACCTTTAAGCCTTTTAAGCTATGGACGCCTTGTGGCACCTTGAGTCCCAGCCAAACTTGCTGAGACGCATGTTCATTTCCTGGAATGAAGCTGATATTGGCATGTGGCCCATTTTGAATCAATGAGGTACCCGTCCCCAAAACCATGAGCTTGACTGGCATCAGCCGGGTTTCTACCAAGGGACTCAGGTCGATTGAGGCATTAGCCCCAGTCCTGAGCTCAAAGACATGGTCAGCGGCAAATACACGTTCCTGCTGTATTTCCTCAGCTGGCATGGCGATGCCACAGGCAGCTTTGGCAAAAGCTGCACTATCTGGTAGGATCTGCCGGACCAAATGAGAAACCTGTTCAGACTTGCTATGCTCTAATTCACGATAAACCTCTTGCAGCTCGGCTGCCAGACCATTGATCATCAAGTCAATGAGTGGATCCTGATAACCCGCCTTCGACCAGTTTTGGGGCCAATGACCCTTAGCAATTTTTTCAAAGCGAAGACGGATTTGTTCAAGTGTGGGAGTAGGCATAGGAAGAGATCAATTAGGTCAAAGGGAAGGGAATACCTCCCGGCTGAAAATTACTGGTTACATCCATACCATATGGGTCTTTTGCTCTCAATTGGCCAGTAACATGAACAAACAGAGTTGACAGGTCGTGGGAAAAGTTTGTGATTCGGACATTGATCAATCGGGGCTCATGTGTCTCGATTACCCGAGTCAGTTGCGTCCGTAATTGTGCCTTGAAATGAGGGTCCTTCAAGGCAGCTTGATGGAATTTAATGTAGAATAGAGGAT
>CAYGTH010000797.1:0-2934 GCA_964352745.1 uncultured Bacteroidia bacterium
TTCTGTGGCCCGATACATTGATCACATCATCTACCCGTCCGATGATTCGATAAAAACCATCTTCGTCGCGACGGCAGCCATCGCCCGTGAAATATTTGTCTTCGAATGCGGAGAAATAGGTCGTTCGACAGCGTTCGTGATCGCCGTATGTAGTGCGGATCATAGAAGGCCATGGAAATTTGATACAGAGCAATCCTTCTACTCCATTTTCCTCGATTTCATTTCCGTCTTTATCTACGAGTACCGGTTGAATACCGGGTAGCGGAAGGGTCGCGAAACAAGGTTTGAGTGGGGTAATTCCTGCCAGTGGCGAGATCATCATGCCCCCGGTTTCTGTTTGCCACCAGGTATCCACGATGGGAAGTCCTGGCTTACCAATATTCTGATCGTACCAGTGCCAGGCTTCCTCATTGATGGGTTCGCCTACGGTGCCGAGTACTTTCAGGTCGCTGAGGTCATGGCCTTTGACATAGTCCAGTCCATAGGCCTGCAAGGCGCGAATGGCAGTGGGGGCGGTATAAAATTGATTGACTTTGTGTTTTGCGCAGATTTCCCAAAAACGTCCGGCATCCGGCCAGGTAGGCACGCCTTCAAACATCATGGTCGTGGCACCCGCCAGCAGCGGACCATATACGATATAGGAGTGCCCGGTGATCCAGCCAATGTCGGCCGTACACCAGTACACATCGCCGGTTTCATATTGAAATACATTGCGGAACGAGTATTCGGTATAGACCATATAGCCGCCGCAGGTATGGACAACCCCTTTAGGTTTGCCGGTGGAGCCGGAGGTATAGAGGATGAAAAGCATGTCTTCGCTGTCCATCTGCTCTGCCGGACAATCATCAGAAACCAGTTTCAGTTCTTCATGAATCCACTTGTCCCGAAATGGGGTCCAGTCGATGGTGTGATCTGTGCGCTTGAGGACGAGTACGGTTTCAATGGAATCCACATGGCCAAACTCCAGGGCTTCATCGACTACCGCTTTTACGGGAATTTGCTTGGTGCCGCGAAAGTTGCCATCGGAGCAAATGACCATTTTACATTTGGCATCATCGATCCGGTCAGCGAGGGCATTTGCCGAAAATCCCGCAAATACTACGGAGTGAATTGCCCCTACCCGTGCACAGGCAAGGACAGCAATGGCTAATTCCGGAACCATCGGCATATAGAAACATACCCGATCGCCTTTGGTGATGCCATTCCGCTTGAGCACATTGGCCATGCGACAGACTTCCCGATGAAGTTCTGTATAAGTGTAGCTTTTATGCGGTTCATTCGGGTCATTGGGCTCCCAAATGATAGCGGTTTGATCCCCACGGGTTTCGAGGTGGCGGTCCAGGCAATTTTCAGTGATGTTGAGTTTACCCCCCAAAAACCACTTGATGCTCGGCTCCCTGAAATTCCATTCCAATACCTGATCCCAGGGCTTTTGCCAGGTAAAGGTTTCTGCCTGTTCTGCCCAGAAGCCTTCCGGGTCTTCTACACTGCGTTGGTATTGAGTTTCGTATTCAGCAAAGGAATTAATTCGGGTAGTCATAGTTCTTATCTTTATCTAGGATCTATTAGTAAGCAAATTCCGGTATAGATGCAACTTATCAAAACATTGCGCGAAATTCAATGAGGGCTAAATATCTAAAGGGCAGAATTGTAAATAAGCGCTGAAAAATCCTTTCCCCAATCCATTAGGTATAAGATATATATCAGGCATTGCAGAGATTCCGCCTTATTTCCTACCTTTATCCCTATGAAAAAGATATACCTACTCCTTACGATTTCATTGGCGGTATTGACTGCCTTTGCATTTGTGCACCTGAACAACGACCCGGTAGAAGCTGGTGATTCCCTTATCGAATCTGAGCAATTAACTTTTCGGGTAGATACAGTAGCGACCGATCTGGAAATTCCCTGGGGCATGGCTTTTTTGCCAAATGGGGACATATTGGTTACCGAAAGAAAAGGGACATTGCGCCTGATTCAGGATGGGAAATTGCATCCGGATCCGATTGGAAATGTACCGGAAGTAAGAGCCAAAGGGCAAGGGGGATTATTTGACCTCGAACTGCATCCGGATTATGCCGAAAATGGATGGATTTATATTTCCTTTGCTTCTCCTGCCAAGCCCGGGGAAGAAGGTGAAGGTGCCAATACGGAATTGGTTCGCGCCAAACTCAAGGATCATAGCCTGGTGGAGGTGGAATCTATTTTTAAAGCCTCTCCCAATTATAAGAAAACCCAACACTTTGGTGCCCGAATCGAATTTGATCGCCAGGGGTATCTCTACCTATCTGTGGGAGACCGAGGGGGCCGGGATGAGGTTCAGACGCGTGCCAACTACCGGGGGCGTGTATTGCGCTTTCATGATGATGGCTCAATCCCGAAAGACAACCCTTTCATAACTGATCCGACAGCCAAGCCTGAAATTTTTAGCTATGGCCACCGCAACCCACAAGGGATGAGTATGAATCCTTTGACAGGCGATATCTGGGAGCATGAGCACGGACCGCAGGGAGGGGATGAGGTGAATATCATTAAAGGAGGCAATAACTATGGCTGGCCGGTCATCAGTTATGGGATCAACTACGACAATAGCATCTTGACTGAAGAGTTTGCCCGTGAAGGCATGGAGCAGCCCGTTTTGTATTGGAAACCGTCAATTGCGCCGTGTGGAATGGACTTTGTCGAAAGTGATCTGTACGGCCCCGCCTGGAAAAATAACCTGTTGGTCGGTTCCATGAAATTCCAATACCTCAATCGCTGCGAAGTGCAGGATAATCGCATCATTCATCAGGAAAAACTCCTCGAAGGAATGGGGCGTGTACGCGTCGTACGTCAGGCACCTGATGGCTACATCTATGTAGGACTGGAAGGTCCTGGCCGGGTTGTGAAACTCGTTCCGGTAACTGAATAAGGAAGTTCTGACAATTATACTAG
>CAYGTH010000798.1:0-2934 GCA_964352745.1 uncultured Bacteroidia bacterium
CTTTAGTAGTAGCAAATGAGGCAGCATCAATCGCATCTCCAGCCTCGGAAGCAGCATTTACAATCGCATTTGCTTGCTGGTTTGTATATAGTTTGGAAGCGTTGTTTTCTACATTTACGGGGTCGATCATCCGTACAGGTTCGGTAAAATGAGGAATAGAAGTAATTTGATGGTAATCCGAGAAGGCAATCTGCTCTCTTATTCTACTGGTAGCGATATAGGTAAAGAAATGCTGAAGGGCTTCTACATAATCCGATAAATCTTGCCCTTCATCAGCAAGTTTGGCTAGGATTAATTCAACCATGAAGGACTTAAATCGGAACCCATCGCGCTCCTGCTTCATATTTTTCACCCAAAATTTGGCTATTCTGACCACTTGAGCAAAATCATACTCATTTTCTTTCTTTCGCTTTTTAACAAACTCAATGTGCCGTGGAATATTTGTTTTCAAAAATGATCCATCGTCCTGACTTACTAATTCTCCGTCCCAATCTGGATCGTCGAAATAAAGAATGGGAACGACATCAACCTTTAGGTCCGTTCCTCGAAAATGTACCTGGACAGAATATGTTTGAGGCTGTACTTGATCCGGACTAAAATTGGGAAAAGCCTTTCTTAATCTTTCTGCCAAATAATCAAGTAATGCAGCAATATCTCTTGGAACTTCAGCTCCACTTATATAACATGCAACATCAATGTCATTGATAGAGCGTAACGCAGTACCTTTGGCCAAACTTCCTGACAGTAGTATTTTCCGTAGGGTAAAATCCGGGTGTTCTTTTAAGTATCCCTCAAGTTTTTCGCGCAGTCTCTTGACTTGAGCACGATATTCAGATGCTTTATCTTTAGGTAGATTGATTTTTTCTGTAGCAAAATTTGCTAAGTCAGAATGTGATACGTATGAAGTTTTCATGATGATAAAGAATCAATGTGAATGCCATGGTCGCAAATCCGTCAGGTTGACAAAGGACCTGGTAACCATTAGTATGAGATGGACCTTGCTATAATTGCCTGACGACTCAGCCCTATTACAACAGGATCGATAAGATGGTTTATTCCCTGTAATCCCCGGTTCCCCGATAGGTGAGGCTATAAGCCGCTAGTTCCCGGAGCCGTGCATACAAGGCAAATCGCGAATTGGCAGCATGTGCCCATTCCCGCCAGTTCCCCAGACCCTGCCAGAATTCTCCAAAATGCAGGACGAAGGTGAACCGCTTCTCCGATTGAAGATGGCGGAGGTATTGCTCCATCAGGGCAAAGCGGGTCTGGTCCGTCTCGTCATACTGGATTTTGCCTTTTTCGTCGTTTTTGCCGAGGCTGTGATTCGCAAATACAAGGATGCGGACCGCCGGATTTGGGGGCGCAAAGGTGTCAATTACTTTGATTTCCACCTCCTGAAAGTCAAGCCGGGAAAACAAGTCCCGCATATAATGCTTGTCGGTTTCGTCTTTGCAAATAACCAGAATAGGTAGGGCTGTAAGGGGATCTTTGCTGTGCACCGCCTCCTGAAGGTCAGCGGGGGTGAGTTCCTTGCCGATCTCCAGTAATCCCAATCGGATTCGGTTTTTCTCCTCAGCCAGACTCGCCTGGCTGGAGGTCCGGTTGAGGTCTTGCCTGCTCACCTCCCGCCACCTGCCAGACTGAATCAGGTAGTGGTCAAAAGTATCGGTGCTCCGGTTCAGGTGCTGTTCGAGTAAATTGAAGGCCTGTCCGATCTTGTCATGTCGGATCGCGTTTTGTATGTGTTGATGTAATTCGGTATGAGTCATGGTTTTCAGAATGGGTATTGTTTATCCGGGCATGGGTAAAGGCATATAACTACGTGTTTCGGCGTTTCGCTCCATGAAGCGAATGGTTACAGTATGCTGCCGTGTCAAATAGGTTGCTAGCAGGGCTGAAACGGCGACGGGCATCGAACTGAAAAGGTGAATATCTTCGAGCCAGCGTTCCTGCTTTAGGCGATTGATATCAGTCAGAATATTACGGATGAAGGCATAAACCTGCTCACTACGCTCAAAGTTTTCCGTAAAGGTATAAACGATCAGCGGTAGCTTGTATGCCGCTTGTTCCAGGTATTTTTGCAGGTCTCCCAGGAATTTTTCCCGGCCGATATACAAAACGGCCGTCGGGATCTTGCCTTCCCAGTTCAGTGTCTGATCCAGCAGGGCAGTTCCGGGGGTCCCATCTGTTGGAATGTCGAGCCGTGGCCAACCCTCGTTGCCAAAAGGGAGGTGGCGACCGGGGTTGTGTACAAAGAGGCAGGCCCGGGTGGTTCGGTTGATATACTGTCCCAGGAAAAAGCCAAGACTTTCCTGGTAATAGCCCAGCAGGTGAAGGGTTCGGTCTGGTCGGTTGCGCAAGCTACCCAGTGCTTTCCCGAGTGCCCATTTTATATTGCGCGTGAAGATCTCCCATTCAGGTGGGCTGAGCACCTGGTGCGTGGCTCTCTCTCCCATGTTGGGCCGGAAGACGAGGGTGGGAGCTTGCAGGTGCTTGAGGTTGGGCGGCAGTTCTGCATAAGCACCGGTTCTCTCACCATTACCTCGCTGATCGAGCACGACAATAACCTCTTCGGCATCTGCAAAGCCGGGTGCTGCCTGCCTGTAGACCGCCTCTGCGATTTCATCCGCTACCGCGTTGATCCGTCCTGGCACCTCCGAATCGAGCAAATCGATCCCGAGATAGGCGGCAGAATCCCCTTTGGCCGAAAGCCACCGCTCTGCTAACAGGGGGTGGCGTTGAATCAGGCTAACCCGTTCACCCAGAAAAACCGGAATGATCGCATCCGAACGTCCTCTCTGGTCTGAGAGCTTGAGGGCTTGTCCGATTTCATAACTGACCCCGCCGGAATTTAGGGAGGCTTCTGATAGAAAGAGAACCAGTACACCACTGCCTTCAATATCTTCTTTCACCCACGAACGGATTCCCTCACCA
>CAYGTH010000799.1:0-2932 GCA_964352745.1 uncultured Bacteroidia bacterium
GATGGAGATCCTCGGTAGGGTTGAACAATTGAATTGGCGAAAGTCGAACTAAGAAGGAAGGCTTACAGAAGCCCTTCGAAAAGGAAAAAGCGATTGCCTAATAGACAACCGCTTTTTGTGGAGCATAGCGGAGTCGAACCGCTGACCTTTTGACTGCCAGTCAAACGCTCTAGCCAACTGAGCTAATGCCCCAATCAGGACGTAAAAGTAGAACATTCTCATTTGATTCGCAACAGAAATGCGTGTCTGGCAATAAATAATTAAAATTAGCAGGAAGCGTGTTTGATTTATGTAAATTCGCATCAAAGGGCCCAAAACGAGTCATTTTTAAATTTGATATATGGACCTGCTTGAACTCCGAATTCCCCTAAAACGCATGTATCGGGCGAGTATCTTATTACTCTTCACGCTTGTAATGGGAACCCTTGGGTTTTGGCAGATCGAAAACTATACCCCGCTCGATGCAGTCTATATGACCGTTATTACCATGAGTACCGTCGGATTTGGTACCGTCCGGGAATTGAGTGCTGGTGGGAAGGTTTTTTCAATCGCCTTAATTATTATTAGTGCCAGTACTTTTTTGTACGCTATCACAACTATCACCACCTTTGTGGTGGAAGGAGAAGTTCAGCAAATATTCAACCGATACCGGGTCAATAAAAAAGTGGCAACTCTACGAGATCATATCATCATCTGCGGCCTCGGTCGAAACGGGAGAGAAGTGGCGGCAGAATTGGTTCGGCAGGACCAGACCTTTGTGGTCATCGAACAAGATCAGCAGGTGCTGGATGATTTCCAGGAGCAATACGGCATAAAAATTCTGGCAATCGTAGGCGATGCATCACACGAAGATGTGCTGGAAAAGGCCAACATCAATGATGCTAAAGGCCTCGTCAGTACCGTTTCCAGCGATGCCGAAAACGTATATATTTCCTTGACGGCCCGGGAGATGTGCCCCCATCTGGAAATCGTTGCACGCGCTTCCAATGAAAGCTCCATTTCCAAACTCAAACGAGCTGGTGCCAATAAAGTCATCCTCCCCAACCTGATTGGCGGTAGAAAAATGGCGAACCTCATCACTCGCCCTGCCCTGACAGAGTTTATGGATATGGTAACGGGAGAGGGGAATCCTGACATTCACCTGGAAATGTTTTTGTGTATCGATCAGGAAAAACTGATCGGGCAGACACTGGCTGACCTGCACGTACGAGCGCGTACGGGTGCAGTTGTCATTGGCTATAAGCGGAGCGACCGAAATGTGGAACTCAATCCCCCTGTACACCGCATGATTGAGTCTGAAGATCGTATGTTTGTATTGGGAACAGTTGCCCAAATCGAAAGTTTCCGGGAAATGTTTATGGAAAGAAAGTCCTGACCCTATCCCTCAAACAACCCAAATACCGCACTTCCGCTGCCGGACATGGCAGCATATACCGCCCCCTGATCGTACAAATTCTGCTTAATCTTTGCTAATTCCGGATACAGGGCAAACACGGGCTTTTCCAGGTCATTTTCCAATTGCTCCTTCCAGGTACTAACAGGCTGCTGCAAAACCGTTTTGAGGTCGCGACTGGCATCGCAATCGAGGTAATTGAGGGCTTTATAAGCTGCGATGGTAGAAGAGTGGATGTTTGGCCGGATCAGTTCGATACGGAAGGGCATATCAATTTCGATTGCTTCCAATTCGGTACCGGTGCCCGAGGCAAGGAGGGCTTTATCGAAGATAAAAAAAGGCACATCTGCACCTAGTTTTCCGGCTAAAGATGATAGTTTTTCATCTGAGAAACCTAGCCGACAGAGGTCATTGATTCCTTTTAGGGTAGCTGCCGCATCTGAAGATCCGCCTCCTAATCCGGCACCCGCAGGGATTTGTTTTTTCAGTCGAATGTGAATGGATGGTAGTTCTCCCACCTCCATTTCCAACAGGCGATAGGCTTTTACACAGAGGTTATCTTCAGGTTCCCCATCAAGGCTGATGCCTTCGAGTTCGAGGGTGCAGCTTCCTACTCCCGATACGCGTTCGAGCCACATCTCATCATGTAAGTCAGGAAGCGGATATAAAACTGTCTCCAGTAAGTGGTACCCATCCGGGCGTTTGCCTTTGATAAATAATCCCAGATTTATTTTTGCGTGGGGACGAAGAAAGCGGGTTTGGGCCTCAGCCATGGGAATGTTCAGAATTGTTAGATGTCTTCGAAGTCGATGTCCTCCGCAATTTCATCGGGACTGATCTTGCGCTTTGATTTTTCTTTGGGAACGGAAACTTTTATCTCTTCATCTACATATACATTTTCCCGAAAAGCCCCGCCATCGTAAAAACGCTCATAGTCCATTTGCTGGTTTTCAGCTTCCTTCACGACCTTCTTCAAAACTTCTTTCAGGAAGAATTGGATGATCACCCGGCCAAATACCCGAAAGAACATATAAATTCCAAAAAAGACTACGATCAACCAGAAGAAAAAGCCCATACCGACAATTTTCAAAAACCTAACATAACCTGTACAAAATCACCTTAAGGTATCTATTTACAAATCAGATGCAAAAGATATAGTTAAGACGAACTTACGAACAGAAGGTGACGCTTAATCATACGGTTTTGACCGGTTGCAGGTTCACGTAATCCCACCAAAAGTAAGGATTCGCCTAATTTCCTTCGCCAGCCTCCTTTTTCCCTTCGATTTATCTTCATGAGCAAGCAGGCCTCCCCACTCAAGTCCGCACCCGACTCTGCTCAATGACTTCTTCGTAATAAGATTCGTACTTGGGCACGATCTCGTTTACTCCAAATGTCAACGCATGTTCCAGTGCTTTCTCTGAAAAGGCTTTCCACTTTTCGTCATCTTGCAAGAGGCTCAGGGCATCAGCAGCCATCTTATCGACATCTCCAACCGGACTCGTAAAACCATTTACCCCATCTCTTACCAATTCGGGC
>CAYGTH010000800.1:0-2930 GCA_964352745.1 uncultured Bacteroidia bacterium
ATTTGATCAGTCGGTTTCGCCCGACGCAGCCCATCCACTTTATCAATACCGGGTATCTCTTTCCGGAAACCCTCGCCTATCGCGATCAGTTGATTGCCAAATTAGGACTGGAGGTAGTTGAAATTAAGCCGGATTCGGCCAGTCATTTATTCACAGCGACAGATGCTACCTGGAAGAAAAATACGGACCTCTGCTGTACCGTCAATAAAGTGCTACCCCTGGATGAAGTAAAAGCAAAACATAAAGTGTGGATTTCGGGCCTGTTGGGGTTTCAAAATAGCCACCGCAGCCAACGGTCGATTCTGGAAGATACAGGCGAGATCCTGAAATTTTATCCCTTGATCGATCGGAAACCGGAGGATGTGAAGCGCTATACGAGCTTTTTTAAATTACCGGAGCATCCCCTCGAATCAAAAGGATTCGGCTCTGTGGGCTGTACCCATTGTACGACCCCTGGGAAAGGGCGCGCGGGACGGTGGAAAGGTTCTGCCAAAACCGAATGTGGGCTGCACATGGCCCGGAGATAGGAAGTTAGATAGATTTTATACGCACAATAGGCTCAAATCCGGGGAAATATTTCTCCGGTTTTGTTGTTTACGAATCCTGTTGTTCCTTTGCACGCTTAATCCATATTGACAATGAAAGTTTCTCTTCGTCGTCTCAATGATGCCGTTCATTTTGAAGGGCTGAATACCACCGGCCAGGTGGTCCATACAGATGGTAGTGATGCCGCAGGCGGCACCAATCAGGGCTTTCGCCCGATGGAACTGCTATTGATGGGCCTGGGAAGTTGTAGCGCAATTGACGTGGTGTTGATTCTCAAACGAATGCGCCAGGAAATTGGAGAGATGCGAATTGAGGTCGAAGGCAATCGAGATCCGGAAGAAACACCTTCTGTATTTCGCACCATTCATGTACATTTTGAATTTACCGGCGACCTTGACCCTGATAAAGTGGAAAGAGCGATCAAACTCTCTATGGAGAAATACTGCTCTGCCACCCGAATGTTGGAACAAATGGCAGCAATCACCCATAGCTTTAAGATAACATGAGAGGGCGGGAGTAAGAGAGGCCGGGAATTCGGGAACAAAAAATTCATCCCCCCATCCCGAAATCCCCAACTCCCAACTCTCCAACTCTCCATCTCTCCAACTCCCATCCCATGAACCACACCTGGAAACCCGAAACCCAAGCCATCCGACTGCAGGCAGAACGATCTCAACACCGGGAACACGCTGTCCCTTTGTTCAATACCTCAAGTTTTGTTTTTGACGATGCTGAGCAAATGCGGGCACTGTTTGCCGACGAAATAGAAGGCAATATCTATAGCCGATTCTCCAACCCCAATGGCCGGGAATTGGAACTGAAACTAGCGGCGATGGAAGGGATGGAAGATGGCTATGCTACGGCTTCGGGCATGGCGGCAGTATTCGCAAGCTTTGCCGGTTTGCTTTCAAGCGGCGACCATATTCTGGCCTCGCATTCTTTATTTGGAGCCTCTTTTGGGATTCTGACACAGGTGCTGCCTAAGTTTGGAATTACCCATACGCTGGCCGATCCCAAAACGGTGGAAAACTGGGAGGCATTGATTCAGCCCAATACCCGGATGATTTTTGTGGAAACGCCCTCTAATCCCGGCTTAACCCTGGTAGATCTGGAAATGGTAGGGAAACTTGCAGCGCAGCATGACTTGATTCTGAACGTCGATAACTGCTTTGCGACGCCCTATCTGCAAAATCCGGTGAAATTTGGGGCGCATCTGGCTACTCATTCCGCTACAAAATTTATTGACGGTCAGGGGCGGGTAATCGGGGGCGCAGTCGTAGGTCGTAAGGATTTGATCAGTGAGATTCGGAAATTTTGTCGAAAAACAGGCCCCTCGATCGCTCCTTTTAATGCATGGGTGTTGTCTAAAAGCCTGGAAACCCTCCATGTACGGATGGACCGTCATTGCAGCAATGCGCTTCAGTTAGCTACGCATTTTGAAGGACATGCAGCACTTGAACATGTCAATTACCCCTTTTTGCCGAGTCATCCGCAGTACGCAATTGCCCAAAAACAAATGCGGCAGGGTGGAGGGGTCATAACGATTGAGGTAAGGGGAGGATTGAAGCGTAGTATGGCATTTCTGGATCAATTGGAAATGATTTCCCTTTCTTCTAATCTGGGAGACAGCCGGAGTATTGCCACGATCCCTACCATCTCAACCCACGCCAAACTGGGAGAGGAAAAGCGGCAAGCGGCAGGGATTCGGCCCGGTTTGCTCCGTATTTCAGTAGGTCTGGAGCACATCGACGATATTATTTATGATATTGAGCAGGCGCTGGAGCAGTCGAAGTAGGAGATTGTGCTAAGTTTGGTTGTAATCATTTCAGGCTTTGTTTCTCTAATCCCTCTTTTCTTCTCTCGACCTCACAAACTCACTTTCTCCCGCAATCTCTCCCAGATTATGTAAACTGCTTCTCCAGCCGAATCCGCTCATCTGCCGAGGTCATCACAATGAGGATGCTGCGGGAGGAGAAAATATACCCTTCCGGTGGATTAAACACCCAGTCATCTGCTTCCCGAATCGCCATGACCAGGGTATTGGGAAAGTCCCGCAGGGAAATGGAGTGTAGGGCATCCCCTTCGTATTTTGTGGCTAGAGGAATTTCTTCTACCCGCAGGTTGAGGCCCTGATCCCGCATCATGATATCCAGAAAGGTTGTAACGGTCGGGCGAATCATTTCCGATGCCATCCGCATCCCCCCAATAGATTCGGGCGTAATAACCTTGGTCGCACCCACCAATTCCAGCTTTTTGACAAACTGAGTGCTTTTGCACGAGACGATAATCGGAATTCCAGGTCGCTGTTGCCGTACCGAGAGGCAAATGACCAGGTTTAGGTTGTCGTTTCCCGTCGCGATAAATACCCCTGCACATCGATCCAG
>CAYGTH010000801.1:0-2926 GCA_964352745.1 uncultured Bacteroidia bacterium
TTTCAGGGAT
The DNA here is from genome assembly GCA_964352745.1 of uncultured Bacteroidia bacterium. Taxonomy (GTDB): domain Bacteria; phylum Bacteroidota; class Bacteroidia; order J057; family J057; genus CAYGTH01. The sequence goes on from CAYGTH010000801.1 coordinate 11, forward strand.
AGCGGATTGAACGCAGAGTCGATAAAGTTCAATATCAAATTCAAGCTCAAGCTCAAATTTTCAATGTAAATCCTTCTTCCTTTGCGACTTGGCGGCTTTGCGTGAGACAAAATGAGGAATTGAACTATGTTGGAATTATTTTCTGTAGATATATTCGTGAGACGGCTTTGTTATTTTCTTAAGGACTTGGACAAGCAAATAGATAATAAAAAATGAACCTATCAAAGTCACGAAATCCGGATTAAATGCTGCAGCAATTTTATTAAATACCTCATTGTCAATAATCGCCGGACTTAATGGGTGTATATGTTTCGAATTAATGATTAATGCTCTGGCGATTAATGTGAGAATTATGATAAATCCTATTCCCAATAACCTACTTAAGGTAGGGAGTACCCAGGACTCCTTGCGCTCTATAAGCTCAAAACCGAGCTCATCGGCCAAAGCCGTTACAAAATCTCGTTTTATTGACTGTTGACTGAGTGTGATATTGTCTGTAAATTCTACCTCGTTTTCTGATAAATAATGAATCGTAAAGAACTTCTTACTGATATCCATCTCAATAGCTAAAACGGAGTCGAACGGAATAATTGTTAGGTTTACTCCAACTGAGGATTGTTGTATGGTATCTCGTAACTCCTCAAATGTGTGAAAGTATCTTGAACTGAGGACAATGAATTCATCATCAAAACCTATCGCTTCCCTTTTTACGTTTTTTAGCTTAAATAGAACATTTTTCATATTTCAGGCTAGCTTTGTATTTAATGACTTGAAAATGGTAAATTATATAGTAGGAGGCAATTATTTTTTTGTATCCGATTTTCCTAGTTTACTCGAATAAATAATGTGGAACGCATGAAACGACGCACTTTTCTCACTCAATCCCTTGCAGGCGGTATTGGCCTTAGTGTAGGCGCTGCATGTGGCAAGCCTTCTACAGCACGTATCGACCGGGAAGTGAGCGCCATTACTTCCGGCCCTCAGCAGCATTGGTTTGGCTACTACGACAAATGGCAGATAGATGCCAGTGGGCGGTATGCACTTGGGAATGAAGTGGACCTCTTTTTTCGTTCTCCCACGCCCGGCGACAACCTGAAGATCGGCCAGATTGATTTGGAGCATGATAACAAATGGACGGAAATCGGGAGTTCGACTGCCTGGGGATGGCAGCAGGGGTGCATGTTGCAGTGGGTTCCGGGCTCTGACAGCGAAGTGATCTGGAACGACCATGGGCCGGAAGGATTCGTCAGTCGTCTGTATAACCTCAAAACAAAAGAAACCCGCACCTTGCCCTTGCCGGTATATACCCTGAGTCCGGATGGGAAATTTGCTTTGAGTGTGGACTTTGAGCGACTACAGTTTTTTCGCCCTGGCTATGGATATCCGGCACATTCGCCACGCACAAGTTGGGAAAAAGCCCCCGCAGATAACGGCGTATTTCGAATGGATTTGCAAACCGGAGACTATGAGATGATTCTGTCTTATGAGCAAATCGCCGCGCTGGACCGACCCTTGGGTTCTGTTGCAGATAATTTTCATTGGTTCAATCACCTGTTGATTAATCCTGCCGGGGATCGCTTCATTTTCCTGAACCGCTCCCGCCCCGTAGCTTCCAATGAGGAGATGAAAGCGTATCTCGAAGCCAATCCTGATAAACGTAGCAGTCGATTCAGTAGCCAGTATGTTACCCGTGCGCTTACGGCCAATATTGACGGAAGTGAAGTCTATGCCTTAAATGACAGCGGCCAGTTCTCACACTTCATCTGGAAAGGAAATGATACTATAACGGCCTGGGCAGTTGCAGAGGGTAGCGAAGAAGATGCCTTTTATGAATTCCCCGATAAGACCAAAGACTATCGACTGATCGGGGCAACCGAAATGCCACGCAATGGCCACAATACCTATGTGCCTGGCACAAACTACGAATGGATTCTCAATGATTCCTATCCGGTTGGCGATGCACGATTGCAGCAGTTATATCTGTTTCATGTGCCCACGGGTCGTCGGGTTGATTTGGGTGAATTTTACGAACCCGAAAACTTTAAAGGCGAATGGCGCTGCGACCTACATCCGCGTTGTGATCAGCAGGGCAAGCGTGTCTTTTTTGACTCGACCCACGAAGGCGGGAAACGACAGATGTATAGCGTGGATATTTCGGATGTGGTGGGCTGAACGTTGATACCTCCCAACCCGCAGGGTCATTCCGAGCGGAACCTTGTGGAGCCGAGGGACCTCATGTGAAATTCCGTTGTATTGTTTCCCTGGCTCCTCCCACTCATTGGACCCGGAAGCTGGGTGTCAATGCTTAGCCTGAGCGGAAATGAGGCGCCTCCCTGATCAAAGTCAGGGACAAAGCTCCCCTCGCAAAGCCTCGGATCGGGGTGACCCTAAGGAGTGTGGGAGCAAGCAAGCGCGGCGCGCAGGGGGAAACACGTATCCCCGCACAGGCCGATTTCATTGAAATGTATTTTTGTGATTTTCAATCAAAGATCACGTCAAAGCGGGTTGGCCCAGCAGCCTCGTGGTCGGGGGCAGGACTGTGGGCTGCCTTAGGCTGCGAAGGTGCTTTTGGTACTTTTGGCACCTTCCAAAAGTACAAGCGGATAGAAAATAGATCATTACTTCATTCCTAAAGCACTAGTGCCTCACGGCTACTCCTCGTTCATCGAGATATTCTTTCAATTCCCCGATACCGATTTCTCCAAAATGAAAAATACTGGCGGCCAATCCTGCGTCGGCTTTTCCTGCTGTAAACACATCGTAAAAATGATCTTTTGCTCCCGCCCCGCCTGAGGCGATGATCGGAATCGAAAGCGCTTCTGAAAGCGTAGCGGTTGCAGCATTGGCAAATCCGCCTTTGGTGCCATCGTGATTCATGGAGGTAAATAAAATCTCTCCGGCTCCTCGTTCCTGGGC
>CAYGTH010000802.1:0-2921 GCA_964352745.1 uncultured Bacteroidia bacterium
AAATCATTGTCCCCATCATAATCCCCCCAGTCCAGAGAAGCCTCATTTACCCCTCCCAAAATTCCCGGAAAAGTCGTTGTGCTGACATCCAGAAAAGTCGGCACATTTAGTTGGAAACTTGATTCCGCAGCAAAAGGAGAGCCTTCAAAGTCCTGATCTACTGCCTGCACACTCCAATAATAAGTTCCTCCCGGCAGGTCGTTTAGCGGCAAGGTGAGGCTCTGGGATTGCATGCCTGATTTGACGATCCGCCGATACCCTGCAGGTACTTGTGCCAAAGGAGAAATGAGATCAATCGCTCCCGGGGAAGTTCCCACATACACATTGTAAGTCAAGCCATTTACTTGAGCAGGGTCTATGCCCGCTGGTGGAGACCAGGTTAAATTCGCCTCAAAGCCCGACACAAGGACCTGTAAATTCTGGGGAGCTGCCGGCGTGGTATTGGGGTTGGGGTCGAGGTTTTGATATAACCGAAGAATTGGGGTATTATTTGCCTGCTCGCCTGCCAATGCGATATCCAACTTCCCATCATTGTTATAATCCCCCCACACAGCAGCAGCCCCAGCTCCTACCGGAATCAGATTAATGGATGCAGCAGAATCCTTCACAAAGCCCAGTGTTCCTGTATTGAGGTATACTTCTGCTAAGCGGGCATTATTGGACGGGTTATCTTTTCCGGCAATCAGGATATCCAAAAAGCCATCATCGTTGTAATCTCCCCAGGTCGCCAGGCCAGCTACCACACCGGACAAGGGAACAATGCCCTCTATAAATGACTGGCTTAGCGGGGTGTATCGGTACACTTTCACCTGAAAGCCATTTGCGCCATTCGCACTCTCTCCTGTGAACAATAGATCTGCATATCCATCATTGTCCAAGTCCCCCCATTCCACACTTCCGTCCAAGAGCGGTAATAAAAGTGCGCCTATATCCACAAATGTACCTGCTCCATCATTCCGATATACCTTAGCTTCCCGGCCGGCAGCTGATTCTCCCATAATCACCAAATCCAAATCCCCATCCCGGTCATAATCTCCCCAATCTCCCGCAGAAGCATCCACTTGCACCAGAGCTGATGAGGCTGTCAGCAGGGAAAAGGCACCGCTGCCATTATTCTCAAAAAGCTGGGTAACGGGACCTGTAGCAGCCGTCCCTGTTAACCAAATATCTAAATCGCTGTCATTATCGAGATCCACCCAGGCGATATCCCCATCACTCACATTGGTTAGGATAGTCGAAACTGTTGCATTCAGGGAAAAAACGCCGTTGTTATTTTGCAATAAGCGAGTGGAACGAATTCCGCCAGTCGTTTCGCCACAAATCAACACATCTATCCAGCCATCTGCATTTACATCTCCCCAGGCAAGACTCCCATTGATAACCCCCGATATTCCCACCGCTGCGGCTATATCCAAGCTGAAAGTACTTCCATTATTCTTATAGAATTGCAGGGCATATCCATTGGTTAGGCTGGCACCTGTTGCAACGAGGTCCAGGTCCCCATCCGCATCATAATCTCCCCAACTCAACACAGCATTGGAAAGTCCCGCTGCCGCGACCGGCAGAAAGGTAGAATCAGTAACGTCCACTAAAGTCGGAGCGACATAGGTAAAGTTTTGTTCTGCTGCGAATGGCGAGCCTTCCCAATCTCTGTCAATGGCTTGAACGCTCCAATAGTAGGTGCCCGAGGTCAGGTTTCTCAGTGCAGCACTGGTCAGGGAATAACTATTTCCAAGGGTATTGATTTGGCGAAAGCCATCGCTTAGATTTGCTTCAGCGCCTATAATATCCCTTGCACCGGGACTGCTTCCTACATATAGATTGTAAGTAGTCGCATTTGCCTGTCCAACTGGCGGATCCCAACTTAATTTCATTCCATTTGACACCTGGGCTGATACCAGATTTTGGGGAGCGGCTGGCTGGGAGTTGGGGCTCGTTTCTGTATTTTGAAAGAGTAGTATTTCACTTCCTTGCTGGGAGCTTCCGGCTATTGCTACATCCAGTTTTCCATCCTGGTCATAATCCGCCCATGCTGCCGCTGAACCGGTGTTTACATTGGTTAATTGCTGACTGTTCAGGGTGTCTAAAACGAATCCTCCGAGCCCTGTATTTTGATACAGTTGCGTGGACTGGGAATTGGTTCCCACTACCGGTCCTATCCAACCGGTGGCAAGCAGATCGATATTTCCATCGTCATTGTAATCTCCCCAGGCCAAATCCCCTCCACTCACCGGGGTCATATTCGCAGCGATATCCTGAAAACTATTGGTAACGGGATTAAACCGATATACTTTAGTTTCCGGGAACAGCAATACGGGGCTGGGGTTTCCAGAAACAGCCAGGTCCAGATAGCCATCATTGTCCATATCGGCAAAGGCTGCACGCGCATCCGCATATCCTGAAATGCCTGTAGCAACCGACGAAAACCCACCATTTGCATCATTTCGATACAATTCCGTTACGGGGCCACTCGCTGCCGAGCCAGATATCAGAATGTCCGGATATCCGTTTTTGTCAAAATCCCCCCAAATTCCTATACCTGACTCAATTGGTTCCAGCGGTGCATTGGCATTAATGAAGCCCGTTCCTGTATTTCGATACAGCCGGCTCACCTTTGTCAACCCGGTGGTCCCTGTCATGAGCAGGTCCAATTTTCCATCCCGATCATAATCTGCCCAGGCAAGGCTTCCTTCACTCAAGCCAGGAAAACCAGCATTCACAATCGTAAAGGTGCCGTTTCCATTATTCTGATATAGTTCAGTAATTCTGCCTCCTACCCCCATCCCGCCTATTACCAGGTCCAACCAGCCATCATTATTGTAATCCCCCCAGGCAGCGGCCCCCGAACGAATGGGGGGAAAAGGGTGCGCCACGAGTTCAAATCCGGACCCCAGATCATTTCTGAACATAATCGTAACCGG
>CAYGTH010000803.1:0-2909 GCA_964352745.1 uncultured Bacteroidia bacterium
CGCTGAAGCCCGATCATTTTCGGGCAGATTTTGAAATCAATTTCATGGGGGCCGTCAAGGTCCTTCAGGCTACCCAGAAAGCCCTGCAAGCAGGGAATGGTTCTGTTGTGTTATTCAGTACGGTAGCAGTAGCTCAGGGAATGCCTTACCATACTTCTGTAGCAGCAGCTAAGGGCGCAATAGAGGGATTGACCCGTTCACTGGCGGCGGAGTGGGCACCTAAAATTCGGGTAAATTGTATAGCGCCATCTTTGACCGATACTCCCATGGCTGCTCGTTTGTTATCTTCTCCTGAAAAAAGGGAAGCTTCTGCCGATCGCCATCCCCTGAAGGCTGTCGGAAAAGCAGAAGATGTTGCGGCAATGGCTGCTTTTTTATTATCGGATTCGGCCAGTTGGATGTCCGGACAAATCATCGGCATGGACGGCGGCATGTCTAGTCTTAAGGTGTAATCAATTCTTTATCATGAATCAGGCAACATTATTTCAAGCAAGTGATATCGCAGCAATGGATAAGCGTTACCGCGCTAAATTCATTAACTCCCTCAGTGGATTCAAGAGCATCAATCTGGTGGGGACTGCGAATGAAGCGGGGCATACCAATCTATCCATTGTCAGTTCGGTCATTCATATTGGAGCCAATCCTCCGCTGATGGGCTTCATCATGCGCCCGATTACGGTTACGCGTGATACCTATAACAACATCCTCGCAACGGAGCACTATACCTTTAATCATATCACAGAGGCCATTCTTAAGCCTGGGCATCAAACGTCTGCGCGATATCCGGCAGAGGAGTCCGAGTTTGAAGCAACAGGCCTGACGCCTTTTTACAGCGAGGGGTTTCCGGCCCCTTATGTAGCGGAAAGTCCGGTGAGAATGGGACTCGCATTCCGGGAGAAAATCGATATCCAGCTCAACGGGACGATCATGATGATCGGAGAAATTATAGAAGTTTGGGCACCTGAACAAGCCATCGAAGCAGATGGATACCTGGCAATTGACCAGGCCGGCAGCCTTACCTGCTCCGGGCTAGATGCCTATCATCGGACGGAAAGAATCGCACGTCTTTCCTATGCGAAAGCCGGGCAGGAAGTGCGGGAAATGTAGGGCTTCCCTAACTCCCCCCTCCTGCCTCAAAACGAACCCAATTGAGTAACATCATTTCTACGTCGGGCTGGGCCCTATTTTGAAATACGATATACACATCTTGTTTTCCCTGACTGGCTGAAAGGGGAATTCGAATCTTACGCTTGGCTTCTCTCGATGTTGCCGGAATTGTTGAACTCCCCAATAGCTTGCCTGTAGCGCTTCCGCTACGGATTTCGATGGTACCTCCAGCAAGGGACACCAGCTCCAAACTCAGGGCCTCAATCCCTGTCAGGTCTATCTCGGAATAACCGATATGCCCGGTTCCTTTCATCCCACTTACCATTCTTTCTCTATCCGGTCCCCATCTGCGCTTCCCTACCCCCTCCGAAAAGTCATGGGCTTCAGCTGATACAGTCGGGTCCAGTAATACCAGTACCTCCCGCTTACTGATTGGAGCGATTTCGTTTCCACCGCCATCGGTGTAGGTGGCTGCCAGTAAATATGCACCGCCTGTATGCTGGCTTCTTGAGCGCAGGTTCCCGGCTAATGGCAAGCCTTTTTCGGGTGCCGAAGTGAGTGAGAGAATATACCGGGCCATTTCGGTGGTTTCCTCTTTGCTGTGCTGCGGATGTCCGGCCATGATTTTCTCTCCCCAATTCCCGTTTCCACCTGCGATGATTTTACCTGCGAGGTACTCAACCGCTTTAGGATCGTCCTGATAACGCGCTGCCACTTCGAGGTAACTCGGCCCCACTGAGTGAACCTCCCTCGAATGGCAAGAAGCACAGTCGCTATTCTGAATCAGCTGACTACCGCGAATGTACTTTACGGAACCCTGATCCAGAGACCCGTTTCCGCCCAGCAATACTTCCAAATCATTGGCATCATCGACATAGACAAAACTGACATCAGCACGGGATTGGGCTATTCCTCCATTCCCCTCATCTTCCAGATCTGTAATGCTAACGGCATAGGCAGGTGCTTTTTCCGCAAAGAAAAAGGTGGTATTCCCTGCATATTCAATCTGGATCTCAGGTGGCGCATTTCCTACCCGAATCTCCACTTCAGCTTCAGCACTTCCGCCCTGACTATCTGAAACCCGAAGACGGGGATGATAGACACCGTTTTCCGAAAAGGTAAAGGCGGCATTTGCTCCAGTGGCTTGTACCGACTTGCCTTCAAACAGCCATTCATAAGTTAACTGATCCGCTTTGTCATAATCCACGGAACCTGTCGCGGAAAAAGTAACGGTATGCGGGGCAGCCCCATCAGGCTGATCTGCCGAAATTGCAGGAATCGGCAGTCGGTTTCCTTCTGCATATTCGATCCTTACCAGCTTGGCTTCCGGATTATTGAGAAAATAGTTCTGGCCATACTCGAGCATATAAATTGCTCCATCTGGTCCAATTTCCATTTCGATGGGTTTTGCAAATTTTTCGTCTGGGAGAAAGGGCTCTATTCGGGCAATGTTTTGAGCAGAGTCAAAGGTTATGACCTGCACCCAGCTTCTCGCCCATTCATAAATAAACCACTTGCCGTGATAGTAGGCGGGGAATTTTACCTGCGACTCGCTCGCTGATGCAGGCGGGTAATAAACAGGGCCTGACATTGCGCTATTGGAACCTTGTCCAAGCATGGGAAACTCGGGAGACCGTCCTTTGGGATACCATATAAATGCCTCTTGAGCCTGGGGCAGCTCATTTGAACCCGTGTTATTGGGGGAATCATTGATTGGATGTGCGGGGTCATATAATGCTCCCACTTCATCTGTTTCAAAGTTTCGATCGAAAAAGGGCTTGTTATCTGCCTGGAAATAAGGC
>CAYGTH010000804.1:0-2908 GCA_964352745.1 uncultured Bacteroidia bacterium
GCCATCAGATAGGCGGGCCAGCCGTCAAACCCTATCAGCCAAAGGGCTTGTGGACAGAAGTTTCGTCTGGGGGGAGGTATCAGCGAAAATACATGAATAGCCATGGGCAAGACTTGTATCGGCGGAGTATGTACACCTTCTGGAAGCGGATTCAGCCGCCGCCGGCTATGATGATTTTTGATGCTTCCTCTCGAAATAACTGCATCATCAAAAGACAATCGACCAGTACACCCTTGCAGGCAATGGTTTTGCTGAACGATCCGCAATTTACAGAGGCCGCCCGTGTCCTGGCAGATCGTATGATGCGGGAAGGGGGAAAAACGGCCACTGATCGGATTGCCTTTGGCTTCCGATGGGCGACCTCTCGATTTCCGGATGCGGAAGAACTTGAGGTGCTGGAAGACTTGCTTGAAATGGAAATAGCGGAATTTAATGCCAACCCGGAAAAGGCAGCAGCCTATCTGGAAATTGGTGAATCGCCCCCAAATCCCGATTTGCCCTCCATAGAATTGGCAGCCTATGCGGTCGTGGCAAGTACCCTGATGAATCTGATTGAAAGTATTCACAAAAGTTGATTCATGGACCCATTATTAACCCTTACACGCAGGCATTTTATCTCTCGGGCTACCTTAGGACTGGGAGCAGCTGCTTTGGCATCTTTATCGCCGGGTTGTCTGGGGAATGAGACTCTTGAAGCACAATCGGGGCTATCCGGAATATTAGGAAATCCTAATCTGGCACCCAAAGCTAAACGAGTCATTTTCCTCTTTCAGAGTGGAGGGCCCTCTCAGCTAGAACTATTCGATTATAAACCCTTGTTGCAAAAGCGCTGGGGAGAACAGCTTCCTGCTTCAGTAGCCAAAGGTCAGCGCGTAACGGAATTTACTGCCAGTCAACCCAAACCCATGGTCGGTTCCTTTGCCCATTTTAAGCAGCATGGGCAGTCCGGTGCATGGGTCAGTGATTTGTTGCCGTATACCGCGAAAATTGCCGATGAACTGTGCATCATTCGCTCTTTACATACGGATGCAATCAATCATGATCCGGCGCTCACTTTTTTCCAAACGGGATCACAACAAAGCGGACGGCCCTGCATGGGTTCCTGGCTGAGTTATGGCCTGGGGAATGAGAATGAAAACCTCCCGGCATTTTGTGTATTGCTTTCCAAAGGCAGTGGCCGCGCCATGGCTGCACAACCCCTGCTTTCCCGCCTGTGGGGCAGTGGTTTCCTGCCTTCGCAGCATCAAGGGGTACAATTTCGTTCCGGTAAAGATCCGGTTTTATACATCAGCAATCCGGAAGGGATCAGCCCTGAAAATCGCAGGCTCATGCTCGATCACCTCCAGCAATTGAATCGACGATACCAGCAGAAAGATGCCAATCCGGAAATTTATGCCCGTATGGCGCAGTATGAAATGGCATATCGGATGCAAAGCTCAGTTCCGGAAATAACTGATCTCAGCGATGAACCCGAGCACATTTTTGATCTGTATGGCCCGGAAGCCCGCATACCCGGTTCTTTTGCTGCAAATTGCCTGCTCGCGAGACGACTGGCCGAGCGCAATGTTAAATTTATCCAACTCTATCACCAGGGGTGGGATCAGCATAACAGCCTCCCGGATCATTTATCCAAGCAATGCCGTGATATTGACCAGCCGTCAGCCGCATTGGTCATGGATCTGAAACAGCGGGGACTGCTCGATGATACCTTAGTAATTTGGGGAGGAGAATTTGGACGTACCAATTATAGCCAGGGGAAACTGACAAAAGAGGACTACGGCCGGGATCACCATCCTTATAGTTTCAGCATGTGGATGGCGGGTGCCGGGATCAAGCGCGGTTTGCAATATGGCGCTACCGATGAATTGGGATATAACATTGCCGAAAATCCCGTTCATGTTCATGATTTTCAGGCAACGCTCCTGCACCTGCTGGGAATTGATCACGAACAGCTGACTTTCAAACATCAGGGCAGACGGTATCGCCTAACCGATGTGCATGGGAAAGTAATTCGGGAATTGCTGGGATGAGATGATATCCGAGCTGATCTTTCAAATACTCATTAGACAAAAAATCATGACCTTATCCAAACCGCGTATCTCTGTTCTTCGTACAGGCGTGTTTTTCCTTTGGATACTAGGGATCATCAGCACAGTCGCCTGCAGCAGCAATCCCAAAATTTCGATTATTACTGATGCAAACATGGGAAGCCCGGCAGACCATGGCCTTGTTCAACTTACTTCCTCCCTGGAGAAACAAGAGATCCAATTTGAGCAAGTAAAGACGATAGCTGATGCCCGCGGTGAAATCCTCCTGGTAGCGGGTTTGTCGAAGGGACCTGGAGTAGCTTCACAACTCTTGCAGGATTCCAATCAGCAGGTGCCAAAAGAAGCTGAGGCCTTAAGTATCTGGAAAACAGAAGTCCAGCAAAAACCTGCCTGGGTCATTAACGGATCTGATGATCGCGGATTGATGTATGGCCTCCTGGATGTCGCCGAACGTATATCCTGGAGCACCGATCGCAATGCGCCCTTGAGCGAGGTTAAGGTCATCAGCGAACAACCCGATGTCAGCACCCGGGCGATTTCTCTATATACGATGAATCGCGCGTATTGGGAAAGCCGGTTTTACGATGAGGCGTACTGGGCACGCTATATGGACCTGCTCGCACAAAATCGATTCAACTCGATGGTGGTGATTTTTGGATATGAAAACGGCGGTTTCCTCGCACCCTGTTATCCCTACTTTTTTGATGTCGAGGGTTTTCCTGATATACGCATGGGAAACCTGACGGCAGCCGAACAACAACGCAATTTATCGGCCCTCAATCGCATGATTGACATGGCGCACGAAAGAGGCCTGGATTTCAAGGTCGGGATTTGGGATCATATTTACCGAGGAGGCGTAC